>USCB01000005.1 GCA_900553125.1 uncultured Clostridium sp. | reverse complement strand
GTCTTAGGAACCAGTGTCAACGACGTGGGGGTTCAAGTCCCTTCATCCGCACCAAGTGCAGTAATACCAAGGGTTCTCGAAAATAGCCTTGGTATTATTTTTTTGTCTAATTTTATATCCACAAAAAGATAGTAAAATAAAATTTAAAAGAACGTTAAATAAAGTACAGTTAATGTTTTCACAAAAACTGTACTTTATAGAATTGTTAGGAATTTCTCCCTCTAACACTAATTATTTTATTAACTTTAAATATTTGTTCCAGGAATCATCATTCCCATTATAAAACTCTGGATAAACGATTTGTAGCCAAGCTTTTGAAACATAATATGCCATAGCTATATCTTTATCCTTGACATTGGCAGTTGTATTAACGCATTGTATGATATTCGTTAATACTTTGTTTAAAGGTTTAATTGCAAAATTTAATATACCATATTTGGTAATTAATTTTCCAACTATGAACCTTAAACTATAATAGGTAGATAGAAGCCAAATAAAAATTATTACGGAATTAGATGAAAAATGTGATATAATTCAGTAAGCAATTGCTGTAAAAATAGTTGCAATTATACTACGTACAAAATCTTCTGCGATTCCTTTAATTAGTTCACGACTACCGCATTCTGGAGAAAATCTTGAAGATTTTTTTACTTCCTCGATGTTCTTTGGTAGTCTTTTATTAATTTGAAGGAAATTTACCATCATATGTTCAGCAGAATGCTTACTTCTTAGTGCCGGAGAAGTTTCAACAGCTTCCAGTATAACAACATTTGCAATAACAATTATAAAAGATACAATATTTATAATTATTAGAAATAAAAAAAAGTTGTTTATAAGGTTGCATAAATAAAAACTAGATTCTATATCCTTCCAAAAACTAGGTGCAACAACCTTTATATCTTGTAAATTACATTTTTTTGAAATAGAATAAAAGTTTAAAGCCTTTTTTTGTTGTATTTTAAAATCAAGTTCTTTGTTATCAGAAATAT
The DNA here is from genome assembly GCA_900553125.1 of uncultured Clostridium sp. Taxonomy (GTDB): domain Bacteria; phylum Bacillota; class Clostridia; order TANB77; family CAG-508; genus CAG-269. Next base: position 67,602 of record USCB01000005.1, on the reverse strand, counting down.
CATTTTTAAAAGTAAATGGTGGAAAATTTTTTAAGTATTTAGAATTTTGTTTCACCTCACTAGGTTTTATTCCATGAAACTTTTTGAATGCTCTTGAGAATGAAATTGGAGAATCATAGCCATATTTTATACTTAAATCTATTATCTTAACTTTAGAATTTATAAGTTCAAGTCCGGCCATGCTTAATCTTCTATTTCTAATATATTCAGTAATAGAAATTCCTGTTATAAATTTAAAAATTCTATATAAAGTATATTCATTAACACATAAAATCTGACAAATTTTTTCCATTGATATTTCATCTGTTAAATTAATTTCTATATATTTAATTATTTCATTTAGTCTATCAAAATTATTCATATTCAACTGCTCCCTAAAAAATCTGTATTTATTATAGCACAAAACTAACTTTAATGATACTAAAAAAGTTAAGAAAATTTGTTTATAAAAGTGTATAATCAATAAATATGGAGGCGTATTTTAAATGGAATTTTCAGAAGTTATTGAAAAGAGATTAACAACATTAAATTATACAAATAAAAAAGTAAGTAATGAAGATATTAATAAAATTATAGAAAGCGCAATAATTGCACCATCTGCGAAAAATAGGCAACCATGGAGATTTTATATATTAACAGATGAGCAAAAAGAATATATTGCAGATAAAATGGAAAAATGGATAAATAATACAGGACTGGTAACCACAATAAAAAGAAGTGCTAATTTAATAAGACAAGTAGGAAATTGTGTTTTGATTTATAGTGATAAATGGGATTCAAACAATGTAGATAAAATTGAAAATCCTCAAAAACTGTTAAATGGTGAAGATATAGAAAATATGGTAATAATACATGATTATTATTTTGATAGAATTAAAGCAGATACTTTATCTGTAGGAGCAGCGGTAGAACATATGATACTAAAAGCAACAGAATTAGGAATAGATACAACTTGGCTATGTGATGTTTTATTTATAGATAATATTATAAATGAATATTTAGGTTTAAAAGATAAAGAGTTAATGTGTGGGGTAGCATTTGGATATAAAAACCAAAAACCTATAAGAAAAAAAAGATACAAAAAAGAATATTTAATAATAGGTGAAGAAAATGAAAAAAGAAAGCTGGAAAGATAGTATAAAAGTAGATTTAACTGATACAAAAGAAAAAACAGCATTAAGAAAAATAGCTAAGATTGATAAAAAGTTTCAACGTTTAACATCTCAAAATGTAAGAGCTCATGATGAATTGATAGTTCATATAAGAGAAAATATATATGCTAATAGAAAAGTGGTACAAGCACAATTTAAAACCTTAGGTTGTAGAATGAAAAAATCTGGTTCTTGTTGGAATTGTAATTATGGTGTTAGTAATCAATGCTTAATTACACCATATCAATATGTGAATGCTTTCAAAAGAAATTTAAAAAATATAGACGGAAATGTGTTAGTATTAGAATCTTTAGGGAGTATAACAGATTCAAAAGAATTTGATGGTAAAACATTTAAAGAAATAATAAAAACAGCAATAGAAAATGAAAAGTTTAGCCATATTTTAATAGAAACACATTTAAGTCAAATTCCTGAAGAACTAGTACAGTATATATATCAAATTAATAAAGGAAAAAAACAAATTGGATTTGAAGTTGGAATTGAAGATATGAACCCTGAAAATAGAAAATTGATAAATAAAATTGGAGTTGAAAACAATAAATTAACTGAAGTTTATAATATGCTGGAAAAATATGGAATGAGTTTAGGTATAAATTTAATTTATGGATTTCCATTTATGAGTGAACAAGAACGAATAAATGCTGTTGTAAGTTCAGTAAAAAGTATTAATAAAAATTTACCAAATGCAGAAATTGTTTTATTTTTGATGAGTATTAAAGAAAATACTATTATGGAATATATGCAAGAAAAAGGGATTTATAAACCTGCAAATCCATGGGGACTGGTTGAAACTACAAAAGAACTCTTATTAGATGATAGTATTCAAAATTTGATTACTTTTTCTTGGTTTGGAGAAAAAGAAGATCCATATATTAAAGAACAAACTTGTTATACTTGCCCACATTGTAAATCAATAATAATAGATTTTTTTAGAAATATAAATGGAACTTTTAATCAAGAGGAAAGAAAAAAATTATTAGAACAATTATTAAAACAAGCAGAAAAACTAGAATGTGGATGTTATGAAAAGTTTAAACAGCAACTGAAAGAGAAAGATGGTAAAAATCCTAAAATTAGGTATAGAGAGTTTATTAAAAGCGTAAATGAGGATGAATATGAAATTGAGTAAAGAGTTGATACGGATTACATATAGAGGAAAAAAGAAAACAAGATTTTACGGAAAAAAAGTATGGTACTTTTTTTGATGGAAAAGTATTACAAGTATGTTTTTTTAGTAAAGGATGTAAATACAGTAAATGTGGAAACTGCATAATGTGTGATTATGGAAAAGTAAGAAAAGATAATTTAAAACCACAAGATATTAAAGAAATCCTAAATAATATATTTAGAAATTTAAAGGAAATACCAAAAGTACTATTATTAAATACTTTGGGAAGCATTTTAGATACAAATGAAATGCCAATGAAAAATATTATTACTCTATTAGATGAATTATCTAATATTAACATAGATGTAATTATATTCGAAACACATTATTTAACTATAAAAGATTCAATACTTAGTTTAATAAAACAGAAATTATATAATAAAGATGTTGTAATAGAACTTGGTTTAGAAAGTAGTAATAACGAAGTAAGGGAAAAATGTTTAAACAAATATATAAATAATGTGATTTTTGTTGAGAAAGTCAATTTAATAAAATCATATGGCTTTGGAGTAGAAGCAAATGTGATTTTTGGAAGTCCATTTTTAACAGATGAAGAACAAAAAGCTGATACTTTAAATAGTATAAATTGGTGCTTTGAAAATAATATTGATAAAGTAAATGTATTTCCTATTAATATAAAACCATATACTTTATTATATAAATTATATGAACAAGGGAAATATTTTCCTGTTTCACATAGAGATTTTATTGAGGTTTTAAATAAAGTTCCCAAAGAATATATTGATAAAATTTATATCTGTTGGTATGGAAATAGAGAAATAATTTATGACAAAAACAAAACTATTTTTCCTAAGTGCAATGATGAGAAATATTTAATGTTTATGGAATTTTATAAGAAATTTAATATAAACAGAAATAAAGAAGAAAGAATTAAATTATTAAAACTTATATGTAATTCGTAATAAAATCTAAAACTATGCCTACTGCATAGTTTTAGATTTTATTACGAATTGTAGTAGAACTATATAAAATAGCTTGACTGAGATGTGGATTTATGATATTTTTTATATAAACTAAATTAGGAGGAGAAAAGTCTTGAAAAAAATACCAATCCAAAAAAATAAAGAATACATAGTAAATATAATAGATAATGGATTTGAAGGAGAAGGAATAGCAAAAATCGAAGATTATACAATATTTATACAGGGAGCATTAAAGGGCGAAAAGATAAAAATTTTAATAGTAAAAGTTAAAGCATCATATGCTTTTGGAAAAATAATAGAAATAATAGAAAAGTCAAAATACAGAATAGATTCAGATTGTGTAACATATAAAAGATGTGGAGGGTGCAATTTAAGACATGTAGATTATGAAGAAACATTAAATATAAAACAAAATGCGGTTCAATCACTTGTAAATAAAACATTAAAAAATAAAATAGAAGTAGAAAAGACCGTAGCTATGGGGAATCCATATCATTATAGAAATAAACTTCAATTTCCAATAGGAGTAGATAAAAATGGAGAACCAGTTATAGGTGTTTTTGCAAACAGAACACACGAAATAATTCCTGTTCAGGGGTGTGCAATTCAAGATGTAAAGTCAATTCAAATTGCAAAATATGTAATTGATGCTATAAAGGAATTTAAACTAAGTATATATGATGAAAAAACCGGAGAAGGTTTGATGAGACATGTCGTAGTAAAAGCTGCTAAAAGTACAGGAGAATATATGGTAATTTTAGTTATTAATGCAAATGAATTACCACATGCAAAAAGAATTGCAGAATCTTTACGAGGAGCATGTCATTCAATTGTTTCTGTTATTGTAAATGCGAATATGAAAAATACAAATGTAATATTAGGAGATAAAAATATTACGATATTAGGTCGTAATTACATTATGGACAGGTTAGGAGATTATTATTTTAATATTTCACCACTTTCTTTCTATCAAGTGAATCCTGTACAAGCAGAGGCGTTATATAATTATGCAATAGAAGCGGCTGAAATTACCAAGAATGATATTGTATTTGATTTATACTGTGGAATAGGTACAATTTCTATCTTTATGGCTAATTCTGCAAAAGAGGTTTATGGAGTAGAAATTGTTGAGCAGGCAATTGAGAGGGCAAAAGAAAATGCAAAATTTAATGAAGTAAATAATACTCATTTTATTGCTGGTGATACAGAGGTTGTTTTGACTGATTTAATTGAAAATAAAAAAGTTATTCCTGATGTTATTATTGTTGACCCTCCAAGAAAAGGGCTTGATAATACTAGTATTAGTAATATTTTGAAGGTTAAACCAAGAAGAGTGGTTTATATAAGTTGCAATCCGGCAAGTTTGGTGAGGGATTTGAAAATGTTAGAAGAAGAATATGAGATTAAAGTAATTCAGCCGTTCGATTTATTTTGCTTCACCTCGCACGTTGAGTGTGTAGCATTATTATGTCGTAGATAATGGATAAAACGCTAGAGTAACAATGGATTTACAAAATAATATAAAAATTGAATAATGCAAAAAAAATAAAAAAAGCAAACATAATCTTGAAAAACAAAATTTGAAAATGTTACCTAGAGTAATAAAACAAAAGAAAGAAAATTAAAAAAATGGTGAATTAATTGATCCAAGAACAATATTAAAGCAAAAGGAAGGAGTACTGATATGATTGTAATATATACAGGGATTGAAGAAATTGATAAAGAGTTACAAAAGAAAATTTTAAAATATTATAAGAGAAATTAAATTATTAAATGGAAAAATATGAAAGCGTAAAAGTATTTTGCAGAATATTCTATGCCCAATTAACACATAAACTTACCTTGATATAACTGGAATGCGAAAAACAGTTGGTCAAAACTATTTAAATTTTTAAAAAAATTTTATATTCGTTATTACTGTAATAGACAAAAATATATTGACAAGCCCCACTTATGGAGTTAAAATTATTTGTAAATAATGTGGATGAAATATACAATGATTTCATATTTGCTACAAACTATAAAATTAATAAAAACTAAAAAATCAAATATAAAACTAGGAGGAATAAAAATGAGTTTTAAATTATCAAGTAAGACAAAGGAATTACTTTCGAAAAGAATAGGAATACCATATGAGAAATTAATACGTATGGATGATGAAGAAATAGAAGCATATATCGAGAAAAAAACAGGGAAAAAGATTACCTGGCCAAAAGGAGCAAAAGTAGATGGTTTACCAATAAAGACAATGGAAGAAGTAGATAAAGAAATAGATAGCTGGGGAAGATAAGAAAGTCATTATAAATTAAAAGCTATAAATCCCTCAAAAGTACCTCAAACTGCTTTTGAGGGATTTGTGTTCAGTTTAAAATTTGACATTGGGGACGGTTCTTTTCGCGAAAAGAACCGTCCCCAATGCGAAAAATTAAAAATTAAAAATACTCATAACCAAAAAAGTATAAACTCCTGCAAAAATCCCATGCAAAATTTTCCCAATAACATAAGGCTTAATAGACAAGTCAGACTTAGAAACAATACTGAAAACCTGAAGCAAAACAGAAAGCCCACCAAAACCAAGTAAAAAAGCAGTAACAATTATGTTTAAAGAAATATTTTTAAGCTTAATCAAAGATACCATATTAATTCCATTAGTAATTTCAAAAAGACCTGTAAAAACTGATGCGATAATTTTTGAAGGAATACCTATAAAATGACAAACAGGTTCAAGCAAGATACAAACTAAATTTGTAATACCACTAACATTTAAAATTGAAATTATAACAGAAAATAAAACTACAAATCCACCAATCATAAGAATTGTAGAAATAGCAGATTGAATGCTTGTGCCTAATATTTCTCCTAAATTTGAAACTGTAATATTTTGTAGTTTGTTGTCATATTTAGAAACATTGTAATTCTGCCTAGTTGCTGAATTTTTCTTCCAAAATCTAAATATAATTCCAACTGTTATACATGCTAAAATATGAGTAATAAAAAGTAAAATTCCAATTAGGTAACTACCAAATAAACTTATGCCGGCAAGTACCTATAATAAATAGTGGACCGGAATTATTTGAGAAGCTTAATAATCTTTCACATTCTTCTTTAGTACAGATGTTATTATTTCTGAAATTAACTGCTATTTTTGCACCTACAGGGTAGCCGGCTTAGCCATCCCATGAATAAAGCAAAACTTCCTTCTCCTGAGATGTTAAAGAGAGGTTTCATTAATTTATTGAATATTTTTCCGAATTGATAAGGTATACGTGTTTTAGATAGTACTTCTGTTGCTATGAAAAAAGGGAAGAGTGATGGGATAACTGAATTTGCCCACAATTTTAGCCCTGATTTTGCCGCTTGCATATTTGTTGATGAAAATAGTATAAGACATATTAAAAACAGTAAAAATATTCCTGGTAGGATATTTCTTTTTATTTTAAATACGAATATTTTAAAATGTTTCATTAAAGTAAACCTCCATTGTAATTTTTATGAATCTGTTTTAGATTTTATGAAAAAAATAAACAATTCAAAAGAAATTCTTTGAATTGTTTATTTTTTTAGTTCAAATTTTCATTTGAAATGACATTGTTTTGGATAGTAGAACTATTGGTATTGGTATTTGTGTTAGTATTTGTATTATTAATAGTATTATTTTTAGCACTATCTGAAGGTATAGAGGTATTATTATTAGGTGTTTTATTTTCAAAAGTAGTATTTTTATTTACGGTTTCATTAGATAAATTATTTTCTTCAGTTTTTGTAGTGTTTTGTGCCTGAGTAGGTGAAGATGTTAAATTAGTTTCTTCTTTTTTGTAATTACTATTTTCATTAGTATTGTTTCTGGAATTATTAGTGTTTGTATTTTTGATGTTAGATTTATTAGTATTCAAACTATTTCCAGAATGTTGAGTACATATATCAGGCATAGTACCTTTTAAAAAGTATTCTGTAAAAGTATTAGGGCAACTTGAGTTAGCTGTTTTTCCAGAGTCTTTGCAAATTATTGAAGTTATAACTCCATCAGTCTTTTCAAACTTTTTATTTGGAAGACCTGAATGAATGTTTTTCATAACATTGGACCAAATTAGACCTGCTGGATTTTTGCCATTAAAATTAATACTTTCATTCATATCAAACCCATACCAACATACTGCTGTATAATAAGGAGTAAATCCACAAAGCCATCTGTCATAATTGTCATTTGTAGTACCAGTTTTAGCTGCAACATCCATTCCTGAGATTGAACAATATGTGGCTGTTCCGGAACTTCCTGTAACTGGTTCTGTTAATAATTGTTTCAAAATGAATGCAGCATCTTTAGAAATTACACGTCTTTTTTTCTGTTTTGATACTATAATAGTTTCATTTGAATGTGAATCTATTTTAGTATAAAAAGTTGGTTCAATATAAACACCATCATTTGCAATAGAACTATATGCACCCGCAAATTCAAGAGGGGAAATGCCTTGGTCTAGCCCGCCTAAAGAAAGGGCAAGGTTTACATCTTTGTCATTTAAGCTGGTGATTCCCATTTTCTTTAAGTATTTTACAGAAACTTGAGGTGTAAGCTGTTCCATAAGCTTTACAAAAGGTATATTTTGAGAAGATTCAACAGCTTGCCTTAATGTAATAGAGCCTTTATAATTATCATAATCAATAGGGGAATAAGCCTCTCCGTTGTAATCTGTAAATGTGGTAGGTTCATCTGCAAATACTGTTACATTTGTAACTATTTTCTTATCAATTGCTGGAGCAAGGACAGCGATTGGTTTCATACTTGAGCCTGTTTGACGTTTCATTTGTGTAGCTCTATTAAATCCTCTTGATTTTGTTTTTTCTCCTAGACCACCAGTACATGCTACAACATATCCTGTTGATTGGTCCATAATTACCATGGCTGTTTGGGCGGTATCTTCACCATTTGAGGATTTTAAAACATATTTTTTATTTTTACATTCAGTTTCAACGGCTTTTTGAACACTACTATTTTGAGTACTATAAATAGAACTTCCTGACAGATAGAAATAGTTTGTTGCAAAATCTTGCGATATATGTTTTTTATTAGCAAAATCAGATACTATTTCATTTATAAGTGCATCAGTATGATATGAATATATATTTGAATTGCCAGAAATAGTTCCTTTACTAAACTTTAATCCATTATCTAATTCTAATATAGCGTCTGAATGTTCATCTTTCGAAATATAGCCTAATTCTAACATTTTATTTAAAACTGTTTTGGTTCTTTTATTAATTTTTTCGGATTTATCAGTATCAGAAAAAGGGTTATAAGAATTAGGTGAATTGTTAATTCCTGCCAAAAACGCCGATTCTGCTAAACTTAAGTCTTTTATATCACGATTAAAATAATAATGAGCCGCTTCTTTTACACCATAAATATTAGGTCCTGTATAAATAATATTTAAATAAGCCTCTAAAATATCATCTTTAGAAAAACATCCATCCAAAACACAAGCATAAAACCACTCTTTAACTTTTCGAGAAATAGTATTAGAGTCATCACCAGTCAAATTTTTGACCAATTGTTGAGTTATAGTGCTACCACCAAAAGAGGAAGAGCCACGTCTTATAACATAAGAAAAAATGGCTGCTCCAGTTCTTTTAATATCAACACCATGATGTTTGTAAAAACGCTGGTCCTCTATTGAAATATAGGCATTTTTTAAATTATCTGGTATATCTGAAAGATTAACATTATCTCTGTTTCGTTCTGTTCCAATTTCAGCAATTACATTTTTATTATTATCAAACACGGCTGAAGTTGTATTATTAAACATTTCTTTAGCAAGTGTTTTGAATGTATAAGCTTTAAATACAAGATAACCAATAATTACTATTAAAATCAATATAATAGCGAAAATTATAAACTTTTTAAAACGATTATTTCTTTTAGGTTCTTTTTTATTTTTCTTATTTTCCTTTAATTTTTTTTCTTTATTATGTTTCATTAAAAGTACCTTTCTAATAAATTACACATTTTTAGGTTCTTTTGCAGGAATTAAATTTTTAAATAAAATACCAATTCCTACCATTATCATTGCAAAAGTGGTTATTGCTCCTAAAGTAGGTATTAATTGTAAAAGTTTATACACAATACTAAAAACTATAATAGATAATATTGTTAATAATGTGTTATTTGTTTTAGTAAATTTATTTTGTAATTTTTCAGCAATTAGTTTAGATAAAACAATTATAACAATGCTAGATGCAATGAACAATGTTAAAATGTAAATTGCAAGTAGCATAAAAGATAAATTTAAAGTTAAATTTAATATTAATAAAATAACACATACTATTGGTGTAACAATCAATCCCAAAAATCCATATAATAGACATTTAGGTAAGTTTTCGAAAAAGTTTGTGTGAAAATTTATAAATCTACAGTTAAACCATTTACATAAAATAAATATTACAACAGCAAATATCACAAAAGAAATAGTAGATACAATGAAATCAGTCACATCACTTGAAGTATCTTCTTTAGATGTGCTAATAGCATTATAATTTACAGTTCCACCAACTACATTTTCAGATAAATTAATTTTTTCTTTTGCTGAATAATTAAAATTGTTTTTAATTGATGCACTATCAGACACTGAAATATTTTCAGCTGAAATATTAGCATCTCCATAAACAGAACCATTTATATTAGATTTGCTAGAAGTTAAAAACAAATCATTTTTTATTGTTCCATTTAATGTAAAATCACTTGAAACATCATAAATATTAATGCCAATAGTTCCTGCCATAGTTAATGAGTTAGATGCATTAAATAATGAAGACTGAATTACAGCATTTTCAGAAATTGTTACAGAAGTTGCACAAATAAAAGCATTACCATTAATAGTTGTATCAATAGTAACGGCTCCAGATGTGGCTATAAAAACATCTCCAGTAATTGGTGTAGTAAGATTTACATCATCTGTACCAAAATAAAAATAATTTTTTTGAGAAGTAGATGCCTCATCTTGAGAAAGACCAATATCTACAGGTACATCACCATCAATACTTATAGGTACTACCTCATTATCATAATTTACAGTATTGTCTGCAAGAGATATAGAAACAATACTTAAAATTAGTAAAATAAAAATAAATGAAATTTTTTTCAACATATTTTTCATGAATATGTCCTCCTTTTTTAAATAAAATTTACTTAAATATATATTTTTTTAATATATATGTCAAGTTGATTTTTAGAAGTATTTGTAATATAATAGGAAAAGTTTTGGAGGGAATATGAAAAATATAAAAGATTATAATTTAGAAGAATTAAAACAAGAACTAATTAATATGGGAGAAAAACCATTTAGGGCAGAGCAAATATTTAATTGGATTTACAAAGAAAATGTAATATCATTTGATGAGATGACAAATTTATCACTAAATCTAAGAGAAAAACTAAAACACAATTACACATTATGTATTTTCAACATTTTAAGAAAGCAAGTAGCATCAGATGGAACAATAAAATATCTATTTGATGTATTAGACGGAAATGCAATAGAAACAGTTTTAATGAAATACCATCACGGATATAGTTTATGTGTATCATCTCAAATAGGGTGTAAAATGGGGTGTAAATTTTGTGCCTCAACAGGAATAGCATTTATAAGAAGTCTAACATCAGGCGAAATCGTAGAAGAATTATTAGCAGTAGAAAGAGATGAAAACATAAAAATTTCCAATGTAGTATTTATGGGAATAGGGGAGCCACTAGATAATTATGACAATGTAGTAAATGCTATTAGAATTATAAACAATCCAAAAGGCATTAATATTGGAGCAAGACATATTAGTGTATCAACAAGCGGATTAGTGCCTATGATTTATAAATTAGCAGAAGAAAATATTCAATGTACACTATCTATATCTTTACATGCAACAACTGATGAAAAAAGAAGTTCAATGATGCCTATAAACAATAGATATAATATTGAAGAATTAATGAAAGCTTGCAAAGATTATATAAAAACAACTAATAGAAGAATTTCTTTTGAGTATGCACTAGCCAAGGATAATAATGATAATTTAGATGATGCTAAACAATTAGTTAAGCTACTTAAAGGGATGATTTGTCATGTTAATTTAATTCCTATTAATAAAATTGAGAATGGTAAATTTGATAAGAGTTCAAATGAGAATATTTTGAAGTTTAGAGATTATTTAAATGAACACGGTATTGTCGCAACTGTTAGGCGCGAACTTGGGTCTGATATTGATGCTGCTTGTGGGCAACTTAGGAGGAAGAATTTGTGATTTTTTTCTGATTGGGGACGGTTCTTTTCGCGAAAAGAACCGTCCCCAATCAGAAATTTTTCTCCAAATCCAACAATTTCTTCAAACTAAGTCCAAAATTTAAAATCTCACTAGCAAAAATAGATACAATAAATCCATTAATTCCAAAAACAGGAACAAAAAAGAAAATAAAACTAATACTAACTAGCAAATCAATAATATTAATAAAAAGAACATTAACTTGAGCATCTAATCCTTTCAAAATATTATCAACGACAATATCAACATACATAAAAGGAATAAGAGGTGCAAACATTTTTATATAAATACCAACTTGGGCATCATGATAAATAATTTCACCTAATTTATTTCCTAAAATAATATAAATACAAGTCAAGAATGATGCAAAAAGAAATGAACCTACTATTAACTTATCTGAATATTTTTTTATCTTTGAATAATCCTTTTTTACATAGTATCTAGAAAACTCCGGTATCAAAAGCCCAGAAACGGCAGTCAAAAATGTTGCGGGAAAGAGCACAATAGGCATTGCCATACCTGTTATTGTACCATACTCAGCAAGAGCTGCCTCACAATTTATTCCATTTTTTTCTAGGCTAGATGGAATAATAAGTTGCTTTAAGGTTGAAAGACCTGAACGGATGTAAGAGGTAAAAGCAACAGGTAGTAAAATTCTAAATATCCTATGTAGAAAATGATTATTTTTTATTGTGCAAGTATTATCAATTTTTGAGTTTAAATCAAATATAAAAACAAATATATTATATGTAAAAGAACAAACCTCAGATAAAACATCACCTAAGATTAGAGCAAAACATATATTTTCAATATTTCCAGTTGGGATATATTTTTTTAGTAAAAAAATGGTTATAATAATTTTAGCAACATATTCTAAAAAGTTTGCAAGTACGGATTTATAAACTCTTCTTACCGCTGTAAAATAACCTGATATGCAACTTGATATTGCTATCATTGGAAGTGCTATTGAAATTAGATATACCACCGAATTTCCAACTTTATTATGGAAACAGATTTTTGCAATAAAAGATGCATTTAGGCAAAATATTATACATGCTATAAAACCAAATGATAGGCTTATTATTATACATTTTATTATGGATTTTTTTATACCTTGATTATTTCCAATAGCTAGTTCTTCTGATATAATTCTGGTTGATGTTATGTTTATACCGTGAAGCGGCAAGTGTAATACCAAACATATATGCGGTCATAATTAATTGGAATACTCCAAGTGCCTCTCTTTCTATTTGATTAGAGACATAGATGTTGAAAACTAATCTTATTATTTGTAAGAATAGAGAACTTCCTACCATTAGTAGTGAGTTTAATATAAATATTTTAAATCTTTTCATATTTCAATAGTATTAGATAGGAAAGAAAAAAGAACTTGAAGTGTGAAATTTTTTTTGATGAAATACAAGAATGTGAAGAATTAATAGGTGCATTAAAATATTTTAACGAAACCAAAGAACCATTTAAAATAATATGTGCAGGGAGTTTACTAGGTGTTAAACTAAAAAGAATGCATTCATCATTTCCGGTTGGCAAAGTAAAGATGTTAAATATGTATCCAATGGATTTTGAAGAATTTTTGATTGCTAATGGAAATATAGCTTTAATAAATGAAAAAGAAAATTGCTATATAAATAATATACAAATGGACTCTGTATTACATGAAAAAGCATTGAATTTATATAAATTATATTTATGTGTAGGTGGAATGCCAGAGGCTGTAAAAAATTTATTACAATATAAAGAAATTATTGCTGAAAATTATGTTGCAACACAGTTGGTTGTGAATTCAAATAATTTGGTGTATTGGGAATCAGGAAATCGAGCCGAAGTTGATTTTATATTATATAATGATGATGGTATAATTCCTGTTGAAGTTAAAGGCGATGATAATGTTGGAAGTAAGAGTTTAGGTGTTTATATGAAGAGATATAATCCTAAGTATGCTATTAGAGTTTCTACTAAAAATTTTGGATTTGCTAATAATATTAAATCTGTGCCGTTGTATGAGGTATTTCTCGTTAAGTGATAATTAATAAAAAGTTAAATGACTATGGAGTTGTTGGATATTATGGAACATCAGAAGAAGAAATCACAAATTTAAACTTATTTAATAGTTAGAAAAATAACATTCTAACTATTTTATTTTTTTATATATTTCAAAATTTCCTCATCAGGAATATTCAAAACCCTTATAATTTTTCTTATAGTTTCAATTTTAGTTTTATCTTCATTTTTCTCAATTCTTTGAAGTTGTCTAGGACTTATATTAATTATTTCGGCAAGTTGTTCTTGAGTATAATTATTTTTAATTCTATATTCTTTAATCATATTTTATCACCCACGACAATTATGTCATAGTGGTAAAACAAAAAACACGGTATAAAATGTCACTTTTTATTTAAATGATATTGACATATAATGTCATGTTTGCTAATATAAATTTGGCGACATTATATGTCTAATATACAAATGAAAGGATGGTAAACATATGGAAAGGAATGAAGGAATAACATTGATTGCACTAGTGGTTAGTATAATATTACTTTTAATATTGGCAGGTGCAAGTATTTCGATGTTAACAGGACAAAACGGAATATTAAATAAAGCGAGGGAAGCAAAAGAAATAACAGAAATATCAAGTGAAAAAGAAAAAATTGAACTTGCATATACTAATTTATATACAAAATATATGACAAATAACAATGAAAAAATAAAAAATGATATAGAAAATGACTTACAAAAATTATTAGGTGAAAATAAAATCACAGTAACAAATTGCGGAAATGGTTTGGATGTACTAATAAATGAAAAAAATTATTATTATACAATAGAAGAAGATGGTACAATAACGGGTCCAACTACTAAAAATAGCTACCAATATGCAGGAGATATTTCGAAAAATGGTCAGTATGATGGTTCAAGTTTATCTAATGCTTATAGAATTGAATGCATAGAAGATTTGGTTGCTTTTTCAAAAGAAACACAAACAAATGATTTTGATGGAAAAACTATAATTTTAAATAATAATTTGAATTTTTTTTCAGTATATTCTTATGAAAATTATGCTACTACTGTTTTTGGAGACTTAAATAAAATAGATGATGATGGAAATGAATTATTAACAGAAATGACAACAGGTACAGGATTTCTTGCTATTTCTTCAAATTCATTAAATAAATTTTCTGGAACTTTTAATGGAAATGGATTTAGCATAAAAAATATTTATATGAAATCTGATAATAAAACGTCTTTTTTTATTGAAAATAAAGGAACTGTGAAAAACATAAAAATTGATGGAAATATTAATTCATCCAACGAATGTGCTGGAATTGTATTGAATAATTATGGCGAGATAAGAAATGTAGTTAATAATACAAAAATCATAAGTACAATTAATAAGGATTATGTAGGTATAGCAGGAATATGTTCTAATAATTATGGTACTATTTTAAATAGTGTTAATCAAGCTACTGTAATATCTTCCTCTAATACAGGGGGGATTTGTGCAATATTACATAATGATGGCAAAATTTTAAATTGTTACAATGAAGGATCCATACAGGTAACAGAGGGAGAAGTAAACAAAATAAATACGAGAAATGCTGGAGGAATTTTGGCTATGAATATTCAAAATTCTGGAAAAGCAGGTTATATATTTAATTGTTATAATATTGGAGATATTATTTCTGATAAATGTTCTGATGTTGGTATAGTTGGATTTAATTTTTCGGGAGAGGTAATTATAAAAAATTGTTATACAGATACTAAAAGTGCAGTTGGAAGTAGGTATGCCGGTAAATATACTGAAGATAACGTGATATATTTAAATCAATTAGCTAAATATTCTGAAGAATATATAAAGTCACAACAATTTGCAGATGAACTAAATAACTATGTGGAAAATAATTTAGATAAAAGTTTTTCTAAGTGGATTGTAAGTGGAAAAAATATTGTTACAATAGACTTTTCTACAGTATGGGATGGAAATAAATGGTCAAATTATAATATATAAATAACTTAAAAAGTTAAAAGCAATAGAATTCAACCTATTGCTTTAACTATTTCTTAACTCCAACATCTACAGCCAAACACAAAGAAACTCTCCCCTCAAAAATAGCCTCCAAAGTACACACAAACTCATCCTCATCATCAACATCTTCCAAATGAATAAAAATTCTCTTAGGAAGTAAAGTCAAAAGAGTATTTAAAATCATATCAGAAGAAGAAAAGCTAATATCAGACAAATACTTAGCACCAAGTAAATTTATACTAGTATCAATAACATTTCTATCCTTATCAAGCAAAACCGAATCTGTATTTTTATTACTATTCCTATAAATCAAATGTACCAAATCAGAATTATAGCCTTCAGAATTAATATAAACTTTAAGTAAAGATACAAATTCTTGATACTCTTTTTCAATTAAATATTGATTAACAGAACTATCAATACTTGATTCCAATTCAGAAATATATTTTTTTAATCTAAAAGTAATAAATCCCTTCAAAAATAATTTACAACAAATCTTAGAATTACAATTAATAAAAAAATTATAAAAAGCCTCAAATAAAATATTTTCTTTAACCTCAAAATCCTGAATACTTTCTAAGCGATTCTCGTAAAACTTATCTAATACAATACTTTGTTCAGATTTATCAAAATAAAAATATTCTTTTTGTAAAATATTTCTTGTAATACTATCCTCATAAATATCTAAAACTAAAAAAGACAAAATATTAGAAATCGTACTAAAGAACATCTTTTCGTCTTTGCCTTTATAATGTATAAAAATATTATTATAAATACTAAACTTATGGCATGAAAAATAAATATCAGTTAAATCAGTTTTATTCAAATTATCTAGTAGATAATTGATTGCTTTATTATTATTGGTTTTTATACACAAAGATTTCATTTAGAATGAACCCCTTTCTTCAATAATTATTATCTACTAAAAACATCTAAGATATACATTATATTATGCAAAGGGCAAAATTTGGTGTATCATTTTTCTGATTGGGGACGGTTCTTTTTGCGAAATGTTCCATTGGGACCGGGTCTTTTTGGAACATTTTTCGTGAAAGGAACCGTCCCCAATCAGAAAAAATCTATTGCTATTTTTTATCCAATGTAGTAAAATGACAACCAAAGATTAATATTATGAAAGGAAAAACAATGAGAAAAAAATGGAAATATTGCAACAATGAAAATAATGAAGAAGTAGAAAAAATTGAAAAGAAATTTGGAATAAATAAATTTCTTGCAACCATATTAGCAAACAGAGGAATAAATACAGAAAATGCAGAGATATTTTTAAACCCAAAAAGACATGATTTTCATAATCCATATAAAATGCCAGATATGCCAATAGCAGTGGATAGAATAATAGAGGCAATTAAGAGAAATGAGAAAACAATTATATTTGGAGATTATGATGTAGATGGAATAACAAGTACAACAGTATTAAAGAGTTTTTTGCAAGATAGAAGATTAAAAGTCGGAAATTATATTCCAAATAGATTAAATGAAGGTTATGGATTAAATAATGAGGCTATAGAAAAGATTGCTAAAGAAAATTATACATTAATAATTACGGTTGATTGTGGAATTACTGGTAATGAGCAAATAGAATATGCTAAAAAGCTGGGAATTGAAACGATTGTAACAGACCATCATGAACCGTCTGAGGTTTTACCAAATGCTCTTGCAGTTGTTGATTGTAAAAGAAAGGATAATGAGTATCCATTTAGAGAGCTTGCAGGTGTGGGTGTGGTTTTTAAATTGATACAGGCAATATCTCAAAAGCTTGACTTAGATGAAAAGGAATATTTAAAATATCTTGATATAGTGGCAATTGGTACGATTTCCGATATAGTACCATTGGTTGATGAAAATAGAGTGATAACAAAATTGGGACTAAAATTGGTAGAGTGTACTAGAAATATAGGATTAAGAGCTATTTTAAATGATATACGGATACAGCAAAATTGATTCAGTTTCAATAGCTTTTGGTGTTGCACCAAGAATAAATGCATGTGGCAGAATGGGATTTAGTTATAAGGCTTTGGATTTATTACTAGAAAAGGATACCAATAAGGCTATAGAATTAACAGATGAAATAAGAGGTTTTAATTTAAAAAGACAACAGCTTGAAAGAAATATATTTGAAGAAGCGGAGCTTAAAATAAAGAAAGAAAAATTGGATAAAGAAGATAGTATTATTATAGGTGGAAATAATTGGCATAGTGGGGTAATAGGTATTGTGTCTTCAAAAATAACAGAGATATATGGAAAACCTTCCATTTTGGTATGCTTTGAAGATGAAAAAGATATTGGTAAAGGTTCTGGAAGAAGTATACCAGGGTTTGATTTACATGATGCATTAATGAAATGTAAAGATATACTGTGTGGTTTTGGTGGTCATAGTATGGCTGTTGGTGTTAGTGTAAAAAAAGATGAGTTTGAAAATTTTAAAAAAAGATTTTTGGAGATAGCTAAACAAGCAAATCTTTCTGAATATGTACCAGAATTAAATATTGACCAAATTTTAAATGTAGAAGATATTAATATGCAAATGGTTCAAAGTTTATCAATGTTAGAACCTTTTGGAGAGGCTAATAAGATGCCAATATTTGCATTCAAAGGTCTGAAAATTGATTCAATAAGAAGTTTATCAGATGGAAAACATCTAAAACTAACTTTAAAGAGTGAAAATAATATCTATATAAATGCTATTGGATTTAATTTGGGAAATTTAGCATCAGATTTTGTAATTGGAGATAAAGTAGATGTTGCAGGAAGTTTAGAGATAAACTCATTTAATGGAGTTCAAAGTATTCAAATTAATTTAAAAGATGTAATGAAATCTTTATAATTAGGAAAGGGGTTTGTATATGACAGAAAATAAGGTAGAAATAACGATTTATGATGTAATTACAAAAAAAAGAGAAATAACAAGAAAAGCAGACACAAAACTTATAATGAAAGCTTATAGATTAGCAGAGGAAAAACATAAAAATCAAAAAAGAGGCTCTGGAGAACCATATATAATACATCCATTAAATGTTGCTTATATATTAGCTGCTATTGGATTAGATGATAGTACAATTTGTGCGGCTCTTCTTCATGATGTTGTTGAAGATACAGATGTAACTTTAAAAGATTTAGAAGAAACGTTTGGTGATGAAATTGCTGAAATGGTTAATGGTGTAACTAAATTAAGTAATCTTCAGTTCGAAACAGTAGAAGAAACACAAGTGGAAAATTATAGAAGAATGTTTTTAGCTATGGGAAAAGATATTAGAGTTATTTTAATAAAACTAGCAGATAGACTTCATAATATGAGAACATTATCATATTTAAAAAGAGATAGGCAAATCGCAAATGCTAAAGAAACATTGGATTTATATGCACCACTTGCAAATAGATTAGGACTATATTCTATTAAAGCAGAATTGGAGGATTTAGGGTTTAAATATTTGTATCCTGATAAATATTATGAATTAGTAGAAAGTATAAATAAGAAAAAAGATGAAAGACTAAAATTTATACATAAGATTATGGATGATATAAGAATACAATTGAAAAAACATAGAATAGATGCTGAGGTTACAGGACGTGCAAAACATCTGTACTCTATATATAGAAAAATGAAAAGAGATAATTCAACAATAGACCAAATTTATGACTTGTTTGCTATGAGAATTATTGTTAATTCAGTTAAAGATTGTTATGCAGCATTAGGTGTAGTACACGAAATGTATAGCCCTATGCCTGGAAGGTTTAAAGATTATATTGCTGTACCAAAACCAAATATGTATCAATCAATTCATACTACATTATTAGGAGAAAAAGGAACACCATTTGAGGTTCAAATTAGAACATGGGACATGCATAGAATTGCAGAATATGGTATAGCGGCACATTGGGCTTATAAAGAGGCTAATTTTTTAGGAAGAGGTAAGAAAAATGTTGTTGTAACAGATGATAAACTAGCATGGCTTAGAGAAACATTGGAATGGCAACAAGAAATGCAAGACCCTACACAGTTTTTGGATAATTTAAAAACAGAATTATTTGAAGATGAAGTATATGTATTTACACCAAAAGGAGCAATAAAGGTATTACCAAAAGGAGCAACTCCAATTGATTTTGCATATTATATTCATGCCGAAATTGGAAATCATATGACAGGATGTAAAATTAATAGTAAAATTATGCCTATAATTACACCTTTAAATAGTGGGGACATCGTAGAGATTATAACATCAGAGAATTCAAAAGGTCCAAGTATGGATTGGCTAAAATTTGTAAAAAGTACTCAGGCTAGAACAAAAATAAATAGTTGGTTTAAAAAAGAGAAAAAGGCAGAAAATATTGAAAAAGGTAAAATATCTATTGAAAAAGAAATGAAAAGATTAGGTATTTCACATGATAAATTATTTAGAGTTGATTATATTAACCCAATGCTTAATAGATATAAATATAGAGATTTAGAAGAAATGTACGCAGCAGTTGGATTTGGGGCAAATTCTGCAACAAAGGTAATTGCACGTATGTTAATTGAATACAGAAAAGACCATAAAGAGGAATCTATTGAGAAAAAATTAGAAGAGTTAACTAAAGCTAAAACTGAAAGAAAAATAAAGCCTTCAAGCAATGGTATAATAGTAAAGGGAATTGATAATTGTTTAGTTAAACTTTCAAAATGTTGTAATCCTCTTCCAGGTGATGAAATAATAGGATATATAACAAAGGGGAGAGGAGTTTCTATTCATAGGAAAGACTGTGTTAATGTTAAGGATTTATTAAAAGAAGAAAACAGAATTATTGATGTTTCGTGGGTAGAAGAAAAACAAGCATCTTATAATGTTGATATAGAAATATATGCTAATGATAGAAGCGGATTACTTGCAGATGTTACTAAAGCAATTTCAAATATAAAAGCAAATCTCGTAGGGGTAAATGCTAGAACCGGAAAAGATAGAATTGCAGTAATAGAGTTAACTGTTGAAACTAAAAACATAGATGAGTTAAATGGTATTTTAAAAGCTATTAGAAAAGTTGATAGTGTTTATGAGGTAAAAAGAAAGAAGGTTTAATGTAATGATATTAAAAAGATTAAAAATATCAACATGGATTGGAGATGAAACAAACTGCTATATAGTATTTGACCAAGAATCAAAAGAAACAATGGTAGTTGACCCAGCAGGTGATGTAGATAGAATTGTTGAAATGATAAATATACTAAATGGACATTTAAAATATATATTTTTAACACATTGTCATGGTGACCATATAGCAGGAGTATCAGAATTAAAAAAAGCCTTAGGTGGTAAGATTTTAATTCATAGAGATGAAGTTGAAGGTTTAAATGATAAAGAAATAAATTTAACAGAGTTTATGGATGGCTTACCTGAGATTGAAATAGATGCAGATTCCAGATTAGATGATGGAGATTTAATTCATATCGGAAACTTAGAATTTAAGGTTATCCATACGCCAGGTCATACAAAAGGAGGATGCTCTTTATATTTGGAAAGTCAGAAGTTATTGTTTTCTGGTGATACACTATTTAGAGGCACATGGGGAAGGACAGATTTACCAACATCTGATTTTAATCAAATTATGGATTCTATTATTAATAAACTACTAATATTACCAGATGATACTATTGTTTACCCTGGACACGGAAAATCTACTATGATTGAAAATGAGAAACCTATTTATTTGGAGTTAAAACCAAGAAAAATATAAAAAATGGAAAAATTTTACAGCAAAAACAAGTAAATGGTATGAATTTTACAGTATAGTGAATTTGACTATTGGAAAAAAATGGAATATGATAGCCATATCAAATTGTTAAAAGATAATAGTTTTGTTCTATTATCGTGACAACAAGAAAGGAGAAGGACATATGCAGAATGAACCAAACAATTTGAACAAAAAAAACGAAACAACAAACGAAGAAAGAACATATTACAATGGAAGACCAAATTATTATCCGTTTAATCAGAAATTTTTGGATAATTTTTTTAACAGCAGAAAACAGAGCGAAACAATAAACTAACTGTTGATGTTTTTCACAAAACCGCATGATATAAAATATATTATGCGGTTTTTTCCTGTTTGTGAATAAAATTTTATTGATTGAATATATATTTAATTAGGGAGTAAGATATATGTTTAATGTTACTGTAATAAAAGGAAAAGACTTAATCAAAATTTTATTAGTTGTAATTACTATATACATATTTAGTAGGTTTATTTTAAAGAAAATATCAGTAAATGAATTTTTTAATTATAAAGTTAATATCAATATATGTGAATTTTCAAAATTAGGAATAAATACAGAAAGCAATATTATAAAAAACATATCAAAATACAATCAGGAAAATGAAAAAACAGAAGATGTTGAGGAAGGGGCGAAAAAAAATTCGACAGAATATATATTGCGTGTTGGGTCAAATTTATTTAAAACCAAAGAGCAAGGCAAAAACGAAGAAATAAAAGAGCAGCAGCCTAAAGCAAATATTAGTGAAGAAGAAAATAAACAAGAAATATCTCAAACAAATGAAATAATAACAGATACTAATGTGCAATCAAAAGTAGTAACACAAAGTCCAATTGCTGAAAAATATAATAAAGAATATAATGGCATAAAAATAAAAAATGAAACATCATATGAAATTACTAATGAAATTTTTAATACTGAGGATTTAAATATAAACACCAAAAATATTATAATATTTCACACACATACATGTGAAAGTTATACGCAAAGTGAAAATTACACATATGAACCTAGTCGGAAATTATAGAACAACAAATCAAAATTTTTCGGTAGTAAGAGTAGGGGATGAACTTACAAAATGTTTAGGAAATTATGGTTTTAATGTAAATCATAACAAAGAATTTCATGATTATCCAGCATATACAGGGTCATATTCGAGGTCTTTAAAAACAGTACAAAATGTATTAAAAGACTTTAATTCTGATATCATAATAGATTTACATAGAGATGCTATTGGAAGTAATGAAAATTATGCACCTTTAGTAAAAATAGGAGATGACTATTGTGCACAACTTATGTTTGTAATGGGAAGTGATGGAGGAGGATTATCACACCCGAACTGGAGTTCGAATTTGAAATTTGCTGTAAAAATTCAGCAAAAAGCAAATGAATTATATCCGGGATTATTTAAACCAATTATTTTAAGAAATTCAAGATATAATCAACATTTAGGAAAAGCTGCATGTATAATAGAAGTTGGTGCAACAGGAAATACTTTAGAACAAACAATAAATAGTATGAAATATTTAAGTAAGGTTATGGAAGCGGCTTTAAAATAATATCTGAATAGTAGTTAAAATTTGGCATATAATATAATATTATAGCCAAATTTTAGCAAGAGAGGTGAAAAAATGCCTAAAGAAACCAAATATTGGACAAGTGTTTTAAAAAGAATATTTTTAGTTTTTATAGCTACTATATTAACTTTTATAGTTTTTAAGTTAGCAATATTTTACATGCCATTTCTTATAGCCTTTATAATATCATTAATTATAGAACCACTAATAAGGAAGTTAATGAAAAAATTTAAACTCACCAGAAGATTAAGTGCTATAATAGTATTTGTAATAACATTTGGAATTATAATTGGGCTATTAGGTTGGGGAATTGCAACTATAGCTTCAGAATCTTCAAATTTACTTTCAGATTTTAATAATTATTATGATAATATATATATGCAAGTTCAAAAACTATTAGAAAAGTTTAATTCTGTAAAATTAAGATTTTCGAAAGAACTGATTGATATTATTGAAAAAAATAGTTTTACAATATTAGATAATATTTCAAATTATTTTCAAGGTTTTTTAATGAAAATCGTAAATGGTATAAAACTTATTCCATGTATAATGATATATGTAGGTGTAACAATTTTAGCCTTATATTTTATATGTACAGATAAAATTTATATGTTAGATGAATTAGAACATCATTTGCCAGAAAGATGGATGAAAGAACTAACTCGGTCACATAAGAGAACTTATAAAAGTTTTAGGTGGATACTTAAAGGCACAAGCAACTTTGATATTTATTTCATTTATAATATCTTTAATTGGACTTTATATAATGTACTTTTTAGGATTAAATGTAGGCTTTCCACTGATTATTGCACTTGGAATTGCATTTGTAGATGCACTCCCGATTTTAGGTTCGGGAACGGTTATGGTTCCATGGGGGATTTTATCTGGTTTAAATGGAGATTTGAAATTAGGTTTAGCTATAATTAGTTTATGGATTATTATGTCAGTAACAAGGCAACTTATTGAACCTAAAATTGTTAGTCGGAAATATTGGAATTCACCCTATTTTTACGGTTGCCGCAATGTATACAGGTTTTAAATTTATTGGTGTTTTACGGTATGTTTGTGGGACCAATTGTTCTTATTATTTTGAAAAATGTATTTTCTAGATTTTTTGATGGTGGAATTGTGAAGACTATTTTTAATTTAGATTGATTTAATTTAAAATAAATATACCTCATAACCCGAAGGTCGATAGTTCGAGTCTATCCCCCGCAACCAATGAAAAGTCCCATTTCCGTTGAAAAATAGGGACTTTTATAAATTTTGAAGTAATCCATTTAAGTACATTAAAAACCGTTAAAAATCATTAAAATTTGTTTCATAAAGGGAAAATAAAGGGAAAGAAATAATATTAAAGTGAAGTGAAATATACTAAGTAATCTCAAGGCATTTGGGATTATTTTTTTTTGGAGGTTTTATATGTATAAAGGGAAAATTGATAAATTAATTAATGAAATAAATAAAATTGCAAGATTAAAAAGAATATCATATAAATTAGAAAATATATATGAAGAATATGATGAATATATTGAGGATTATTACTTTATGGAATGGCTTAGAATATCACAAGATGGAATAACACAAGTAGAAGAATTAAATAATATGCTAGAGTTATTTGAACAAATACTAGAAGAAATAGAAATTGCAATTTATAATGCTGAAGATAAAGTTGATATTATATGCAATTCTATATTAGCATATAATAAGAAAGAATTAGGAGACTATATAAATGACTTTGAGCTATATAATGACAATTACATAAAAGATACAATAATGAATTTTATTGAAAATAATATGTATGAGATAGATAAAGATTACCTATTTCTTGAACTAGAAAAGTTACTAGAAGGAGGAATAGGGCAGTATGAATAAAACTGATTACAAAAAGATAGAGTATTATTTATATAACTATATTAATATAGATAAACTAATTGATGAGATAAAAGATGGCTTGATAAATAGTGTTAATGTAAGTGGGAGTGCATGGAGAAAAGGAATAACAGTATGTAATAATACTTTAGAAAATCAAGTTATTAAGATAATAGAAAATAAAAAAATACTAGAATTTAAGAGATGGCAAGTACTTATAAAAAAGGTACTTGCTTTTTTGTTGCAAAAATATCCGAAATATTATGATTTTATAACTCAAAAATATTTTCAAAAGAAATCTAAAGATGAGATTGAGCGAACTCTTAAATTCGATTTTAAGAAACAAAAAATAATAAAGGACAAGTTAATTGAGTTCGTGTATAAAAATGCGAAAATGAGAAATTTGGTTTAAATATGGAGGTAATAAAAATGTTTTGGATAGGATTAATTATAGGACTAATAGTAGGAGCAAATATAAGCTTGATATTATATGCTTGTATAATTGCAGGAAAGGAAAGTGATAGCCATTGTGAAAGATGAAGAGATACAAAGAATAGGATATTATGCAGTAATACCTGCTACTGTTCTATTTAATGAACGATTAAAACCTAATGAAAAATTGCTTTATGCTCTTATAACAGCTTTATCAAATAAAGAAGGCTATTGTTATGCTTCTAATAAATATTTAGGAGAAAAGTTAGGAGTAGATCCTGTAACAGTTTCAAGATGGATAACTGATTTAAGAAGGAATAATTATGTTTTTGTAGATATAATGAGAAACGAGAAAAAAGAGATAATTTGTAGGAGAATATTTCCAAATGATGTACCCTATAGACTAAATAATCAATACCCCTATATACTAAAAAATCAAGAGGGTATTGATGAAAAAGTCAAAGATAATAATATAATAGATAATAATATAAATACACACACAGTCAGCAAAGAAAAGTTTAATGAAAATGTATTTCTTTATGATTATGAATATAAAAAATTATTAGAAGAATACGGAGAAAACAAAACCAAAAAATGTATTGAAGAATTATCTTTATATAAGAAATCAAAGGGAGTAGAGTATGAGAGCGATTATGCAACAATAAAAAGATGGGTAATTATAAGAGTGGAAGAATTGGAGGCAAGAAAAGATAAAAAAGATACTAAAAAGAAAAGCTTTAATAATTATGAACAAAGAGAATATCCTAAAGAATTTTTAGATAGTTTATATGAAAATAATAATTTTACTTCAGCAAATACTGAAGAAGATGAAATGGATTTAGATATGTAACACAACTAAAGAGTTGTGATTTTTTTATTTTAGGAGGTACAAAGTGGTTACTAAAAAGGTAAAAAAGATTATTAGAAAAAAATTATATGAATACCCAATATATGATAGATTAATAAATGAGTTAGAACTTGAGAAAGATACAGTAAGTGGTGGAGATATAAATTCTTCAATAAGAAGTAAAAATAAAATTAGTAGAGCAACTGAGGATCAAGTAATAAAAAATATTAGTATAGATAGCAAAATAAATGAATATAAAAAGTGGAAGGAATTAATTGATACTGTACTTCAGGATTTTAGAAAATGTGATAAAACAAAACTGAAAATAGTTGAATATAAGTTTTTTGGTAACATTCCTGAAGATATTATTGCAGATGAATTATATGTTTCTAAAAGCACAGTAAGGAGTTATTTGAAAGATATTTATTTTGAGATTGGAATACTTGCTACTTTAAATAATTTAATATCAAAAAATATATGTAATATTTAAAAAATATGGTATAATGTTAGCGATAACTAGTAATTTGTATAAGAAATTATATTAGTAAATGAAATAAATTTAATAAAAAATTAATTGTTTTTGTATTTATATATATGTATAATATGCTAAAGGAGAGTTTATAAATGAGAGGTTGTAATAAAAAGAAAAAAGCAAAGTATATAGTAATAGTTTTTTTTGCAATAATAATACTTGGAAGAATTTTTATACCTTGGGCGCTTGAACCAGAAAATTTTAGAGATACAAAAAATAAAATAAATAGTTTTATAAACAGATATACTATACCAGATTCATATAATGCAAAATCATTGATAGCGGTTGATCTTTCAAATAATAACGATTTTGTTTCTAAAAGAGCAAATGAACAACAAACTCCTGCAAGTTTAGCTAAATTATTTGTTATTGACTATGCAACAACACTCGTTGATTTAGATGATGTAGTTTTGGCAAAAAATGAAGCAATTTCATTAACAAAACAAGGTTCATCTGTTGCAAACATTAAAGAAAAGAAATATTATGTTAAAAATTTATTTGCTGCAATGTTAGTACCATCAGGGAATGATGCAGCCTATGTATTAGCTGATTATTGTGGAGGTATTATATCTCCTAAAGCTACTACTAGCAAAGAGCGAATAGAAGTCTTTATGAAAAACTTGAATGAATATTTAAAACAAAATGATTATAAGGATACTATTTTATATGATCCAAGTGGATTTGATACAGAAGCCCATACAACTGTATTAGACTTAAAAGAAGTTGTAATGGATTTATTAAAGAATGAATGGTTTAAGGATATAGTTTCTCAAACTTCATATACAGCAACTTTACCAGATAGTAGCATGCAGACTTGGAAAAATACAAATACATTCCTTGATCCTACATCAGAATATTATAACAAAAATGTAATTGGTGTAAAAACAGGTTCTTTATCTGATGATTTTAATTTAGTAGTATTATATAAAAAGCATGGAAAAGAATTTTTGATATGTAGTTTAGGTTCACAATCTAATTATTCACGATATGATGATGTTAATTATGTTTTAAAAACAATAGATGAATCAGATTATTTGAAAAAGTAAGTTAAAATAAAGGAGATGATTATTATAGAAGTGATATATAGCATTTT
Source organism: uncultured Clostridium sp. (assembly GCA_900553125.1). Taxonomy (GTDB): domain Bacteria; phylum Bacillota; class Clostridia; order TANB77; family CAG-508; genus CAG-269. Next base: position 39,852 of record USCB01000005.1, on the reverse strand, counting down.
ATGTGCTGTTTTACCGTGTACTATTTACTTTACAGCAAGAAAAAGGAAAGGGTATCATTTATCAATTTTAGCAATGCTAATTTTCGTTTTATATCTTTGGAAAGTATATGATTTAACTGGTGCAGGAGGTTTAACAAATATATTTTATGCACCAAAAGGTGGAGATAATACATCAATTATTCAAGCTAATATTAATCTCATCCCTTTTAACATCATAGAGAAAACTTTTTACTTAAATATTTTAATGCTTGTTCCTTTTGGATTTTTAGTTCCTTTTATTTGGAAGAACTATCGTAAATTTTATAAAACATTATTTTTAGGGGCAGGTTTTTCATTAATGATAGAAATATCTCAATTAATTACGAACCGTACAACTGATGTCAATGATTTAATTGCTAATACAATAGGTGCATTAATCGGATATATTATTTGGCAAATAGTTTCATTATGTTTTGGAGAGCATTTAAAAAAGCCTGTAAAAGGTAAGAGTGATGTAATATGGTATATACTTTTAAGCTTTTTGGGTATGTTTTTCTTATATTATCCTTTTTGGTTTGCTTGGAATATTGAACCGCTTATTTTTCAATAAAATAAATTTTCAAAACATATAAATTACAATTTTGCAAATAGGTAGATATATAGTAATTTGAAAGTGAGGATTATATGAAAAAAGATATTATTAAATTTATATTATTAACCTTAGTTATATATAATATAATACCAATTATTAACAAAATAGTACCCGAAAGTACAAATTATACTTTTTTGAGTGATTTATGGATTGTTTATCCGTTGTACTCATTGATAATATCAGTGCTATTTTGTAAAAAGTATGGCTTAAAAATAATGGTGTCAATATTGTTAGTTTTATTATTTATTCCAACAATGTTTATATTTTATAATGACTCAGTTCTGATATTTATATTTATATATCTTATATTATCAATAATTGGATGTTTTATAGGTAATAAAATAAAAAATAGTTAGTCAAATTACAAGTTGTAGGTGATAACTTAGTACAAATCTTATGTACTAGGTTATTTTTTTTTATTTTTTATAAAAAGGGTTTGGGATTTGATATATGCTCACTGTATAATGATTAAAAATAAGGAGGAAAAAACATGGAAAAATTGGACGAAGGATTTTTTGATCAATATACAGATGATTTTGCAGATTATTTTGAAAATCAAAGGGTAATGAGAATAATGTTAGGATCTGAATATAAAAAAATAAACAAAGTTATTTGTGAAATCAAAAATAAATATCCTAATGTAGTAACTTTATTAGAAGATGGAGAGAAAACTAAATTAAATGATGAAGAAGAAAATGCAATTATAGAAATACTAAAGTTACAAGAAGAAATTAATATGATTGAGTTAAAAGAATCTTTTAAATTAGGATTTAAAGAAGCTTACATATATTTTGAATCTACGGATATGTTGAAAATATAGAAGGAGGATACAATGGGAGAGAGAATAAAATGTAAAAAATGCGGAGATATATTACAAAGCAAATACAGACATGATTTTCAAATGTGCAAGTGTGGATCTTGTTATATAGATGGAGGAGATGATTATTGCAGAGTAGGAGGTAAAAAAGAAGATATAGAATGGCTAGATAGAAAAGAAAAAAATAAAAAGAAAGGTTAATTAAAATATGAAAAAAATAAATGCAGATTGGTATTCAAAAGGAAAATTGGATAGAAAAACTTGGAGACCAACTGATGAAAAAAATAAATTTTTATATTCAAAGGGATTTTATCCTACAAAAATTAAGGAAGAAGATTTGTCAAAAGATTATATTAAAATTAGAAGTAGAACAATATGGTATATGACAGGATTTGTAAAAACATCAGGAGTAAAAGATTTATATTATACATATTTAAAAGAAAATCACTTGTTTAAAGATGATTATCTATATATTTCCTATGATAAAGAAATAGAAAAAATTAAGGGGAAATATGGTAATGATGAAGTAAGATATTTTGATTTTTTTATTTGTGGAGGAGATATTATAAAAGTTTTATTTGCAATAGAAAAAAATTCTGATATAGACACTACAGAAATAAGAAATAAAATTAAAGAAAAATTTGAATGGTGGAAAACTAACGAACAAAACGATTATAGAAGATCGTTTAGAGGCAAAGAAATAGAAGATATTTTTGAGTATTATGAGAAAACATTATATAAAAAAGGAGAATAATAATATGCTTTGGGATGATTTGAAGAAAAATTATAATAATTATATGGAACAGCCAATAGAAGAATTAAGTATAGATGTTTTAAGGAATATGTATAAAGATTTAGTGTATATTGCTACAGAAACAGCATTTGATGAAGCAAATCACGATACAGAGTTTTTACTAAGAACATTATTATTACAACATAGAATAAATTTTAATGAGGAAAGTAAGCAATATCAAAATCCTAATTGGGACAAGAGTTGTGAAATAAATGGAATAAAGTTTGAAAAAGAAAAAACTTATTTAATAAATGAAGATAGAGTTGATGAATATACTAAACAACTTGAATATCAACTAAAAGAAAAGGATAAAAAGATAACTGAATTAGAAAATATGCTAAAACCTGTATTAGATTTGAATATTCCAATAAATACATTGATAAATGAATTTGAACGATTAAATGAGTTGGAAGATAATATGGAGATATCAAAATTAAAATCTAAGTATAAAAAAGTTTAACAAAAATAGTACTATAAAAAGTACACACAAAAAAGAGTACAAAAAAAAGACCACCTTGAAAAGCTAAAAATAGGTGGTATAATATGTATAATGAAATACTTGTAGAGATGCAGAGAAAACTTTGTATCTCTTTTATTTTGAGGTTTGGAAAACCTGATACTAGTAAAGTATAATATAAATGAAAGAAGGTAGAAAACAATGATTTTTGGAAAATACGGGCAGATGATTTTAAGTAATATGGAGAAAAATTATCCATACAGAAAACAAGAACTAGAATTAACAGGTGAACTAAATACAAAAATATTTGAAAGAGAACAATATATTTTACAATTAAAGGAAAAATTAGAAAAAGAAATAAAAACAGAATATAAAGAACCAAAAACAAGTGAAATGTATGTTGTGGCTAAATACCAACAAATGATTGATGGTTTAGTTGATGAAATTCTAATGAAAGAAGTTTTAGTAAAGATATAAGATGAGAGTTAGTGAAAAATAAAATTACTAGCTCTTTTTTTGTGTAAGGAAGGAGAGAGTTTATGCTTAATATATGGGTTGGTAATTTAGGTAAATATAATGAAGGAGAATTAAAAGGAGGATGGTTAGAACTACCAAAAGAAAAAGAAGAGATCGATGAATTTTTAAAAGAAGTAGTGGGACTTAATGAGGAATACGAAGAATATATGATAAATGATTTTGAAACAGATTTACCATATAAAGTTAGTGAATATGAAAGTATAAAGATGCTTAATTTATTAGCGAAAGTATCCGAAAATATTTATAATATGGAGGCAATCGAAGGATATGCAAATTCAGAGGGAAATTTAAGTATTGAACAATTAATGAATATAATTATTCAAGAAGATGAAATACCTTATTATTCTTATCAAATAGATAGTTGGACTATGTCAGCAGAAGAAAAATATGGATATAGATTTGCTAAAGATACAGGTTTATTAGATGTATTAAAACAACATGGAATTGAAGGATATTTTGATTTTGAAAGTTATGGTAGAGATGCTGAAATGAGTGGGTATGTTGAATTATTAGATGAAGGTTACATAGATAAAAGCGAAAGTATAGAACTAAATAAATATTCATTACAAGAAATAATAGAGATGTACGACATGGAAGGAGAAAAAGAAAAAAAGTTAAAAGTTATATACAAACAAGTAGGAAAAGATCCGGCAGTAATGGAGATTGATGATACATTAGAAGCTAAGCAAAAGCTAGTTGGAGGATTAATTGAAGTAGTACCTTATAAAGAAGATTTATTATTAGTTTGTAATGAAGAAGGGAAGATTCTTAATCAAAAACCTAATCTCGATTTTGGATATGATTATATTGTAGGAAATTGTTTTGTTGTAGGAGATGACTTTGAAAATGCAGGTTTTAAATCTGTTAGTGAAGAACAAATAGAAGAAATAAAACAAGATTTAAAAGATAGAAGTATTGAAGTTAGTGAAATAGAAAAAATTGAGGAAGATGATATGGAATTTTAATTTGGAGGAATAATGAGTATAGAATTAGAAATAGATAAAAAACCAAAAAAGGAAATTATAAAGGATATAAAAGTAAGTAATACAAATGATATTTATGATTTAGAGGAAGTTCAAGAAATAAAAGATGCAATTCAAGAGCATTTGATATTTATAGGTTTAGATAAAAGTAATAATATCAGAAAGATAAGTCTTTTAGGTGTTGAATCAAGTTGTGGAATTTTAGTAGATACAAAAAATATAATAAGAACTGCATTGATGAGCACGAGTGATAGAGTTATCTTAGTACACAATCATCCTTCAAATTCTCTACATCCTAGTAAAGAAGATATACATATAACTAATATTACTAATAAATTATTGAAAACATTTAATATTGAACTATTAGATCATGTTATTGTTACAGAAACAAGTTATATAAGTATGAATAAAACTAAAAATATAGATAAAGAATTCAAAAATGAAGATATAAATTTATTAGAAAAAGCATTATTAGTAGAAGAAAATACTAAATTAAAAAATGAAATAAAAGAACTAAATTATAAATTAGAGAATAAAGAAATGGCTGAAGAAAATGATATGGAATTTTAAAATAAAAGGTTTGGATATATAAAAACACCGTAGTATAATCTTATACAGGAGGTATAAGATATGGGAGAAGAAACAATATTAGAATCTATTTTTTTTGACAGAGAGCAAAGAGTACTTGCGAATGTTTCTGATGAAGAAAAAAATGTAATTTTAGAAATTAAACGAGATGGAAATGAAGATAAATTAAGAAAATTAATAGAGCAAGTTAAAGAAGATAGACTAAGAAATAAAATAGAAGAGATGCTTGATTATGCACTTGAAGATGTTTCAAAAAGATATTGTGCTAGTTTAGAAAAATATTACAAGCAAGGCTTTAAAGATGGCGTTAATTTAATAGTAGAATGTGTAAGCTAAGGGTTAGAGTAAAATCTAGCTCTTTTTTATACAAAGGAGGGATGAATTGAAAAATATAAGATTATTCATAGAAAGTAATAAACTAGATATGTTAAAAGCTTTTTCAGATGATAGTTATTTATATAATTATATTGTAAATAATTATTCTGAATTACCTGAAGATAATATATTTAGAAATCCAACAATATTAAAGAAAATAAACAATATGATTTATTTTTCAAAAATAGGAATAACTGAAGATGATGAGTTTGTATGGAAAGAAACTAGTCAAGATTTAAAAAATAAAAATGTATCATATTATGCAGTAGTTCTAGATCCTAAAAATGGCTCTCTTTTTATATATAACAATTTAAAAGATAAAATACCATATATAGAAATAGATAGAGATACAGATTTATTTGAATCAATAAATAAAATAGAAAAATTTAATAAAGAATTAGAATATGAAGAAGAAATGGAGATGTAAATTTGAGTAGTATTGATGAAATAAGATCAAAATTTGTAGTTGATAAAATATCTGAAAAAAATGAAAGGGAAGAAAATAAAAATATAACTAATATAGAAATAAGTAAGTTGGTTGCTTTTAGAAAAGGGCAACCTTTTTCAATGTATGATGAAAATAAAAAAGAAGATATGAAAGAAAGCATGAAAGAAAATGGAATTCTAGTACCTATTATAGTTAGAAAAATAGAAAATGACAAATACGAAATTATATCAGGACATAATAGAACAGAATGTGCAAAAAAACTAGGATTTTCCACAATTCCATCTCAGATTGTGGATTGTGATGATGAAAAAGCAACATTAATAATGTTAGACACAAATCTAAACAATAGAGAAAAAATACTACCTGTTGAAAAAGGCTATGCTTATAAGCAAAGAAATAATATTATAAAAAATAGACAAAAAAGCAGTAATATAAACGAATTTAACGATAATTCCACCGAGTGGAATGAAGAAGGAAAATCACAAATTTATAACTATATAAGACTAACGGAACTAATTAAACCTTTACAAGAAAAAGTAAATAAAGAGCAAATACCTATAAAAGCAGGAGTAGAAATATCATACTTAAATATAGAAGAACAGGAAATTGTTAATCAAGTTATTGAAGATGAACAAATAAAAATAACTGTTGCACAAGCACAGAAAATTAGATTAAAGAAAAATAATATTAGTTATGAAATTATGCTTAAAATTATCAAAAACGAAAAAATTAAAGTAGAAAAGTTTACAGGAAAAATAGAAAAAAGAGCAATGAAAATCTACAAAGATAGATTTAAAAACGATAAAGAATTTTCTGATTTAGTAATCAAATTATTAGATGAATACTTTAGTAGCGAAGCGATAAGTTAAGCAAGATTCCTATTTGTAAGTACAAATAGAACGAAAAGTATAACTTTTCTTATTTAAGGGGAGGTGTCCCCAAACCCTTCATAAAATTTTTAGGTGGAGAGGAGAGTAATTGAAAAAAACTGAAAGAATTGAAATTAGATTAACTCCTGAAGAAAAAACAATGATTATAAACAATAGTGTAAAAGCTAATACAACAATTTCAGAGTATCTAATTAAAAGTGCTACTAAAAAAGAAATTGTAGTTATCAATGATCTTGATAAATTAGTAATTCAATTAAGAAAGCTAGGAAATAATGTAAATCAATTAACAAAACTAGCAAATGGAAGAGTTATAACTTGTGTTGAATTGGGAGGAGTAAAAAAGGAGTTAAGTAAAATATGGCAATCATTAAATTCATTAATAACAAGGTCGGATTAAAGAAAACTTTAAATTATATTTGCAAAGAAGAGAAAACTAATAACAAGTTTATTTCGGGAAAAGATTGCATGGTAGAAAATGCTTATGAAGAAATGATGGCTATAAAAAATATGTATGGTAAAACAAAAGGTAGAGAAAAATTACATTTTGTTCAAGCATTTAGTCCAAATGATGAGTTGAGTTATGAAACAGCACACGAAATAGCAATGAAAATAGCAGAAAAATATTTTAAAGGTTATCAAGTTGTTGTAGTAACTCATCAAGATAAGAAACATATACATTCACACTTTGTTGTGAATACAGTAAATTTTGAAACAGGTAAAAAGATACAATTTTCTAATAAAGATTTAGAAAGCTTAAAAGCATATTCTAATAAATTATGCATTGAGCAAGGATTATCTATAACAAGAGAAAAATCAAGTGTAGATGATATAAGAATTAATGAATATAAAGCAAAAAAAAAGGGTATTAGTTGGAAAGAAAAGTTAGAAAAAAGTATTGATATTGCTATGGAAAAATCAAATAATAAATTTGAATTTTTTAAAGTGATGAACGAGATGGGATATAAAGTTACATGGACTAAAGAAAGAAAAAATATTACATATACAACTTCAGAAGGTTATAAATGCAGAGATAGAAAATTGCATAATGAAAAGTATTTAAAAGAAAATATGGAAGCATATTTTAAAGAAAAATATAAAGCAAAAATTAAAGGTGTAAAAAAATACGAAAGGCATACTCAATATAGAGGTATGTCTTTATCTTTGGCTGAATTAATCAAACAATTTCAAAGAAAAGAACATGAAAATGATATTACACATCATTATGAATTAAATAAAAGTGCTAAAAAACAATATGCAATGGAAATGCATTATAGCTTAGAAGAACTAGAAGATATGGAAATGTAGGAGGTGGTAGTAATTGAAAAGCAAAATATGTATGTTCTTATAGTAGAAAATGAAAAAAATCCTGAATTAAAAAGAATTCCAAACAGACTTGAAACATTAAGAAAAATTGTAGGAAATGAATATATAGATGTTATTAAATATAAAGATGTCTTAATAGTTTTTGATGAGGAGGGGTATAAAAAATTATTACCAATAAATAGGACTATAGATGGTCTAAATATAAGAGGAACTTTTATTATTACGGGTAATGATGAAAAAAATCAGGATTTTAAAGATTTAACAAAAGAACAAATAGAAGAATATACGAAAATATTTCAATTAGAACAAGAAAATCAAATGGAAGAAGGAGAAGAGCTAGAATGAGAAAAAGAAAAATTGGAATAATAGCTTTTTTATCTATATTAAATATTCCTGTTAGCATTGTTTTTAGTACAATAATTCATTCAAAACTTTCTAATATAGCAATTTCACAAATAGTAGTAGATAAACAGATTTTACTGCTATTTTTTCTTATTTATATGCTAATTGAAACAACAATTATAATTCTTTTTGGATTTGGAAGTAAAAATGTTTTTGAGAGTGGAGTATTAAATATAACGGATAAATTAAAGACTCCAGAAATTATGGGGCAAGGACAACACGGAACAGCTAGATGGCTAAGTAAAAAAGAATTTAAAAAATTTTTTGAGTGTAATTCACTATCAAATGAAAATACTGAAGAATTTGATTCAGGAGGAATTATTGTAGGATATGAAAAAAATAAAAAACAAGAGAAGATTTATTACATAGATGATAATATTCATAGTTTAGTTGTAGGTGCTACAAGAAGTGGTAAAACAAGAAGTATAGTATTACAGACAGTTGGAAACTTAGGATTAGCAAGAGAGAGTATGATTATTTCAGATCCTAAAGCTGAAATTTATCATTACACTTCAGAATTTTTGAAAAAACAAGGTTATAAAATAATAACCTTAGATTTTAAGAATCCAACAAAAAGTACAAGATATAATTTTTTACAACCTGTTATAGATGCAGTAAATAACGGAGATTTTAGAAAAGCTGAAGAGTACACTTGGGACATTACTCAAAGCTTAGTAGGAAATGAAGATACAAAAATGGAAAAAATATGGAGAGATGGAGAAATGTCAGTTATTGCAGGAGCAATAATGAGTGTTGTTTTTGACAATAAAGAGCATCCTGAATATCAAAATTTAACAAATGTATATTCTTTTATTTCAGAAATGTGTAGAACAGTAGGACAGACAATGCCTATAAATAAATATATTGAAAATTTACCACCTGATCATCCTTCGAGTACAATATTTAATATTGCAAGGATTGCACCTGAAAAAACAAGAGGTTCATTTTTTACATCTGCTTTAACAACATTAAGATTATTTACAAGTAAAAGCATATATGGAATGACTTGCAAAAGTGATTTTAGTTTAAAACAAGCAGGAGAAGAAAAAACAGTTACTTATATTATTCTTCCTGATGAGAAAACAACTTATTATTCTTTAGCTAGTTTATTTGTTTACCAAAATTATGTATCGCTTGTAGAAAGTGCAGATGAGCGAGGAGGAGAGTTAAAAACAAGAGTAAATTACATATTAGATGAGTTTGGAAATTTTACAACGATACCAGCTTTTAGCAATATGCTTACTGTAGCAGGAGGAAGAAAGATAAGATTTAATTTGTTTCTTCAATCTTTTTCACAACTTGATAATAAGTATGGAAAAGAAGTTGCAGAAAATATTAGGGATAACTGTCAAACTTGGATATATTTAAAAACAGCAAGTAATGAAACAGCAAGTATAATTTCAAAAAAACTTGGAACTTATACTACTTCTACTTATAGCAGATCTAGTAGCTATACAAAGAATCAAAATGGTAGTAACGCAGAATCAATGAACTTAATAAGCAGAGCATTACTTACAGAAGATGAAATTTTAAGAATAGAAAGACCTTATGTTTTAGTTATTCAAACAGGATTATACCCTATAATAACAAAATTACCTGATATTTCTAAATGGAGATTTAATAAATTGTTTGGAATGGGAAATCAAGAAGAAAATAGGCAATTAAGACTAAATAGAGAACAAGCAAGAGAACAAAAAGAAATTGAAGATATAAAACTATGGGGAATATGGAATTTATATAGATAGGAGAATTTATGTATGATAGAAAAGATAAAAGAAAGAATAAAAAAATATACAAGAAAAATAGGAAAAGCAGGACTTGTTATAACAAGTCTTTTATGTTGCACAAGTACTTGTTTTGCAGGAGTGCAAGACAGCAAAATTGCAACAGGTACACAAAATCTAATAACAGATTTAACTAATTGGTTACTAATTTTAGCTCCAACATTAACAATTTTATTAGTAGGATATTATTTATTAAGAAAATCATCTAGTGATGATATGGATGGAAAGAGATGGGACAATAGAATCAAAATAGCAATAATTTGTTGTGTAGGTGTAGTTGTTGCAAGTGGATTAATCAACTTAATTATAGGATATTATAGATAATAGGAGGTACATTTTTTGGAATCAATTTTAACTGGACTAATAACCAGTATAATTGGTGGAGCAGATAATGTTATAAATTCAGCTTTTAATGGCTTAATTGATATGTGCTTTAATTTAGAAAATTACTTAACTACAAACTTTGGAAGTAGTGTAATAAGTTTTTCTAGTTTAAAAGCACTAATTTTAAGCTTATCAATTTCTTTGATAGTTTTAAAATTTCTAAAAAAAGGTTTTGATATGTATGTAATGTGGACTGATGGAGAATCAGATACACCACCACTTACATACATTGTTTATTTTATAAGAGCAATAGTAGTAGCAGTCAGTTTTTCTGTTTTGTATGATTGGGTTATTCAAGTTGCTACTTCATTTGGAAACTCAATACTGACTGCTATGAATTTTACTGATAATGTATCTTTAACAACAGCTATTGCAAACATAGCAACAACAGGACTATTTACAGCAATAGTAGCTCTAATAGCAATGATATTGTTATTTGTTTTATACATACAATTTCTTATGCGAAGTTTAGAGATGTTTGTATTAAAATTAGGATTTCCTTTAGCTTGTGTCGGATTAGTAAATCCTGATGGAGGAGTTTTTAAATCTTATTCAGAGAAATTATTTAAAAGTGTGCTAACAGTTTTAGTGCAAATTATATTATGCAAGATAGCAATAATATTAATTCTAAATGTAAAAATGTTATTTGGTATTGCAGCAATTATAATGGCAATAAAAACTCCTAAATTCATACAAGAATTTATGCTTGGTGGAGGAACAGGAGGTATTAGTAATGTAATAGTTACTACAAGTAAGACAATGGAATTGTCTAGTCAAATAAAAAGAAAGTTTAGTCAATTAAAGAAAGGATAAGTATGGAAATACTAGATGAAATAATAAGTTTATTGAGAGTTGTGATAATACCACTTGGAGTTACATTTCGAGTGATATTTTGTTTAACAAAGATGGTATACGATGAAGATGCTCAAGGGACATATAAAAAGAAAATAAAAAATACAATAGTTTTTGGGATTATTGCAGAATTGATTTTTGTAATTTTAGCATTAGTTCAAAATTATTATGGATATACAACTTTACCTGGTCATTTCTCAGGAGGTGGCTCAGGAGGAGGTGGTGGTGGAGGTTGGTAAACTCCACAAACATTGAAATAAGGAGGCTTTAAATGAACGAACATGATAATGAATATAAGCTATATATACCAACTAATGTAAAGACCAGATTAGAATTTTTTAAAGGTTATGGGATAAAAGAACTTATATCAACAGTAATAGTTTTAGTTGCTTTATTACCAATTAGTTTTATAGTCTATAAATTAAAAGATAATTTTTTATTACCAGTTGTAATTGAATTTATAGGAGTAGCAGGAACAATTATTGCAACTACAAAAGATGATAATAACTTATGTGTTGTAAGTCAGATAAAATACATGATTGATTTTAGTAAAATTCAAAAGCAGTATAGATATAAATATTACAATAAATGGAGGGATGATATTGTTTAATTTATTTAAGAAAAAAGATAAAGAAAAAACTTGTAATGAAGAAGTTGGCATATTGGATATTAGAAATAATTATATTTATACACGAGATGGAAATGTAATTTCAGGAATAAAAATATATTCAATAAATACACAACTTTTAACAGATAGAGAAAAAGAAAATTTAATAAATGATTTATCTGCTGAGCTATCATCAGAACAAGAAGATATTAAATACTTTAATATTGCAAGAGCAGTTGATATTTCTCCATTGCAAGAATATTTGTCAGAAATAATAGGTACAACTGATAATGCAATTCAAAAGAGATTACTAAAAACACACTTAAAAGAAGTTCAAAGAATGTCTTTAAATGGAGAAATAGTTGAAAGGCAGAGTTTTATAATGATTAATTCTAAAAGGACTGATAATTGCGAGAAAGACTTATTAAAAAGGTGCATGGAATTAAGTAATAAGTTTGAAAGATGCGATATTAAAACAGAGATGTTAGATGAAGCTTCACTAATACAGTTATGCAATAGTTTTTTAAATATGAATTATGCACATAGAGAAGAATCTGATATTGAAGATAGAGTTGTAATGCTGAAATGATTGAAGAATAAAAGATAAAGTGATATAATTTACCATAGAAATAGTTTGAAAGTAGGTTTAGTATGATTTTTTTTGAAAAAATGAAAAAATGGTTTAATAAAAATAAAAAATATGTTCTGATAGGTGGAACTGTTCTTTTAACAGTAGGTTCAGGTATAGCATATGTTATTTACAAGAAAGGTAAAGTTTCATTTGAAGATTGGGTAAAAATGGCACCTACAGAAGAATTAAAGGAAGCCTATGAAAAATTGCGATTGGAAATATTTTGTAAAACAGGAGATAAACCACCTGAGATGGAACGAATAAGTCGTGAGTTAGGAGAAAGAGGTGCAAAAGAGTGGTTTGAAAAACATCCTCCAAATTTAGATCCTAATTTTAGATGGACTGATGCAAATAGATGGGAAAAAGATTAAAAGATGTTTTAATAAAAAATTAATTTAATTATTAAATCATATTAAAAGATTATCAGAGAAATGATAGTCTTTTTTTGTTGCAAAAAAGGAGGAATAATTTATTTGAAGAAAAAAGAAATTGATGGAATAATGGAAAATAAAACATTACTTAATATTTTAAGTCCGATAGGTGGAATAGAATATAAGAAAAATTATATAAGAGTAGGAGATTATTTAGGAAGAGTATATGTAATAACAAAATATCCTCAAAAAGTAAGAGTAGGATGGCTTGAAAACATTGCGAATATACCGAATACAGTATGTTGCTTAAATATTTCTCCAACGGAAAAAGATACTTTAATGCAAAATATAAGTAGAGGAATAAAACAAAATGAATCACAATATGAAGGAATAACAGATGAAATATTAAGACAAAGAACAGAAAGGGAAATACAAGATGCAAGAGATTTAATTGAAAAAGTAGATTTAAATGGAGAAACTGTAGTATATGTAACAATAGCAATAATGGTAATTGCAGAAGATGAAGAAGAACTGAAACAGAGGTCTAAGGCAGTTTTGACAAGGCTTACATCAATGCAAATGAAAGGGCGATTATTAACGAATTTGAGTAAAAACTCATTGAAGTTAATGTCGCCTTTTTCTATTACAGATCCAGTTGTAAAAAGTATTGCAGATAGAAATATGCTAGAAAGCACATGGATTGGTGGATTACCTTTTTCAAGTTCAGGATTTAATGATGGAAATAAATATTATTTTGCTAGAGATACAAAGGGAGGAATTGTAATACTTGATCCTTGGAAAAGAGGAGGAGATAGAACAAACTCAAATTTTGTAATTATGGGTACAGCAGGAGTCGGAAAATCTACAGTTGCTAAGCACTTAATATTAAATGAATATATGACTAATACTAAAGTAATTTTGATAGATCCTGAAAGAGAAGAAAAAGAAATGGTAGAAAAATTAGGAGAAAAATGGATAGATGTAGGAAGTGGTAAAAGGGGAATAATAAATCCACTACAAATAAAAAAAGTTCCTTTAGATGATGAAGAAACAGATGAAGTTGAATATAAAAGTAAAGGAATGGGAGCAATGGCTTTACATTTTCAAACATTAAGAACATTTTTTAAATTATTATATCCTGAACTAGATTCAATACATATAGCTCGATTGGAAGAAGCATTAGAAGAACTATATAACAAGTTTAATATTTACTGGGATACGGATATTTCAGAAATACCAAATAATAAATTTCCTATTATGACAGATTTATATAATCTTTTAGGAGATAAAGCAAGTAATGAAATTGATGAGGAGAAACAAAAAATATATGAAACATTAAGAAGTCTATTAAGAGGTATTAGCATTGGTGCTGAAAAAGGCTTATTTAATGGTTATACTTCAATAGATGATAATGCAAAAATCGTATGCTTTGATACATTTAATTTACAAAATGCAGATGACAAAGTAAAAAGAGCTCAATACTTTAATATTCTAACTTATTGTTGGGAAATAATGAGTAGAGATAAAGAAGAAAAAACGATGCTAGTTTGTGATGAAGCTTATTTGTTAATTGATTCTAGAGTTCCTGAAACAACAATATTTTTAAGAAATGTAGCAAAAAGATGTAGAAAATATGAAGGAAGTTTAGTTATAATTTCACATTCTATTGTAGATTTTCTTGATGATTCAATAAAAATGTATGGACAAGCTATACTTGATATGGCTACATATAAAATATTGATGGGAACTGATGGAGTGAATTTAGAAGAAACAACGGAGCTATTTAAGTTAAGTGAGGGACAATCAGAGTTTTTATATAAAAAGAAAAGAGGTTTGGCTTTATTTATCATAGGCTCAAACAGAATATTTGTTAGGTTTGATATATTTCCTATTGAGTTTGAGTATTTTGGTAAAGGTGGTGGTAGGTAATGGCTTTAGATCCTGCTACAGCAAAATTAATCGCAAAGATAGTAATAAGTCAAATAACAGATGAAGAAAAAAGACAAAGATTAATTATAGGGATAATAATAGGAATAGTGGTATTTACATTTATAATAATGATACCACTATTTGCTTTAACATCAACAATAGATAAAATAAAAAGTTTCTTTGGATTTGAAGATGATGGACAAGCTACAGATAGTTCTTATTATTCATTAGTTGAAATGCACGACACTTATGCTCCTACTGTAACTATTGAAGATTTAGAATATAATGGAACATTTCCTATGCCTGTTCAAAATGCAACTGTAACAAGTGAATTTGGAACAAGAATTCATCCTGTAACTGGAAAGCAGAGTTTTCATACAGGAATAGACTTAGCAGGAGCTTGGCACTCAAATATTACAGCAGTTGAAAAAGGAACTATTGTATTTGCGGGAGTACAACAAGGCTATGGAAATTGTGTAGAAGTAAAACATAGTACTGAGAATGGAACAATTTATTATACCTTCTATGCACATTTGGCTAGGATTGATGTGATAGAAGGACAAGAAATACAGCAAGGGACTGTTGTTGGAATTCAAGGAGGAGATCCTAATCGTGATCCGAATCCTGGATATAGCACAGGCTCACATTTGCATTTTGAAATTAGAAAATCGAAAAACGGAGATTTTATAAATCCTAGAGAATATTTATTTGGAAACAAGGAGGTTTAATTGGTAATAGATATAAATAATACGGAAAATAAATATAATATAATTTATGCAGATCCTCCATGGCATTATAATACATGGAGAGACGGGATGGGAACAGCAGAAAAACATTATAAGACAATGAAAGTTGAAGAAATAGTTAATATGAAGGATACAATCAAGAATATATCAGAAAAAGATTGTATCCTTTTTTTATGGGTAACTTTTCCTTGCTTATTAGATGGACTAAAAGTTATGAAAGAATGGGGATTTAAGTACAAAACTTGTGGATTTAATTGGATAAAAAGAAATAAAATAAGTGATACATGTTTTTTTGGATTAGGACATTGGACTAGGGCAAATTCAGAAATCTGCTTAATTGGAACAAAAGGAACTATAAAAAGAAAATCAAATAAAGTATCACAAATAATTGACACTCATATAGAAGAACATAGCAAAAAACCAGCAATAGTAAGAGATAAAATAGTTGAACTTGTAGGAGATATGCCTAGAATAGAATTATTTGCAAGACAAACAGTAGATGGTTGGGATTGTTGGGGAAATGAGGTTTAGTTGTGAAAAGATATAAAATGTGATAAAATAATACTCGAATTAAGGGGTAACAATTATGGAATTTGAAGATGAAGTAAAAGAAATGATAGATTGTCATCAAGAAGGTGATTATTTGGACTTTAAAGAGTATGATTATCAAAAGGATCATAAGGAAGAATTAGTTAAAGATATATTAGCTTTAGCAAATTCACACAGTATTAGAAATAAATATATTATAATTGGTGCGGTTGAGGAAAATAATGCATGTACAAAATTAAGAGAAATTGACACAAAACAAATAAGAGATGAAGCTGAATTTCAACAAATAATCAATACATATATATATGAAAATTTGATTGTTAATTACAGAATATTAAATATTGATGGAAAAAATATTCTTGTAATCCAAATACCAGTAATTAATAATTCAAACAGACCATTTATGGTAAAAAAACAAATTGGAAAATTAAAAGAAAATGAAATATATATTAGAAAAGGAAGTACAACAAGTATAGCGAATAAAAAAGATCTTGAGTATATGTTTAAAGAAAACAAAAATAGTAAATTAGTGGTTCAATCATACTCAGATGGAAATTTGTTTGATAAAATACAGTTATCAGAAGTTAATTCAATAATAGAGAAATATAAAGAGAAAAAATTTGAAAAATTAAAGCAACTTGTTAATGATATTAACCAATTAAAAGGAAAAGAATTTTCATTTGGAGTAGGAGTGTCTTTTTTAATAAGTGATGAAGTTGTTAAAATTGATGATGAAAAAGAAAGTTTTATAAAAGAAGAATTAAAAGATTTAAATTTAGAATATGAAGATTTAATATTTGAATTTAAAAATATTAGATGGAAAACTACTTTCAATGGAGGTGGTCTAAGTCCAATTAGTAAAACTCTATACGGAGATAAAAATGAAATAGATAGATATTGGAAGTTAAAAGAGCTAGATAGTTATATACTTGAATATTTAGCAATAAATTACTATTGTAAAGGATTACCTAAAATATATAACACTAATTTAGTTCTTTCAAATATAGGAAATTATCTTGATGAAGATATAGAATTAAAATTAATTATAGATAAAGATGTATTTATAGGAAAGGATACACTTATTGTTAAAGATGATGTAATTAAATATTTAGGAAATATGTATAATGATTTAAAAGAAGACTTGATAGAATGCCCAAGAGTAAGTAGTATAGATGAGTATTATTATCCAGCTATAGCAACTGCTACATCATCACATATTCCATCATATATAGGAGCAATGTATAGTAGTAAACAAACATATTTAGAGGAATTAAAGGAAAAAGCCGATGATTTTAAATATGACATAGAGGATATATTTGAAAATTCAATATATGAAGAAGATAATAAGATAATAATAAAAACCGATTTTAAAAAACTAATGCATAATAAATCAATGTTCTTAGAATCTAAAATATTATTCAAAAGTAATAAAATAAAAATTGATTATGAAATAAGATCTAAAAATAGCTCAAAAATTATAAAAGAAAGTATAACAAGCTAGGAAAGAGGAATTTATGATAGTAAGTTTGATAATAATGATTGTAATAATGGTAGTATTTGGAATTTTTACATATAAAGAATATAAAAAATGTAATAGTTTATTAGAAAAAATATTATATGTATGTGTTTATTTTATAGTATTGGCACCAATCATAATATATTATTGTGATAGATTCAATATTCCTTCAATGCTAACATTAGATAAAAATTTAGATACGCAAAGTTGGTTATCATTTTGTGGAAATTATATATCGAGTATAGTTTCAGCAATTATAGGAGCTTTGGCTTTAGTGTTAATGACAAAATATCAAATAAGAAAGAATGATGAAGAGAATGAAAAAAGGAGTTCAGAGAATAATAGAATACAAAATATGCCTTTATTAAAATATAAAATAGAAACTAGTTCTCAAAATCAGAAAATTGATATAGATCATTTAATAATAAGTAAATATAGTGGAAAAACAACTAGCTCTTATGAATTAAATATATCTATAAAAAATATAGGATTGAACAGCGTAAAAAAAATAATTGTAGATTTAGAATCAGATATGGTTTCTGAAAGATATAGATTATTAGGAGCAGATACACAAATACCAATTGAAAAAAATGAAAATAAGGAAATATATAGATATTTTGCTTTGGAAAGTGGAAAGGAATATTTAATGAATTTGAAAGTTTATTATGAAGATGTTTTACAAAATTGGTATTTACAGACTGTGGAAATAAATTATAACGCAACTAAAATAAACAATGGTACAAGTCAAATAGGGCAAGTATCTTATAAGGTCAATGAGGAACAATTAATAAATAAAAATGATATTTCAATATTAGATTTATAATAAGAAAAAATTGAAATATTATAAAAAGAGAGTTATAATTTAATTATAAAATTAGCTATTGAAACTATTAGTTATCATTATCCTAACTCTAGAACTTATATGTTTGCCAAAATCATTTTTTATAGACATCTTTGTAATATTTAATGAATTTGTGATTAATGAAATTATTATGAAGGGAGAGGATATTGTGAAAAAATTAATGAAAAGTAAAAAAGCCTCTAGTATATTATTTTATATGGAGATGTTCGGTTAATATAATATGGCTAATAGTGTATATATAGACTGAGGCTTAAAATGGTGCAAATCCATTGTCTCCACCAAGACTTCTTCGTGAAGTCTTTTTTAGATGGAAGGAATTTATAAAAAAAATGGAATCAAATCTAACTAAAAGAAATTAAAAGGTGATACTTGTTTTTGTGGTATTGGACATTGGACTAGGACAAATTTAGAAATCTGCTTAATTGGAACAAAAGGAACTATAAAAAGAAAATAAAATAAAGTATCACAAATAATTGATACACATATAGAAGAATACAGTAAGAAACTTGCAATAGTAAGAGATAAATAGTTGAACTTGTAGAAAATATGCCTAGAATAGAATTGTTTGCAAGACAAACAGTAGATGACTGGGACTGCTGAAAAAATGAGGTATGATTATTGTAAATAACATAAAAACATGATAAAATGTTGCAAAAAAATAGAATTGAGAGTGAATGAAATGAATGCAGAAAAAATAAATAATTATTATGCAGAACTGGAAAAGATTGCAACATATAATAATGAATCAATAACAGATGAAGAATTTTCTAAAAATCTATTAGAAATTAAAATGGATTCAAAAAAAGAAGGCTTTGATATGCCTGAAATTTTTGATCTCGTAAAAACAAAAAGTGATTTTAGAAAGAATATGCAAAAATATGGTGGATATCAAGAAAGAAGAGAAAAATTAAGAGAAGGATTGTATCCTATTATAGACATTTATGAACAAAAAATATTAAATTCTAAGACGTCAATAATTTCAAATAAATTATCAATAAGAGAGATAAATGACTATTTAAAAATAAATAATTTATATTTAAAAACAAAGTATGGGAAAATATTAATATACAATTTAGAAAGTAAATCAGGAGGAAATGGAACGGTTTATTTTGGAAAGATGGCAGATGTGGATGTTGCAATTAAGTTTTTAATAAATAATAGTAAAGAAAAATTAAATAGATTTTTATGTGAATATGGAAATGTTATTCTTAAATTAAGTGAAAAAGATGGAATTGTAAAAATGTATTTTTATGATGAAATAGTTATCAATAATAATATATATCCATTAATATGCATGAAAAGATATATAAGTAAATTAGTATATGATGAAAATTATAGTGAAGATGAAATAATAGATTTTGTAAAACAAATATTATATGCTACTTCCAATATACACAAACAAGGTATTTTTCATAGAGATTTAAAGCCTGATAATATTCTAATAGATGAAGAGGGACGACTATTTATCGCTGATTTTGGTATAGCATATTATAACCCTGAAATATTTGAAAAAACAGGGCATACAACGGAAGGAGAAAGATTAGCAAACTTTGATTTTTCAGCTCCTGAACAGAGAAACAGTGAAACAATACCAAACGCAACAATGGATATATATGCTATAGGACAAATAACTCAATGGTTAGTTTTTGGAAAAACGACAAAGGGAACTCATAGAAAGAGGTTATATGAAAAGTTTAATACACCAAGAATGCATTTTTTAGATGATATTGTAGACAAATGCTTAAATGATGATCCACAAGAAAGATTTCAAAGTGTAGAAGAAATATTTAATGAAATTGAAAAATACAACTCAGATAAAAAACAAGTACAAGAAAGAAATACTCAAATAAAGGTGGATAAACACAATAAAGATATAGATATAAATGAATTAAAAAATGCATTACAAGATATAATGGATAAGATTTGTTTGTTTAGATATGGAGAATATAATGAGAATGTAGAACCAACATTTACATTATCAAATCCAATGTCAGATAAAGTTGTAAAAAAATTTTTAGAGAGCATACCACAAAATTTAAAAAAATTAGAATTTTTTGACACAGTAACAGCATCAAAGTTTATTGAGAATTTTCAAGTTTATGATAAATATGAAATAGATAAAAAATATTATGAATTATTAAGTGAGAAATTTGAAGCAGTACAAAAAAATTCTCCAGAACTTGAAACATCTTTTATTGAATATGTAAAAACAAAAATAAATTTTAATGTTGAAGAATTACCATTTTAAAACTGGATTATAAAAGAGGAGAAATATGAAAAAAGATAATTTTATATTAAAAATATTAATAACAATATTAATAAGTTTAATTCTAATAGTAATAACAATATTGATGGATTTCTTTAATTTATTTTCAACAATATCGTGTAAGTTAAATAGTTCCTTTTTAGAGATTATAATAAATAATATAATTATAATTATGATATTTATAATTACATATTTTTTAATTGATAAAAGGAATATGAAGAAAGAAGAAGAAAAGAAAAAGAATCAAGAATATGTATTAAAACAATTGCTAGTGGAAACATATACTGAATGTAAAAAGACAATAAAACTATTAGATAATAATGAAATACTAAGTAAATACATAGTTCCAAAAGTGGATTTTAATAAAACTGATTTTGATAATGTTGTCGTCACTAATTTAAAGAATAGTCCATTTAAAAACGAAAATACAATATTAGATTTGTTTAAAGAAGGAATATTTTCGACGATACATCTTCATAATTATTTTAGAATAAAAAGTGAATACCAGGGTTATATTTCTATTAGGATTACATTTTTTGATAGAGAAGAATTAACAAAGAATAGTAGAATAAAAATTAATAAAGATTTAGATTTAGAATTCAAATATTTAATAGATGAATAAAAGAAAAGGAATTGCTAAGCAGTTCTTTTTTTGCAAAGGAGGGATAAAATTGATTTTAGCAATTACTAGAGAAAATGAAAAATTAATTTACGAAGTATGCAAAGAAAATGGATTTGAAACTCTACAGGTATTAACAGGAGTTGATAGCTTAAAAAGATTTGCAATTCAAGAGCTGAAAAACTTAAATAATTATAAACAAATAATTATAGATGTTGATTCAACAAAAGAAAGTGAAGAGGAAATCATACAATCTATTGTAGCAATAAAGAGTATGTATAATATTAGAGTTATTGTAGTTGCTTTAGGTCATGAAGAAGGAGATAGATTACTTTCAAAACTATTTAATGAAGGTATTTATAATTTTGTAAATGCCAAAACCTACTATGAACAAAAAGAGCAATTTAGAAATTGCTTATGTGCTGAAGGATGTCAATACAAAGATGCTATAAGGTTTAGGCAAAAAGTTGAAGAAACAAAGAAAAATAAAGTAATTGTAAAGAAGGAATATAAGACATTAAAACAATTTGTAAATATAGCAGTAGCAGGAACTGAAAAGCATATAGGAGTTACAACACAAGCTATTTTAATTACAATGTTTTTGAAAAGTTTAAATATGAATGCCTGTTATATTTGCAGTACAGATAAAGATGAAATAAAAAATATTGAAACATTAGAAGGAGTAACTAAAAAAGATAATATCTATTCACATAGAGGAATTGATCTTTATAGTAATACAAATAAAATTGATGCAATGCAATATGGCTATGATTTCTATATTTATGATTATGGGACTTTAAATGAAAATACACTAGATAATTTTTTGTCAAAAGAAGTTAAAATAGTAGTAGGAGGAACAAAGGCATGGGAAACAGATGAAACATTTAGAGTTTTAAGTTTATTAGAGAAGATTCCTGAAGTAAATTATATATTCAATTTTTCTAGTGATGAAGAAAAGGCTAAATTTAAAAGAACATTAAGAGGAATAGTGAAAAATATATTTTTTTCAGAATATACTTCAGATACCTTTAATGATAATGTAAATACAGAAATTTATCACGAAATTTTTAAAGATTATATAGCAGAGAAATCAAACAAAATAGAAGTAATAGAAAAAAATAGTATATTTAACTTTTTGAAAAGAGGTAAAAAGTGAGCAAAAATATCTATAAAGAATATTTAAAAAGACAAAAAGTAAGACAAAAATATGATGAAGAAGTAGTAGTTAATGAACAAAAATCGTTTATTAAAATACTACTTTTTTTATTTGAAATAATTATAAGAATATTTCATGTGTTGTTTTATATAGGAATATTAATTCTATGCTCTATTGGAGCAACTTATATAGCAAATAAATTAGGAATATTCAAATTTTAGGAGGTTAAAATGAAGTGGTTTAAAAAGATATTAGCAGTTTGCAGTTTTTTCACTTTACTTACAACAGTAAATTGTTTTGCAGTAACGATGGAAAAAACAGAAATTACTGAAGATGAGTTAAATTGTTATAAAACATATCAAGTTATGGAATCAGAGAAAGATACATTTTTAGAAATGTTATCAAAAGAAATAGAAGTCGATGGAAACAAATACAAGTATGTGGATTATACTGCTGAAGGAGAAAATACATCAGAAACGATAGATATAAATACAACCAAAACTATATTATCAAAGACAAATAACAAAGATAAAATTATTGAACAATTAGAAAATACAATCAAATATGAAAAAGATGGATATATAGGAGAATATATTTTGAATTCTAATACTCTAAAAATTAAGACAAACTACAATGGATTTAGAGAAGATTTGATTGAAGAGACGATAAATTATAATAACCTAGAAAAAAATGATTTAGATTTTATACCAAAACAAATAGTAAAAAATGGATTAACATTGGATCTTCTAGATGTTGAATGGCAAGTAGAATCTACAAAGATGATTGGAGAATATGAGGTTGCTAATACATATACTGCTAAATGCTATTATGCTACTAAGCAAAGAGTTGATTATCCTAATACATATACAGTAACAGCTGAATATCTTGGAATAGCAACTAAGACTGAAGAAAATCCAATTACTTATGTTATAAAATATGAAAAAGAACAACCTGAACAAGTAGAAGAAAAACAAGAGAATAATGTGTTGCCAGTAGTTGGAGGAACAACAGGAATCATTTTAGTAATTGTATTCTTTTTAACAAGAAATGTAACAGTTTATAACTATAAAGATGGAAAATATAAAAAAGTAGGAAAAGTAAGGGCTACAAGAGATGGAAGGATAAAATTAGATAGATTTAGTTTTTTTGAAACAACTGATAAATACAAATTAGAGTTATCTAAGAATTTAACAAAAAAATTGAAAGGAAAAATGATAACTGTAAGTAAGAATGGAACGACTATAAAAATGCTAGTAAATAGCAATGAAAAAGAAAGATATATTATTGAAGTTAGAATATAGGAGGATTTGCTTATGAAAAAAGAAAATAAATTTATAATAACAGTTGTTATAGTTGCAATTATAGTTCTTATAGGAGTTATTTTTTTTGCATATAAATATCCAATTTATAAAGCTAATAAAAATGCAGAAAGTATTGAAGTTGGAGATAATGAAGAATTAGAAGCTACACCACTCGAAAATATAGAACAAGATATTATACATTACAATGATGAAATAGGAACATTAACAATTCCTGATATTTTACTGGATAATGCACCAATAAGAGAAAGCGTAGAATTAACTACTTTATCTGGGACAATAGGACACTTCCCATCAACCAGTATTTATGAGGGAAATGTAGGTCTAGCTTCTCATAATTCAGGAAGTAATGGAGACTTCTTTAAAAATTTAAAGAATATTAAAATAGGTAGTGAAATTTATTATCAAACAAACTATGGAACTAAAAGATATGTAGTAACAACAAAGAAAATAATAAATGATGAGGACTGGAGTTATTTAGGAGCAACAGAAGATAATAGAATTACTTTGATTACTTGTGTTGCAGGTCATAAAGATAAAAGACTATGTGTTCAAGCTATAGAATCTATAGATGGAATGAATTATGGACAATAAATTTTAGTGAAATTTCCTAAAAGGGTTTGGTGATCTTACTATTAAGGTTTTATAATGATAGTAGGAGATGATCGCTATGAAAAAAATAATTATAGTTTTAATAATTTTAGTAGGAAACTTTGTAAATTTATATTATATGGGACAGAATGCAGAAAAAGAATCAGAACAAGAGTTATCTGTGACAAATTTTGAAAATGTTCAAAATGATAATGCTATAATTGAAGAAAAAGAGAAAGACTTAAATATTGCAGATATTAATGAAACAAAAGAAAATAATTCTATAATAGAAGATGAAGTAAATAATACTAAACAAGAAGTTTCAGAAGTTGCCACATATAGTGTAACAAATACAATAAAAAAAGAAGCAAATAATCAAAAAAATATCGTTCAAGAAAATAATAATCAAGTTGTAGAGAAAGTAAACACAGATATAGTAAAACAAGATGAAATTAAAAATGATAATATAGGCTCTGCTATAAATAAAGATATATCACAAGAAAAGATAGTAGTAGAAGATAATAAAATACCTGTTGAAGAATATAGAATAAATGAAAAGAAGATTGCCGAAATAAGAAATATAATAAATAGCAATCCTTCAGAAGATATGAAACTTTATGGATATGAAATCATCGTAGATAGTTCAATTACAGAAATTACAACACAATTTACATTTACAGAAAAAAGAGTGAAAGATAAAATAGCTTGGAAATTTGGAAATATAAGAATATATGCACAAGATTATTATAGAAATGGACAATATATAACAACAGAATGTTATTTAATATAAAGGGAGGTGAACATGAAAAGAATTTATAAAATTGAGATTGAAGAATTATTACAAAGAGTTGTTGAAATTGAAGCAGAAAATGTTAATGAAGCAATTAGTAAAGCAAAAGAAAAATATAGAAATGAAGAATATGTATTAGATGAAAATGACTTTAAGGGAGTTGAATTTTCAGAATATGAAGATAATTAACATTATTTTAAAAGGCACTTTTATAGGTGCTTTTTTTGATGGGAAAGGAAAGAGGTAATATGATAAAAGTAAAAGGAAAAAAAGTAATAGCAATGTTATTATTAATTTTAACATTGTGTTCTACATTTATTGGATTTTCATTTGCAACAGAAATAAGTGAAGCAAATTTGCAAGATAAAGGAGATTGTGGATATCACTTGCAATATTGGAATGCAGATAAAAATGGATGGTATTATATAATTACAACTTTTGTTACATATCAAAAAAATGGTGTTGAGTATCCAGCATACTGTTTGAATAAAGAATATCCAGGTGTGGGAGAATATGATGATTACACAGTAGATATAGATGCAGTATTAGATAATGTTCAAATTTGGAGAACAATAATAAATGGATATCCATATAAGACTCCAGCAGAGCTAGGAGTTGAAAACAAATATGATGCATTTGTTGCAACTAAACAAGCAGTATATAGTATTTTATATGGTTATGATCCTGCTACTAGATATCGTGGGGGAGATGAAAGAGGAACAAAAATAGCAAATGCAGTAGTAAATCTAGTAAATATAGGAAGATACGGAAATCAAACACCTTCAGATGGAACAATTACAATGAGAACTTCAGGAAGTATATATGAAGAAGGTAATTACTGGGTACAAAAATTTAATGTTAGTAGTAGTGTTGATATGGCATCTTATACAGTTACATCAACAGCCAACTTACCTGGTGGATCTATAATAACAAACGGAAATGGAACTCAAACAAATTCATTTACAGGAGGCGAAAGCTTATATTTAAAAATTCCTAAATATTCAATGAATAAAGATATAAGTAATGCAATTATAAATGTGCAAGGAAAATGCAAAACTTATCCAGTATTTTATGGAAAAACAAGAATTAATGCAACACAAAATTATGCAGTTACTTATGATCCTTTTGGAGATGGAGTAGGTAGAGCTACATTAAATGTAAAAACTAATACAGGAAAAATACAAATAAACAAAACAGATAGTGATACTTCAAAACCAATACAAGGTGTAACATTTCAATTAACAAATGCAGATGGAACTGTAGTCGCAAATGCTACTACAAATTCAAATGGTGTAGCAACATTTAGCGGATTATATCAAGATAATTACAAACTAACAGAAATTTCTACAAATGATAAATATGTTATAAATAAAGCTACTTTTGATGTAAATGTAGAATATAATAAATCTACTACTCAAAATATAACTAATGATCATAAAAAAGGAAATTTAAAAATATACAAAGTAGATAAAGATAATCACAAAATTGCACTAGGAAATGTACAATTTGACTTATATTCAGAAGAATTTCAAAGAGTAGTTGGAACTTATACAACAGATGTAAATGGAGAAATTAGTATTAAAAATTTAAGAACTGGAAATTATAAACTAATCGAAAAAAATACAGGAAAATGGTATAATCTCGCAGAAGATACAACTGTTGAAGTTAAGTGGAATACGACTGAAGAAAATACTATTGAAAATGAATTAAAGAAAGGTCAAGTTAAAGTAATAAAAGTTGATTTAGACAATAAAGAAGTGAAATTACAAGGAGTAAAATTTGATGTTTTAGATGAAAACGGAAAAGTTTTAGAAACAATAACAACAGATGAAAATGGAGATGCATATACATCAAGATATGCAATAAGAGATTATTCAAAATTAACAATTAGAGAAAAAGAAACTTTAGAAAACTATGTATTAAATGATACTCCACAAACAGTAGTATTAGAAGCAGAACAAATAAAAACCGTTACTTTTACAAATGAATTAAAGAAAGGTCAAATCAAAGTAATAAAAGTAGATCAAGATAATAATGAAGTAAAATTAAAAGGGATAGAATTCAAAGTATATGATGAAGATAAAAACTTAGTAGATACTTTAATTACAGATGAAAACGGAGAAGCTACAAGTAAAAGACTAAGAATAGATAAAAAATACATAGTACAAGAATCAAAAACATTAGAAAATTATGTATTAAATGAAACACCACAAACAGTAACATTAACACAAGATCAAATTACAGATATTACTTTTACAAATGAATTAAAGAAAGGTCAAATCAGAATAATAAAAGTTGACAAAGACAATAATGAGGTTAAGCTAAAAGGTGTAGAATTCAAAGTATATGATGAAGATAACAATTTAGTAGATACTTTAACTACAGGTGAAAACGGAGAAGCTACAAGTAAAAGATTAAGAATAGATAAAAAGTACATAGTGAAAGAATCAAAGACATTAGATAATTATGTGTTAAATGAAACACCACAAACAGTAACATTAACACAAGATCAAATTACTGATTTAACTTTTGAAAATGAACTAATAAAAGGTTATATAAGAGTAATAAAAGTAAGTAAAGAAGATAATCAATATAATGGAGATGTAAAAGGTAAAAGACTTGAAAATGCTAAATTTGAAGTATATGATGAAAACAATAATTTAGTAGATACTTTAGTTACAGATGAAAATGGCGAAGCTACAACAAAAGAACTACTAAAAGGAAAATATACTTTAAAAGAGGTTGAAAGCCCTGATTATTATATACTTACAGATGAAATATTTGAAGCAGAAATAGTAAAACATCAAGAAATTGTTGATGTAGAAGTAGAAAATGACAATGTAGATATTGATATTGAAGTTAACAAAGAAGGCTTTAAAGAGACTCAAAGTAAAGATAGTATATACTATGATTTTTCAAATATTCATAATAAATCCAATATTGCATTAGACAATTTTACATGGAGTGATTCATTACCAACAAATGCTCTAAGAGCAAATAAGATTTATACAGGAACTTGGAATGAAGATTTAACATATTCTGTATGGTATAAAACTAATTTAAGCTATGATTATATAATGTTAAAAGATGGTTTAAGTACATTAGTAAATAATGAAGTGAAATTTACAGATGCTACATTACAGGAGGGAGAATTCATAACAGACTTTGAATTTAGATTTGGAACAGTAAAAGCAGATTTCAGAGAAGTTGAACAACCTAGATTATACTGTGATATGTTAGATAATTTACCAAATGGATTTATATTTGTAAATCACACAAAAGTATCAGGAAATTATAAAGATATCTATGTTGAAGATAAAGATGATTGGTCTACAATTACTTATTATAAAGAAATAGAAACAACGCAAAAACTTCCTAGAACAGGTTGTTAGTATTGATATTTTAAAAAAAAACTATATAATGGAGAAAATAATAATTTAGAGTTCATATATTTATATTGAATTATTATTTTATTTACTAAATGTTTGAGGTATGGAATATTAAAAATTATTCTTAAAATCCTGATACAATAAAAGATGTATATTAAATAATTAATAATATACATCTTTTATAGTTCAGGCTTTTTTCTCCATTCATTTGCTTCGGCTTCGTCAAATCTTTCATCTGAAAAGAATTCTGATAATTTAATTCCTAAAGCATCACAAATATATAATAAATTTTCTAATCTAATAGTTCTGTTTTTTCTGGTTAAAAACATTGCAATAGTAGAACTATAAATTCCAGTTAATTTAGAAAGCTGGTTTGAATTTATATTTTTTTCTTTCATTAACTCCTTGATTTTTAAGGCTACTAAATCTGAAAAATCCATAATATTGGCTCCTTTCAAAATAATTTTAGCAAAATATAAATTAAAACATACTCATCAAAATGAGTAAAATGCTAAAAGAATATTCATTTTAATGAGTAAATATGCTATAATACTAGAAGAGGGAGGAGTAAAAGTAATATGAGAAAAAATAATAAAGATTATTCAATAACTGAAGAAAAATTTGAAATTATAAAGAAACATATTGAAAAGATAGATAAAATAAAAAATGATTTACAAAAGCATATAAACTTTGAAATTCCTGAATACATTATTCATGATATTGCTGAAAATGAAGAATTTAATCATATTTGCTTAATAATAAATGTTGCTATTGTTAATAATAGATTATCTAGTGAAAATGGTAAGTATTTAAAAGAAAAAATAAAAAGTCTATGTAATATTCAAAATGATAATGATAGAGTTTGTTGGAATATTTAAGTATTTTAGGTAAAAGGTTTGGATATATGGAACTATTCTTATATAATTGTATATGGGAGGTGAAAATGTGCCAAATTTAGAGGGTTACGAAAAGATTGAGAGGACTACTTTAACAATTGAAGAAACTGCAAAATATTTGGGAGTTTCATATTGGCTAGTATGTCAAATGATAAGAAGAAACGAGATTCCGCACTTTAGAGTAGGCGGCAGAGTTTTGCTTAGAAAAAAGAGCATTGATGAATATATGGAACAACAAGAAAAAATTGCATTTGATAAGTTAAATGCAAATAATAAGTAGTCATAGTTAGCTAAATGGATGGGGAACATTTAGATATTGAATTTTTATCGTGAAAAGTAATTTTGTGAAATTAGAAAAAAGAGTAATACCAGTATGATTTTTTACTGGTATCTTATTTTTTAGAAGTGATAATATATTGAGAAGATAGAAAATTTATGTTATAAATAATTAAAAAATATTATAGGTGAATATATGGATAAATTTGATTGGATAAATAGTATATACAAATATTTTATAATTTTAGATAGAATAAATAAGCAATTTAAGTTCCTAATAAGAACTATGAAATATGAAGAAATTGAAGAACACTTTTTTTATCTTTCTACAGAATTATTAAGATTGGTTCCTTTTACAGAAAATAAAAAAGATAATAGTATATTTTTAAATTTAAAAGATGGCATTTGCTTATTAAAAGAGCATATTAATTTTATAGAAAGTGATTTGAAAAAAATATTACAAGAAAACACTAAGACTTTGCTTAAAATAAAAAAGATTAGAAATAAATATGAACATGAGCCACATAATGTAAATGGAGCTTTTTCAACAGGACATTCATCTTTTAGCGCCATGGGATTTTGTTGCAGAAACGAGCTAGTTTCTATAGATACAATGGAATTAACTTATATTATCTATGACTTAAATAAACTATTTGATAAAATAGAAAAAAAGATTAATAGAATTGAATTTGAAAATAAGAATGAGTTAAATCAATTTAATAAGATGTATATAGAAAAAATAAAAAAGATACAAATAATAAATTACAATAAAGGATATACAAGAACGCCAAAAAATTGGAGGATAAAAAATATTTATAATGATAAATAAAAATAAAGTACTTAGTAAATATTAATTAGATATTAATAATTTTTTTGTTTGATATTTTTTGAAGAAAATTGCTAGAATTTGTTGAGAAAAAAGCAATAATATGATATAAATAACATGGTATATAATAAACAAAAAGAAAAATGGAGATAGATAAAATTATGTCGAATAATGTATTAGACTTATTTTGTGGAGCTGGTGGATTGTCAAAAGGTTTTTACGATGCAGGATATGATGTTTTATTAGGTGTGGATTTTGATGATGCAGCATTAAAAACATTTAAAGAGAATCATGGATCAGCAGAAGCAATGAAATTAGATTTATTTAATCATGATAATATAGAAAAAATAATAGAATTTTTAAATAAAAAAAATAAAAAGATAGATGTATTAGTAGGAGGACCTCCTTGTCAAGGATTTTCAGTAGCAGGACCAAGAGATATGAATGATAAAAGAAATAGTTTATATGTTGCAATGGTAAAATTGGCAGAGAGATTGCAACCTCAAGCTATTGTATTAGAAAATGTTCCAGGAATGTTACAAGTTAATGGTGGAATTGGTGCAAAAAGAATAATACAAGACTTTAAAGAAATCGGATATGATATGGTTCCAAAATTATTATATGCTCCTGATTATGGGGTTCCACAAATAAGAAAAAGGGTATTTTTTGTTGGTTTAAAAAATCATAAGGAATTTAATTTTCCTGACCCAATTTTAAGCAAAGAAAAATATATTACTTGTAAAGAAGCTATTGGAGATTTGCCTTCATTACAGACTAAAGAAGGAGAAATAATTTATGGAGATGAAATTCAATCATATATTACAAAGCCTCAAAACAAATATCAGGAATTAATGAGGAAAAGATCAAAGAAAGTTTATAATCATATTGGAAGTATTCCAATTGAAAAAACAAAGAAGATGATTTCTCTTGTACCAGAAGGTAAAAATTATAAAGCACTACCTGAAGAATATAGAGGACTTTATAAATATCATGAAGCACTTACAAGATATCATAGTGATAAACCATCTCTAACTATAAATACAGGTCATCGTTCGCATTTTCATTATAAATATAATAGGATTCCAACAGTTAGAGAAAGTGCGAGATTACAATCTTTTCCTGATGATTTTATATTTTATGGTAATAAATCACAACAGTATAAACAAGTAGGAAATGCTGTTCCACCATTATTAGGATATGCAGTTGCATCTGAACTAAAAAACTATTTAGAAAATGGAGATGTATAGAATGCAAGAAATAAAAATGATAGATTTGTTTGCAGGATGTGGAGGATTGACAGAAGGATTTATGCAAACAGGGAAATATAAAGAAGTGGCGGCTGTAGAATGGTTGAAGCCACAAATAGATACATTAAGAAATAGATTAGAAACAAAATGGAATGAAAAAGATGCTTCAGAAAGAGTAATGCGATTTGACATACAAAGAGATAAAGAACTATTCGCAGGATGGAATGATGAAGAATTTGGAAAAGGAAAAGGTTTAGATTATTTTGTTAATGATGCTAAAGGAATTGATATTATTATAGGTGGCCCACCTTGCCAAGCCTATTCTGTTGCCGGTAGGGTAAGAGATGAAAATGGGATGAAAGATGATTATAGAAATTACTTGTTTGAACACTATTTGAAAGCTGTTGATAAATATAAACCTAAATTATTTGTTTTTGAAAATGTTCCAGGCATATTAAGTGCCTCACCAAATGGGATACCAATTAAAGAAATAATAAAAAAAGAATTTAATAATATAGGGTTTGAAATATTAGATAATTTAAAAGATGCTGTAGTAGATGCAAGTGAATATGGAGTACCACAAAATCGAAATAGAGTTATAATTGTAGGATTAAATAAAGAGTATTTTAAAGATTGCCAAAAAACATTAAAAAAATTTTATAATGAAATATTACCAAAGAGAAAAGTTACAAGGAAAGTAACTGTTAAAGAAGCTATAGGGGATTTACCAAAATGTATGCCAATTTTTAATGAAAAAAATCATAAAAAAAGACAATCACATAATATTCCTGAATGTAATATAACTTGGCATATACCAAGATATGCTAATTTAAGGGATATGGATACTTTTAAAGTATTAGCAGAAGATATTGCTTCAGGAAGAAATGAATATGATAGTAAAAAAATAAGTGAATTATATGAAGAAAAGATTGGCTCAAAATCTCCAATACATAGATATCATGTATTGTCACCAAATGAGCCCAGTACAACTATTATAGCTCATTTATATAAAGATGGAAATAGATTTATTCATTATGATCCCGAACAACAAAGAACAATTACAGTAAGAGAGGCTGCTAGATTACAATCTTTTCCTGATGATTTCGACTTTGTAGGAAGTAGAGGAAACGCATATCAAATGATTGGAAATGCAGTACCACCAAAGTTAGCAAATGCTGTTGCAGAGTCAGTATATGAATTATTAAAGGAGGAAGAAAATGTTTCATTATCTGTTTACAAACGATTTACGAATATCTAATTTAGAAAGTTTTTTAATAGAAGCTGGAAAATGTTTTGTTGAAAATAAAGTACCAAGTGCATATGAAGATAAGAATGCAAATAATAATATGAATACATTAGGATTTTACTTTAATTTGACGGAGGAAAGTAATTGTGCTAAATTGTGTTCAAATGGAAAAATTAGACCAGTTGTATTAAACTTTATAAAAAAATTCCAATTTCCTAACCCAAGGACAACAGAATCTCTTAATGAAGCTATTAATGATGGGATTTTAATTGCTCCCTTGAGAATTATAATACAATCTCTTTATTTTATGAATATGATTAATAAGGATGAAGCATATTTGACGGATAAAGAAATCGCTGATTATATATTTTTTAATGATAATGTGGCGAAAAAAGCAAATCCTGATATATTAAGTTTAAGTAAAGAAATTATAGAAAAAAGAAAAGATGGAATCGAAGGGGTAATAGAGAATGATGAGTTACTTGAAGCAAAGGGATTTTATTGGAAACAATGTAAAAGGCAAATTAGAGAGATGGTAAAAGTACTTACATGGGCTGGATGTGCTGAAAGAGATTCAAATGGAAATATTAGAATTCATCATAATAATTTAAGTACAGAAAATAAAGCAGAAATATTTGAAATATTATCGTATTCCGAATACTGGACTCCAGATTCTAGTAAAAATGCGAATTATAATAAAAAAACTTATCAAAAGTATATGGATATTGATGAAGTAAATAATTATTTAACAAGTTCTGATAATGTAAATACTTCAGAGGAATATATTTTATTATTTAAAAAATTTTTAGAAGAAAATATAGAGGATATATCTTCAAATCCTAAAAATATTCAAAAAGTAAAAGAAATAAGTGAATTTAATAAAGAATATCCATTGGAAAATATAAAATCTTTAGATATAGAAGATTATGTGTTAGGAAACAATAATAAAAACACATTATCGTATAAATTAGAATTTGGAAAATATAAAAAAACTGGTGCGGGAATTGGAGGTTCAACAGCAAGAAAATTTGGAGTTTATAAAAAAAACGATGGAAAATATTTTGGAAAATCAGGATTAATAGAAAATATAGATGAATTCTGGGCTAGATTCAAAGAGAGTTTATATACATTTTTGAAAAGCGTTGAACAAGATGAAATGACTTCCAAAACAAGTGAAAAATATCCTGAACTTCAAGGAATGTCAATGGTATTAACAAAATTATGCTTCTTGTATTATCCAACAAAATTTATAGCAATTTGTTCTAAGAATAAATTGGCTTTATTATTAAAAATATTTGGAGTGGAATATAAGGAATCAGAGTCAGCAGAACAATTATCTTTTAAACTAAATAAGTTTGTTAGAGAAAGAATACCTGAAGTTAATGATTATGAGCCTCAATACATTGGGATTGCATTATGGAAGTTTATTGAAAATATAATTTATAATGAAAAAGAAGAGGAAGAAATGGAAGAAGAAAACGAAAGACCATATACCAAAGATAATTTTTTAAATGAAGTGTATATGGATAAAAATGAATATGAAGAGCTAAAAGATCTTCTATTATTTAAGAAGAATATAATACTTGAAGGAGCTCCTGGCGTTGGAAAAACTTTTATGGCTAAGAGATTAGCATATTCAATAATAGGTGTATCTAATAAAGAGCAAATCAAGGAACAAGTAATGTCCATTCAATTTCATCAAAGTTATTCTTATGAAGAATTTATTGAAGGAATAATGCCATCTGTAGATGGAGGGTTCATACAAAAAGATGGAATATTTAAAGAATTTTGTAATAGAGCAAGCGAAAATCCAAATAAAAAATACTTTTTTATAATAGATGAAATAAATAGGGGAAATATTAGTAAAATATTCGGAGAACTTATGGTACTTATAGAAAATGATAAAAGAGGTCAAGAAATGGTCTTAACATATTCAAATGAATATTTTAAAGTTCCTGAAAATGTATATATTATAGGAATGATGAATACCGCTGACAGATCATTAGCACTTATGGACTATGCTTTGAGGAGAAGATTTGACTTTTATCCAGTATTGCCAGCATTTGAAAATCCGAATTTTATAGAATATATTAAGAGTTTCAAATCAAAATCATTTGAAAATATAATTGAAGTTGTGAAAAAATTAAATGAAGCAATATGTAAGGATGAAGCTTTGGGCAGTGGATTTATGATTGGACATAGCTATTTCTGCAATTTACAATTTTATATTGGAGACATAAATATAAAATTAAAACAAATCATCAAATATTCTATTATTCCATTAATAAAAGAGTACTGGTATGATGATGAGAGTAATAAGGTAGAATTATGGGAAAAAGAATTATATGGAGCAATAAATGAGTAGAGATTATAGAGTAAGTAATATTTATTACATGTTAGCTTATGCATTTGATAATAATAATTTAATTGAAAAAGAAAATAAGAATATTAATGTTGAAGAATTTGATAATGTATATAATTTATTATCAGTTATTTTGTGTATATTATTAAATAGATTAATAAAAAGAGGCATTGCTAAGGAATATGTAGAGGTAACAAATGAAACTTTATTAATCAAAGGAAAAATAAATATTACACAGACATTAAAGAACAGAGCTAAAGGAAAGATAAATGTAATATGCGAATACGATGAGTTTTCATCTAATAATTATTTGAATAGTATTATAAAAACAACAGTTTTTTATTTAATAAAATCAAGTAAAGTTGATAAAGAGACTAAAAAGGTACTTAAAAAGTTATACTCATTTTTACAAGATATAGATTTATTAGATTTTAAAACAATTGAATGGAAAAAGATTAAACTAAATAAGAATAATAAATATTATAAATTTATAATAAATATATGCTATATGATTCAAAAAGGAATGATTTTGACAGAAGAAGATGGAAATGTAGATTTAAAAGATTTTACTGATCAACAATCTTTAAATGTATTATTTGAAAAATTTGTTAGAGAATATTTTAGAAAACATTTTCCTGAATTAAATGCAAAATCTGAGCAAATGTCTTGGAAGATTGATGATAATTATATGATAGATTTTATTCCCAAAATGGTAACTGATATTACTTTAAGATATAAAAACAAGGTTCTTATAATAGATACAAAATTTTATGGAAAAATAGTAAATGATAAAGGTTTTAAAGGATTTGATACAAAAACAATAAACAGAGATAATTGGAATCAGATAAATGCTTATGTTGCTAATGAAGCATATAAAAATGATAAAATAGTAAGTGGGATGTTATTATATGCAAGAACTGATGAAGAAATATCACCAGATGTTGAAACATCTGTAATGGGAAATAAAATATCAATAAAGACATTAGATATGAGAAATAAGTTTAGTGAAATAGCCAAACAATTAGAAAGTATTGCAAATAAATTTAAAAAATAATTAAAAAATATACGAAAAGTAAAAAGACACTTTTCGTATATTTTTTGTACTTTTTTACACATTTCGACAAATTTTTCAAAAAAATTGTGATAGAATCCATAAAACAAAAGAAAAAATCCCTAAACTACCAAAGACTGAAAAATAATAAGGAGTTGGGGGAGAAAGTGGATATATCACAAAATAAATTGAAAAATATAAATAAATGCACTAAGCACACAATTAACATTTTATAAGTTATTTGTGTGTTTTTTTCAATTATTTTAATATCCAATAAAACACTACACTAATTTAGAAAAATGATCTAAGGAAAAATGTAAAAGAAGAGATATATGTTAGTGTAGTTTTGAGCATTATTACATAAATCTCATCCTACACAAAGAGGAGTGTAGGTTATTTGGACAAATGTGTATTAATAATGTTAAAAAAACAAAATAGAGAGGTTGAATTTATCTGTAAAGATAGATTTGACCTCTTTTTGTTTTCATATAGATTGGTTAAATGCCGATCTCCACCTCACATTCAATTCAAAAACGAATTGAATGGAGGAAAGAAGAATGAAAAAACATTCTAAAATTAAGCGAGAAGTCATAGATACATATATCGTTTTTAGTAATAGCGATGAAAGTAAAAATATTATTGTATTTAAAGATGAAAATGGAAAGTCAAGAGCAATTAGAGCAAATGAAAAATTAAGAGACGAATATAAGAAAAGAAAAAGCGAAGAAAACTCACAAAATATTAAATTTAGTAGGTATATAGAACATTCAGAACTAACAGATATTTCATTAAATAAGAGAGCTACAAATAGAGAAATTAGTTTAGAAGAACAAGTTATTTCAAATTTAGAATCAGAAAGAATAATAAAAGAAATTTGGAAATTACCTATACCACAAAATAGGCGAGTTTATATGTATATAGTAGATGAATTTTCATATACAAAAATAGCAAAAATAGAAAATCGTTCTATTCCTACAGTAAAAGAGAGCGTAGACAGAGGATTAGAAAACTTAAGAAAAAAATTAAAAAAAATTTATAAGTAGCCCTAAAAAATGATGTGCTAACTGAAAAAACAAGTGAGAGGAGATGATCTTTCTTACTTGTTTTTTTTGAAAACGGATAGCACATTGACAAGTAAATATATTAGTTACAAGACTTTAACTAATATAAGGAGCTCCAAGAAGGCGAATGTTATTAAGAATAAATAGCGACTATAATGAGGGAAAAAGCAAATAATGGTAAGTTTGTGTTGGCGAAGATCTATATTGTAATAATGATACTTCAGCTCGGCTTAATTTATATTAAGGAGTTGCTCGGTTGGATAACGGAGAGGTTGAAATACCTATGTGAAAGATACCAATTTCACTTGTAACTAATTTAAAAAGTTTATAAGTGAAAGGATTTGATTAAAATGAAATTAAATAATGTAAAAACAGTAACTAAGAAACAGGCTAAGGCTTATGCAGTTATAGCATTAGATATATTAGGAAGCACACCAAACGATATTGATGTAAAAATGCTTGATTCAGAAATTGATGTTGCAATGAAATTATACAGTCCACGAGAGGCTACAGAAAAAGCAGAAAAAATTAAAACGAAAGGTGGATTAGTGAAATGGATGAAAAAATAGGTATAAATATAAAAGAAGCATCAGAAATATTGGGAATTAGTAAGCAATTAATGACCGAATTAACAAAACTTAAAGATTTTCCTTGTATTAAATTTGAAAGAAGAATTGTAATAAACAAACCACAAATGGTTGAATGGTTTAATAAAAATTCAGGAAGAATCATTGTGTAGGGTTTGGACTTACGAAGATAAGGATTTATAATATTGGTAGTATATTTTACTTCTTAATATTATAAATCCTATTTTTATGGAGGAATAATATGGGAAGAAGAGCAAAAAATGATAATACGAGGAGAGTAAAAGGAGAAGGCACAATAAGAAAAAAAGGTAATGGATATGAAGGGAGGATTACAGTTGAGGTAAATGGTGTAAGAAAACAAGTTTCAGTCTATGATAAAAGCCAACGAGTAGTTGTAGAAAAAATGCAAGAGCTTAGGAAGAAGAGAGATGACAATTACTATATTGAAAATAAAAATATAACTTTGGAAGAATGGCTAAAAGAATGGATGAAAGTTTATAAAAAGCCATATATATCACCTAGAACTTATCAGGGGTATGTTGAAAAATCTAAAACAATATTAGAACATTTAGGAAATATGCAATTACAAAAAATAGAATTATATCATTTACAAAAATTTATTAGTGATTTACAAAATGAAGGTAAATCACCTAAATCTTTAAGACATTATTATAGTATTTTAAAAATGTGTTTTGATGATGCAATTATGTGTAGACATATATCACTAAATCCAACAAGAAATTTAAAATTGCCATCAATGAGAAGAAAAGAATTAAATATAATGACAAAAGAAGAACAACTTGTATTTGAAGGATTTATGAAAAAATATAGAATGGGAACAGCTTATATAGTATTAGTTAATACTGGACTTAGAGCAGGAGAATTAAGTGGACTAACATGGAAAGATGTTGATTTTGAAAACAAAGCTCTATATGTAAGAAGAGGTATGCAAAAAATAACAACTTATGATGATGATTTTAATAAAGTAAAAAGAGAAAGAAAAGTTACAGATGTAAAAACAGAAAATAGTTATAGAGTTGTACCGATGCTAGATAAAGTAGTAAGAATTCTACAAGAATACAAGGAAAAAGTACAAGCAGAGCAAGAAGAACTTGCTGAATTAGGAGAAGGATTTAAAGAGGATGATTTTATATTTAAAACGAAATATAATCATCCAATAACATCTGAATACTTAAGAAAAACTTGTCAGGGAATATGTAAAAGTAACAATTTTAGAAAAGTAGGAATACATGAACTAAGACATACTTTTGCAACAAGATCTATTGAAGCAGGAATTGATTTAAGAGTATTACAAGAAATATTAGGTCATGCTAGTTATAGCACTACAGCAGATATATATGTTCATATTTTAGGACAAGTTAAACTATCCCAAATGAATAGATTAGAAGATTATTTAACTGATATAAATATGAACTAAATGGAACTTTAAAATGACATAAAGGGAAAATAAAGGGAAAGTCTAAAAAATAAATCTCCAAAAGACTGGAAATAAAGGCTTTCTTTTAAAAAACTTTCTGTCCTCATAACCCGAAGGTGAGTTTGAAATAATTTTGCTTTATAATTCTGATTTAATCGCTACAGCTTGAAAATATAAATATGAGAGTCACAAAAAAGATTTTTAGATAATATTGAATTACTAATTTGCCTTGCTTGAAATTAACAAATTCTCTAATA
>USCB01000004.1 GCA_900553125.1 uncultured Clostridium sp. | reverse complement strand
CGCGAGCTGGGTTCAGAACGTCGTGAGACAGTTCGGTCCTTATCTGTCGCAGGCGGAGGATATTTGAAGGGAGTTGGCCCTAGTACGAGAGGACCAGGCTGAACGAACCGATGGTACACCAGTTGTCTCACCAGAGGCACAGCTGGGAAGCTAAGTTCGGAAGGGATAAACGCTGAAAGCATCTAAGTGTGAAGCCCACCCTAAGATAAGATATGCCATACCATAAGGTAGTAAGATTCCAGAAAGACTAACTGGTAGATAGGTTGGAAGTGTAAGTGGTGAGAGCCATTAAGCTAACCAATACTAATAAATCGAGGGCTTAACCACAAGGTTAAAAAAATAACGAAGGTCTTTAACTAGATTGGAAAAGCCTAAAACAAATTCATCTATGTATTTTTGAGTGTGCTAAAAATACATTAAAAAAAATACAAAAATATTTGAATAAACTATTGCAATTTTGAATATAATGTATTATAATGGCAAATGTATTTAAGTATACAATAATTTTCTAGTGATGATTACATTGAGGAAATACCTGTTCCCATCCCGAACACAGAAGTCAAGCTCAAATGTGCCGAAAATACTTACGGGTTACCCTGTTGGAAAGATAGGTTGTCGCTAGATTTTTTTTATTTTATAAAAAAGTAGAAATCAGATTTAATTTTAGTTTATAACTGCAACTTTAATTTATTTGATTTGTGCTTTTTTTGTTTGTTGGTATACGAAGAATTATTTTTTTTAGAACCTTGCATTTTTAATAATATTTATGTTAGAATAGCTATAAATGAAAAGAGGAGATATAATGGAAAATAAATATCAAATGACACTAGAACAAAATATATTTTTAGCAAAACGAAATTTAGTCGACAATGTATATGCAAATGCGAAAATGGAAGGAATAAATGTAACATTTCCACAAACTAAAACCATATTGGATGGAGTAAATGTTCCTAGTCTAAAATTGGATGAAATACAATGTATTTTGAATTTAAGAGATGCATGGAAATTTGTAATAAACAATATTGGAAAAACATTTAATCTTGACTTTATATGCAAAGTCAATGAATATGTAGCGAGAAATGAAAGTTTAGAATGGGGAACACTAAGAACTGGAAAGGTCGAAATTACAGGAACACAGTATATTCCGGAAATTCCAAATAAGGAAAATGTAGAAAAAAATATAGAAAACATTTTGAAAATTGAAAATGCAACTCAAAGAGCGATTACTTATATGTTATATGGTATGAGAAGTCAATTATTTTGGGATGGAAATAAAAGAACTAGTACAATTGTTGCAAATAAAATAATGATAGAAAATGGTGCGGGAATAATCAAGGTACCAGATGAAAAGTTAGAAAAATTTAATGAATTATTAACAGAATACTATAATTCAAATGATATGCAAAATGTAGGTGATTTTATATATGAAAATTGCATTGATGGAATAATAATATAATCACTATAAATTTTTTGCAAAAATAAAAATAGAAGGTATAAATGAGGTATAAATTATGTCAAAAACAATGTGGAAACCGGGAACATTTATTTATCCGATACCAGCAGTTATGGTATCTTGTGGAGATATGGAAAAATCAAATATAATAACTGTTGCATGGACTGGAATATTAAATACGAATCCAGCAATGGTATATATATCAGTTCGTCCGGAAAGATATTCATATAATTTAATAAAAGAACGAGGCGAATTTGTAATTAATCTTACAAATAAAGAACTTGCAAGAGCAACAGATTGGTGTGGATGTAGAACAGGAAGAAAGTTTGATAAATTTAAGGAAATGAATTTACATAAGGAAAAAGCAAATTTTGTTAAATGTCCAATGATAAAAGAAAGTCCAGTGTCAATTGAGTGTAAAGTAAAAGAAATAAAAGAACTTGGAAGTCACCATATGTTTATAGCTGATGTTTTGGCAATAAATGCTGATGAAAAGTATATAGATGAAAAAGGAGCATTTGATATAAGCAAATGTGATTTGATTTCATATGCAAATGGTGGATATTATACTCAGGGGAAAAAGATTGGAAAATTTGGGTATTCTGTTCAAAAGAAAAAAAGGAAATAGTAATAGATTAATTTTATTTTATTAAACAATGCAGAGTACGATTTTTATAAATCAAAAAAATTTGAAAAAATTAGATACAAATGCCAAAAAATGGTTGACATATTGTGCCTAAAGTGATAAAATACTTAGGCATATGTAACTTAGACACATATGTTCACATCGTTTAAATAAAAAAGGTAAATTAATTCGGAGGTGTATAAAATGGCAGCAAAAGGACCAAGAGAAAATATTATACTAGAATGCACAGAATGCAAAAATAGAAATTACATGACTTCAAAAAATAAAAGAAACAATACAGACAGACTAGAATTAGTTAAATACTGTAAATTCTGCAAAAAACGTACAACACATAAAGAAACAAAATAATTAAGCTATTTTAAGGAGGATATAAAATGGCTAAAAAAGAAAAAAAAGAAACAAAGCAAAAAAGTAGCTATTTTAAAGAAATGAAAGCTGAGCTTAAAAAAGTTGTTTGGCCAACACCAAAAGAACTTGCAAACAATACAGCTGCGGTAATAGCATTTGTCTTTATTATTGCATTAATAGTATTTATTTGTGATTTCTGTTTTGATAACCTAAACAAATACGGAATAACAAAAATGCAAGAAAAGGTACAATCATCATTCCAAACAACAAACGATTCAGAAAATAATACTTCAGAAGAACAAAATGACACATCAGAAAATACTGCTGAAAATAGTAATGAAGAAAATCTTGAAAATATAAATGTTGAATCAACAGAAAATCAAGAAAACAATACTGAATCAAACGAATAAAATAAGGGAGGCCAGACAAATGTCTCAAAAAGATTATGATATGGTTCCAAGATGGTATGTTGTACATACTTATTCAGGCTATGAAAACAAAGTAAAAACAGACCTAGAAAAAACTGTAAAAAATAGAGAATTAGAAGACTTCTTTTTCGATATAATAGTTCCAATGGAAGAACAAATAGAGATAAAAGATGGTCAGAAAAAAACTAATTTAAAAAAAGTATTTCCAGGTTATGTTTTAATAAAAATGATTGTAACAGAGGAATCTTGGTATATAGTAAGGAACACAAGAGGTGTTACTGGATTTGTTGGTTCAGGTACAGACCCAATACCATTATCTGATGAAGAAATCAGAAAAATGGGATTTGACAATGTTCCAATAAATGTAGACTATAATATAGATGATAATGTTAAAATTCTTGGAGGTCCATTAGATGGATATACAGGAATAGTAAAAGAAATTAAAAAAGACAAGAACAAGGTAATAGTTTTAGTATCTATGTTTGGTAGAGAAACACCAGTAGAACTAGAATTTTCACAAGTTCAAAAACTAGATTAATTAAGGAGGTGCCATTATAATGGCAGAAAAGGAAGTAGTTAAACAAATTAAATTACAAATAGAAGCAGGAAAGGCAACACCAGCTCCACCAGTAGGACCAGCATTAGGTTCAAGTGGTGTTAACATTATGCAATTCGTAAAAGAATTCAATGATAGAACAGCAAGCCAAGCAGGATTAATAATACCAGTTGTTATTTCAGTTTACAAAGATAAATCATTCGACTTTATAACAAAGGTACCACCTGTTGCTGTATTAATAAGAAAAACATTAGGTATTCAAAAAGGTTCTGGAAAACCAAATAAAGATAAGGTTGCTAAAATTACTAAAGAACAAGTAAGAGCAATTGCAGAACAAAAAATGCCTGATTTAAATGCTGCATCAATAGAAGCAGCTATGAGCATGGTTGCTGGAACAGCACGTTCAATGGGTGTTGTTGTAGTTGACTAATAAACTATGATATAAATTTAAAATTTATATAAATATATTGGGAGAGCAAAAAGCTCGATAAAACCAAAGGAGGATTTTTAAAATGAGTAAAAGATATGAAGAAAGTAGCAAATTAATTGAAGCTAACAAAAAATATCCAATTAATGAAGCACTAGAAATTATCGAAAAAATGCCAAAAGCAAAATTTGACGAAACAGTTGAATTACATGTAAAAT
This sequence comes from uncultured Clostridium sp., assembly GCA_900553125.1. GTDB lineage: Bacteria > Bacillota > Clostridia > TANB77 > CAG-508 > CAG-269. The sequence goes on along the minus strand of USCB01000004.1, from coordinate 76,948 downwards.
TAGGAGTAGATTCTAAACATGCTGATCAACAAGTTAGAGGAACAGTTGTACTTCCAAATGGTACAGGTAAAACTCAAAAAGTATTAGTATTTGCTAAAGGACCAAAAGCTGACGAAGCTACAAAAGCAGGAGCAGACTATGTTGGAGCTGAAGAATTAATACCAAAAATACAAAATGATAACTGGTTTGATTATGACGTAGTTGTTGCAACACCAGATATGATGGGTGTTGTAGGTAGACTTGGTAAAGTATTAGGACCAAAAGGATTAATGCCAAATCCAAAATCAGGAACAGTTACAATGGATGTAACAAAAGCAATAGCAGATATCAAATCTGGTAAAGTTGAATATAGATTAGACAAAACTAACATTATTCACTTAGGATTCGGAAAAGTTTCATTTGGAGCTCAAAAATTACAAGAAAACTATCAAACAATTATGGATGCTATAATAAAAGCAAAACCAGCAGCAGCTAAAGGACAATACATAAAAAGTATTTCAGTAACAACAACAATGGGACCTGGAATTTCAGTAGAATAATAAAAAATAAATAGCCAAAGACAGTAGGCAAAAATTAAGCCCTACCGAGGCATATATAGAGAATAAAACTCGTTATATGTCTCGAATTGTAGGCAGATAATGAGTTTTTATAATTAAATATAAAACTAAAAAATTTCAGGAGGTGAAAAAACAAATGGCAAGTGAAAAAAATATCAACCTAAAGAAAGAAGAAGTATCAAAATTAGCAGAACAAATGAAAGAAGCTAAATTAGTACTTTTAGCAGATTACAGAGGAATTAACGTTGCTGATGTTACAAATTTAAGAACAGAAATAAGAAACATTGGTGCAGAATATAAAGTTATAAAAAATAATATCACAAAAAGAGCATTAGCTGAATGTGGTTTAGAAGGTTTAGATGAAGCTTTAGAAGGACCAACAGCAGTTATAATGACAAATGGTGATTATTTAGAACCAACAAAAGCAATATACAACTTCTCTAAGAAAAACGATTTCTACAAAATAAAAGGTGGAGTTGTTGAAGGTAAAGTTATGACAGCTGAAGAAATAATTACTTTAGCAAAATTACCATCAAGAGAAGAATTGCTATCTATGCTTGCTGGAGGATTGCTTGCAAATATTTCAAAACTTGCAATTGCTCTTGACCAAGTTAGAGTTCAAAAAGAAGAAGCTTAATTTTACTTAAGTTATTCAAATAAAATTAATATGCTTTAATATACAAAAAAGCTATTAGTTAAAATATAATCAATAGATTGATTATATAAAAATTAAACAAAATTGAAATTAAATTTAAAATAAAAAAATAGGAGGATTTTATAATGAATAAAGAAGAAATGATTGAAGAAATCAAAAAAATGACAGTTGTTGAACTATCAGAATTAGTTAAAGCTATAGAAGAAGAATTTGGAGTATCTGCAGTAGCAGCAGCTGCACCAGCAGCAGGAGCAGCAGGAGCTGCAGCAGCTGAAGAAAAAACATCATTCAATGTTGTTTTAACATCAGCAGGAGACCAAAAAATAAAAGTTATCAAAGTAGTTAGAGATGCTACAGGTTTAGGATTAAAAGAAGCTAAAGAATTAGTTGATGGAGCTCCTAAAACAGTTAAAGAAAACGTTAGCAAAGACGAAGCTGAAGATTTAAAAGCTAAATTTACAGAAGTTGGAGCTACTGTTGAATTACAATAATATGTAATAAAAAATCATATAAGAGGCATTTGCCTTTTATATGATTTTTTTTGAGAAAGTTGAATTTTTTAGTTAATATAAAACAAGTCATTATTTATATTTTTTATATAATTATAATCATCAATATGCATTAAAATTATATCAGTTTTATTATTTTTTATTTCTTTCAATTTATCTATATTTTTCTCAAAAATTAGGTGACAATAACTATTTTTAGAAACATCAACATAAAATTCATCACAATTATCAAGATAAGGTAAAAAAGGTTCAAGAGTATTAGTATCTCCGTGTGTATACAATATTTTTATTATTTATAGTAAGTTTAAAACCATAAGAGTCAATGTGTTTTACATGTGTTGTAGGAATAAAAGTTAAATTATTCGAACTTGAATTTAACTCATAAGCTTCACTAGGAGCTCCGGTTATATCTAAGTAATTTTTAATATATTTACAACTACTAAAAACATTTACTTTTTTTCTGTATACAAACCATAAATATAAAATTAATTGGCATAAAGAACCAGCATGATCATTATGTAGATGTGTAATTATTACGTTAATAGTGTTAAATTTCGAAAAATCAAATTTTTCTTTTAATATATTAAAGACAGTATATCCGCAGTCAATTAAAACAAAATTATTATCAATTATGGTATATGCTGAATTGTTGTTGATTCCGAAACCTGAATCTCTTCCTAGAAATGTTAACAATGAATTCATAATTTTCTCTCCTTTAAATAAGTTAAGAGGTAAACAACAAACCAGTTTGTTGTTTACCTCGCCACGTTACCCTTTCATACAAAGTAATTCTTTTACTAAGTCAGAAAGCCATTGTGGCAATTGTTCACCGACAAGTGCACTTTCAAAAATGCAAGGATATGCTAATCCGTTATTTAAAAGAAAATCTTTGCAGAGTTCTCTTTTAAACACGCGTTTGCTCTGCCAACCCTCCATCATACCATACAGAAGAAAACTTGCTTCTATGGGAATAACAGGAACAACGTCAATTATCCCTTCTACAGATATATATTGACATTCCTTAGCTTTTACTGTGTAGCAATATTCCTTATTAAATGTTGCTACTGTAATATCTCCAACAAGGTCGAAATGTTCGTTTTGAAAGAGAGCTTCACGATAATATGGTGAAGTAAAAGCTGGTTTCTGAATGGTTGGAAGCAATTCTGCACCGATCTGATTCATTATTTCTTCCATCTTGTTCACATCATCAATATGAATCAAGATATCGAAATCATTGAAATCATCGACCAATCCCTGAAGGAACAAAGCCGCTGAACAAGACAATGCATACTGTATGCCTGCCGTATTAAATGACGAACACACCTTTTCTAATACTTCCTTCCGATTGGTGTATTCATCAGATGTAAGTAGTGCCAGTATATTCCGGGCACTTTGATTCTCCCATTTTGTCATCATTTTTACCCCCTTATGAAGTTGTTGAGAGATTTGCAGGTTACATATATTTATGATACCATATTTTTCGATATAAAGCAATAAAAAATTAATTACAAAATTTACCAATAAACCCATTGATTTTTACCCCAAAATATGATAAAGTATATACAAATAAAAATCAAGGAGATTTCTATGCAAGAATTTGAAAATAAAGAAGAAAAATTAATAGATATAAAAGGAACATTTGAAGAATTTATACAAGAAGAAAAACCAGAATTATCACAAGAAGAGGCAATAAATGCATATAAAAAAAGTGATATAATAGAATATAAGACAAATAAAAAGAAAAAATCAACTGAAGATGAAGAAGAAAACGAAGATGATGAACATTTAAAAAGAGTAAAAAAAGAACTATTGGAATCATTAAAAAGAGTTGATATAATGGAGAAAAAAATTTTTGAAGAAAAAGAAACAAAAAATAATATAAAAATAAAATCAGGAAAACAAAATACAAAAGATAGAGAAAAGGTAATTGAACAAATGAAACAAAAAATGCAAGAGAATGATGAAAAGGGAAGAAGTAGAGAAGAATGAATTTGATATTAAAAGAGCTTGAGAAAAGTGTAAAATATAGTGACTTTATAAATAATTTAGAAAATAAAAAAAGCCCGATAGCAATATCGGGCTTAACTGGCGTAGCAGAGGCGTCAATAATAGCCAAATGTTTAGAACAAACCAAAAGACCAATTTTCGTAGTTACATACAATGAAATACAGGCACAAACTTTGGTGAATGATTTAAAATTTTTTACAGAAGACGTATCATATTTACCAAAAAAAGAAATAATTACATATGATTATATAGCAGAAAGTAAAAACTTACCATATGAAAGAATAGAAATATTAAACAAAATATACAAAAAACAAAAAACAATAATAGTAACATCAGTCGAAACAATAAAGCAGAAAATCATATCAAAAGAGGCATTATATAAAAATACATTAAACTTTAAAGTTGGAGATAGATGTGACCTAGAAGTTCTAAAACAAAAACTAATAGACTTAGGATATCAAAGATTTGATTTAATAGATGGAAGAGGAGAATTTAGCGTAAGAGGTGGAATAATAGACATTTCAACAACAGAAAATGTTGGAATAAGAATAGAACTTTGGGGTGATGAAATAGACTCAATTAGACATTTCAACATAATAAGTCAAAGGTCAATAGATAATATAGAAAAGATTGAGATATTTCCTGCACATGAATATATATTAGAAAATCAGATTGAGGAAGTTACTAAAAATATAAGCCAAAATGTGTATTCTGAAACTATATCAGAAAAAGTTGAGGCAGACCTGGAAAAAATAAGGAATGGCGAATATATAAGCAAAATAGATAGATATTTCAATTCCTTCTATAAAAAGCAAGAAACAGTATTAGAATATTTAGATGATAAATGTGTAGTATTTGTAGATGAATTTAATAAAGTAAGCCAAAGAAGTGAAAATATAGAACAAGATAATGAAAATACAATAAAAGCACTTATTGAAAAGACAAGAATAATACCAGACTCATTAAAAAATTATGTAGGTACAGAGGGATTAGAAACAAACATTGAGAAATATCAAACTATATATTTGGATAAATTAGATGATAGATTCAAAAATGGAATAGAAAGTTATGATTTTAAATATAAAGAACTAAATTATTTTAAAAGTGGAATAGATTTATTTATAAATGATATAAACAATTTCAAAAAACAGAATAAAAAAGTTTATATAGTAGTAGATACAAAAGAAAAAGCAGAAAAAATAAAGAAAATGCTTGCTGAATATGATATTTTATCAATATATTATGAAAATTTAAATAAAACAATCTTAAATCAAGATAACAATACAGTAATAATAACACTTGGTAAAATTTCAAAGGGATTTTACAGTATAGACTTAAATCAAGTTGTAATTGTTGCAAGTGAATTAGTAGATGGAACAAGAACCATAAAAAAACGTAAGAGTGAAACATTTAGACAGGGTGAAAAAGTTGTATTTGCAGACTTGAAAGTGGGAGATTATGTAGTACATAGAAGATATGGAATTGGAATATATATTGGAGTAAATACAATAACAGCAGATAATACAACAAGAGATTATTTAAAACTAAAATATGCAGGAGATGATATTTTATATATACCAACAAATTCTCTTGATGAAATAAGGAAATATGTTGGTGGAGAAGAAATAGGGCTAAAATTAAACAAACTTGGTTCTAAAGATTGGGAAAAGACAACAAATAAGGTTAGAAATAATTTAAGAGCAGTAGCTAAGGAATTAATAGAATTATATGCAAGACGTGAAAAAGCTAAAGGATATGCTTTTTCAAAAGACACTCAGTGGCAAAAACAATTCGAAGAAGCATTTCCATATGCAGAAACAGATGACCAGTTAAGATGTATAGATGAAGTAAAAAAAGATATGGAAAATGAAAAGCCGATGGATAGGCTTTTATGTGGGGATGTTGGTTATGGCAAAACAGAAGTTGCAATTAGGGCAGCATTTAAAGCTGTAATGGACCATAAACAAGTTGTATATTTGGCACCAACTACAGTTTTGGCAAAACAACAATATGAAACATTTAAAGAGAGAATGAAAGAATTTCCAATTAGAGTTGATGTATTAAACAGATTTAGAACAACAAAAGATAAAAATAGAATAATCAAAGAGATGAAATTAGGTGAAATCGATATATTAATAGGAACCCATAGAGTACTTGGAAAAGATATTGAATTTAAGGATTTGGGACTATTGATTATAGATGAAGAGCAACGTTTTGGAGTAAAAGCAAAAGAAAAAATAAAACAATATAAAACAAATGTAGATGTACTTACAATGACTGCAACTCCAATTCCAAGAACATTACACATGTCTATTGTAGGTGTAAGAGATATGTCTGTCATATATGAACCACCACAAAATAGAAAGCCGGTTCAAACTTATGTGTTAGAATATGATGCAGAAGTTGTAAAAGAGGCAATAACAAAAGAATTAGAAAGAAATGGTCAAGTATTTTATTTATTTAACAATGTTGAAGAAATATCTCTAAAAGCTGATAAGGTTTCAAGACTAATACCAGAGGCTAAAGTTGGATTTGCACATGGAAGAATGACTGGGGAAGAAATAGAAGATATCATGGAAGATTTCGTGGAGGGTAAAATCAATGTACTTGTATGTACTACAATTCTTGAATCTGGAATCGATATACCAAATGCAAATACAATCATAATGGAAAATGCTGACAGAGTAGGATTAGCTCAGTTATATCAATTAAGAGGAAGAGTAGGTAGGTCAGACAAACAAGGATATGCTTATATTACATATAGAAAAGACAAGATGTTATCAGAAGTTGCAGATAAACGTTTAAAGGCAATAAAAGAATTCACAGAATTTGGTTCAGGATTTAAAATTGCAATGAGGGATCTAGAAATTAGAGGTGCTGGAAGTTTAATTGGAGAAATTCAACATGGTCATTTAGAAGAAGTTGGATATGATACATATTGTAGAATATTAGATGAAGTATTAAAAGAAGAACAAGGATTAAAGGTAGAGGAAGATATAAGTTGTCAAATAGACTTAAATGTAACAAGCTTTATACCAGATAGTTTCATAAGCGACCAAAATCAAAAAATTGAAATATATCAAGATATCGCTTTATGTAAAAATGAAGAAGATATAAGAAATGTAATAGATGAAATAATAGACAGATTTGGAAATATGCCAAATGAAATAGAAAACTTATTAGAAATATCAAGGATAAAACAATTAGCAAAAGAAAAATATTTGACTAAAATACAAAGTAGAAAAAATGCAGTTGTATTTACATATGAAGTTGATAAATTTGATAATAATTCAGTCATTGATTTAATGAAAAAATATGGAAACAGAATAAAGTTTTCTGCAGGATTAAAACCAATGATAACATTGAGTTTAGAAAAACAAGGAGAAAAGGGAATATTAGAAGAAGTTAAAGAATTTTTGAAATAAAACTTGTATAATGTATTTAAATGTGATATATTAAAGTAGATAATGCAAGGTAAGGAGGACAGTTGGTGGAAGAGCAGGAATTTGATTATAAAAAGACGATACTAATAGTTGATGATGAAAAAATGATTCTTAATTTATTATCATGCAATCTATTAAAAGAAGGATATAATGTTATAGAAGCTACAGATGGATTAGAAGCAATTTCAGTTGCACAAGAAAAGAAACCAGATTTGATTTTGCTTGATGTTATGCTTCCGAAACTTGATGGTTTATCTGTATGTAAAAGAATAAAAAATATGATGAATGTACCAATTCTTATGGTTACAGCAAAAGACGAAGAATTAGATAAAATAGTAGGTTTAGAACTAGGTGCAGATGATTATATAACAAAACCATTTAGTATAAGAGAATTGCTTGCAAGAGTAAAAGCAAATTTAAGAAAAGCAGATGTAAATTCAGATATAAAAGTAGAAGAAACAGAGCAAAAAGAAACTAAAGAGGAAGAACCAATCGATATAAAAAGAACAAATATAATAAGTGTAGGTGTTTTAACATTAGATTTAGATAGATTTGAGGTAATGGTAAATAATAGAGTAGTAGATTTAACACTAAGGGAATTTGAAGTATTAAAGTTTTTAGCATCAGACCCAGGTCAAGTAATAACAAGAGAAGTATTGCTTGAAAAGGTATGGGGATATGAATATTATGGAGATATCAGAACTGTAGATGTAACAGTAAGACGTATAAGAGAAAAAATAGAAAAAGATACATCAAATCCAAAAATATTAATAACCAAAAGAGGTGTAGGTTACTATATAGCTACATAAAGTTATACATATAAAAAAAGAGCTTAATAATAGTTATATTAAGCTCTTTATTAATAAGATAAGGAGATAGAATATGTTATATTTAAAAAAAGAAAAAGGAATTACAATAATAGCACTTGTTATAACTGTAATAGTATTAGTAATAATAGCGGGAATATCAATAACACAAGGAACAAAGTTAATAAGCACGACGAGAGTAGAAAGTTATGTAACAGATATGATTACAATCAGGGCAAAAGCAAAAGTATATGCTGAAGAAATTAATGCTGAAATTTGGGATGCAACAGATAAAAGTGAGAAGAGAGCACAATTATATTTAGAAAAATATAATATGAATAAGATTACAGATTCGGGAGAAATTACGTCAAAAGTTGATGGAAATATAAATGATTCAAACGGATGTGAATGTTATGGAATAACAAATGAAACATTGAAAAAGATGGGACTAGATAAATTATCAAATGAAATACAAGATGGAGAATATGTAGTGGTATATAATGCTAGTGATTATAGTAAATTAGATATAGTATGTAAAAATGGAATACAATATGATGGTAAAAATTATTATACTTTATCAAGTTTACAATCAAAGGTTGGAGAAGAATAGGATGAAAGAAAAAGAAGAAGAAAGATTAACAAATTTAAAGAAAATAGAAAAAGAATATTATGATAGGGGAATTGAATATATAGCAGGAATTGATGAGGCAGGAAGAGGTCCTTTAGCAGGTCCAGTAGTTGTTGCATCAGTTATAATGCCTAAAGATTCGATGATAGAGGGAGTTAATGATTCTAAAAAGGTATCAGAAAAGAAAAGAGAAATTTTGTATGATAAGATATTAGATGAGGTGGTTAGCTATGGTATTGGAATTATTTATCAAGAAGAAATTGATGAGATAAACATACTTCAGGCAACTAAAAAGGGATTAACTTCTGCTATAGAACAGATGGAAATAAAACCAAATTTAATATTAGTTGATGCATTAAATGGTATTGATACTTTGGGAATACCGTATCAATCAATAATAAAAGGTGATGCAAAGTGTTATTCAATATCAGCTGCATCAATAATCGCAAAAGTTACAAGGGATAGAATTATGAGAGAATGGGATAAGATTTATCCTGAATATGGATTTAGTTCACATAAGGGATATGGTACAGCAAAACATATAGCAGCATTAAAAGAATATGGACCATGTCCAATACATAGAAGAAGTTTTATAAAACATTTTGTTAAATAAAAAATTGGAACCATTGGGGTCGGTTCTTTTTGACCCCGCAATTGTCTAGGTGGAGGAATATATTATGAATATTTTAGATATAATAGCTAAAAAAAGAGATAAAAAAGAATTAAGTAAAGAAGAGATAGAGTATTTTGTAAAAGAATATACTAATGATAAAATAGCAGATTATCAAGCAGCAGCATTGATTATGGCTATTTTTATTAATGGAATGACAGATTTAGAATTATATGATTTAACTTTTAGCATGGCAAATTCTGGAGAAGTACTAGATTTATCGGAATTTGGAGAAAATGTTGTAGATAAGCATAGTACAGGAGGAGTTGGAGATAAGGTATCAATTATTTTGTTACCTATTGTTGCATCTATGGGGGTGTCTGTTGCAAAAATGTCAGGAAGGGGATTAGGATTTACTGGTGGAACAGTAGATAAAATGGAATCTATTCCTGGATATAAAACTAATATAGACATAAAGAAATTCAAACAAAATGTACATAAAATTGGAATAAGCATGATAGGACAAACAATGAACTTAGCACCTGCGGACAAGAAAATATATGCTTTAAGAGATTCAATAAGTTGTGTTGAAAATATTCCATTAATAGCATCAAGTATTATGAGTAAAAAAATAGCATCTGGTGCAAATAAAATTGTGTTAGAAGTAACTTATGGAAAAGGTGCATTTATGAAGACTTTAGAAGAAGCAAAATTATTAGCTAATAAAATGGAGAAATTAGGTGAATATGCAGATTTAGAAGTTAAAAGTATATTTACAAATATGGATGAGCCAATAGGTTATTCTATAGGAAATACTTTAGAGATGATAGAGGCAATAAACTTTTTAAAGGCTAAAGATATGCCAGAGGATTTGAAAGAAATTGTACTTGAAATAGGAAGTCAAATGATAAAGATGGCAGGTTTAGGTGATGATTTAGAAGAGAACAAAGAAGAGATGTTAAATTCAATAAAAACAGGTTTGGCTTATAACAAATTTAAAGAAATGGTGAAAAATCAAGGCGGAGATGTATCATACTTAGATAATACAGATAAATTTAAGAGAGCTAAACACAAAATGGAAGTTAGAAGTTTTAAATATGGAGTAGTACAAGAGATAAATGCCGAAGAAATAGGGAGAGTTGCTTGTTTTTTAGGTGCCGGAAGGGTTAAAAAGGATGATAAGATTGACCTTTCTGCTGGAATTGTACTTAACAAGAAGGTTCATGATTTTGTAGAAGAAGATGATTGTTTATGTGAGATTTACTGCAATGATGAAAATAAAGGTTTGGAGGCAGTAAGAATGTTGGAAAAGATTTTTAAAATAGGTTAACCAGCTATAATTGCAAATCGTAATAAAATCGTTACTGTTCATGGCTAGATTTATTCGCCATGAACAGTAACGATTTTATTACGATTTGTAGGAAATACAAAAAAATTCTATTGCAAAAAATATAAAAAGTGTTATAATAGTTTATGTAGGATAAAAATATAGGAGGGATAAAAAATGGCGAAAAATAAAGAAAAAACAAATAAATTAAAAATTAATAAAGGACAATTAGCAGTTAAAATTATGGCAAGTATACTTGCGGTTTTAATGATTTTATCAGTATGTGCAACATGTATATATTATTTTTATTCAACTGTAATAGCTTAAGATAAAGGAGAAAAATAATGATACAAGATATAAAAGAAAATATTCTAACATATATTCAAATATATCAACAAAGCCCATTCAAATTAGTAACTTTTTTAATAGATATGGCTATAGTATTATTTTTAGCATATAATTTATTAAAAATTGTAAAAGACTCAAGAGCATGGCAATTAGTAAAAGGAATAGCTTTATTGGTTGTTGCTACTTGGTTAAGCGGATGGTTAAATTTGAATATATTAAATTATATATTATCTGCTGTTATGAATTGGGGAGTTATACTTTTAATTATAATTTTTCAGCCTGAAATTAGGAGGGCGTTAGAACAATTAGGAACAAATAAATTTACTAAATTGTTTGGGATGGATAAAGATATTGCTACAAAGACAAAAGAAGATATATACAAAATAGCAATTGCGGCAACTGAACTTTCAAAAAGTAAGACAGGTGCATTAATTGTTATAGAAAGAGATATAAAAATAAAAGATATAATTTCTACAGGTGTGGAAATTAATTCAGAGGTATCACCTCAATTATTAGTTAATATATTTGTGCCTAATACTCCTTTACATGATGGTGCAGTTGTAGTAAGTGAAAATAAAATTGCAGCAGCGGCTTGTATGTTGCCTTTAGCAAGTGACGCAGATATTGCAAAAGAGTTAGGAACAAGACATAGGGCGGCTATTGGAATATCAAAAGAATCTGATGCAATTGCGGTTGTAGTTTCAGAAGAAACTGGTAAAATTTCTGTTGCAAAAGATGGAACTTTGATTGCAGATGTTAGAGAAGATGTTTTGAAAAAGATTTTGATAAGCAATATTGTTACTAAGAGATTTCCTGAGGATGAAAAAAATACAAGTGGAGGATTTGATAAAATAAAAGAGAAAATAAAAAAAGTGAAAGAAAAAATATAAAATATTTGGGTCATTTGGGACCGGGTCTTTTTTGAGAAATTGCCCAAAAAAGACCCGGTCCCAAATGGGCAAAAGAGAGGAAAATCTATGAGAAATATAAAACTAACAATAGAATATGATGGAAAAGACTTTAATGGCTGGCAAAAACAGAAAGATAAACTAAATATACAAGGAACAATAGAAAAAGCAATTGAGGCAGTAACTGGTGAAATTGTGGATTTAAATGCATCAGGAAGAACAGATGCAGGAGTTCATGCAATTGGTCAGGTTGCAAATTTTAAAACTAACTCTAAAATACCGATAGAAAAAATACCAGTAGCATTAAATACAAAATTAAAAAAGACAATTAGGATTATAGATGCAGAAGAAGTTGAAGATAAGTTTCATAGTAGACTTAGTTGCAAAAGAAAAACTTATAGATATGTTATAAACAATTCAGAATTTTCATCTGCATTATATAGAAATATGGAGTGTCATATTCCCAAAAAGCTGAATATAGAAAAAATGCAGACAGCTGCTAAATATTTTGAGGGGGAACATGACTTCAAAGCTTTTAAAGCAAGTGGAACAAGTAGTAAAAGTAGTAGAAGAACTATTTATGAGGCAAAAGTTTATAAAAGAGATGATGGTAGAATTTGCATAGAACTTACTGGAAATGGTTTTTTATACAATATGGTTAGAATTATTTCAGGAACATTGGTAGAGGTTGGGTTAGGTAAGATAAATTCAAATGATATAACCAAAATAATTGATGAAGGTAAGAGAGAAAATGCAGGAAAGACATTGCCTCCATATGGACTATTTTTAGTTAAAGTAGAATATAATTAAAGGTAACTTTTTAAAATACAAATTCATAATATATATAAAAAAACAAAAGGAGATATATATTATGAATTTGCTTATTTTTTTTGCCTTACCATTAGCCACGATTCTTCTTGCAATAGTATTTCAAAAGGTTTTGAAGTGTCCTATATTAGTTGCTATAACTTTTTTTGCGATATATTTAATTATTTTATTTGCATTATATGCGGCAGGAATTATAATAAATTTAGCAGAGGGACTAATAGCAGTAATTATTTATACAATAATTGCATTTATAACTGCATGGCTTGTTAGATTGATACAACTTATAAAAGAACATTTATTTAATTGCGAAAATAATGAAGGCAGAAGTAGAGGAAGGAATGGAGGACATGAAAGAGGTTGTGGATGCAACCAGAATGTCGAAACAGAAAATAATGATTTATTAAGAATTAGTTGCAGATGTAATAATGGAAATAGTCAAAATTTACTAACTATAAATAGTGATTGTTTGGGGAATGGAGAAGAAAGTAATAATTCAAATGGATGTGGAAATAATAATGATATAGCAGTAGCAAATAATCGGTGTAGCTGTTAGTGGAAATGTAATACCTAATCAATCTAATTGTGGGAGAACTGGCTGGATAAGAGGATCTTATAGAAGATATTAATTTTTGAGTATTAAAATAGAGGGGAAATATTTGAATAATTTCCACCTCTTTTATTATATACTATCATGTTTTATTGTTTTTTAGAAGATTTTTTTTCTTCTTTTTCATCTTTCATAACTTCCTTTATAGCACCTAAACTACTTAAAGCAGATGTTGCCTCAAAAGGAATAAATATTTTATTTGCTTCACCATTTGCAACTTCTTTTAAAGCCTCTAATGATTTTAATTGAACTAATTTATCATCTGGTGCAGCGTCTTTCATTGCAGCATAAACCATAGCGATTTCTTTTGCTTTAGCCTCTGCAACTTCTTTTATAGCTTTAGCTTCACCGGCAGCTCTTCTTATTTTAGCCTCGCTTTCAGCCTCAGCCTCTAAGATAGCAGCCTCTTTTTTACCTTGTGCAACAGTAATGTCAGATTGTTTTTGAGCTTCAGCTTCAAGAATTAAAGCTCTCTTGTTACGTTCTGCGTTCATTTGTTTTTCCATTGCATCTCTGATGTCAGCTGGTGGGTTAATATCTTTTATTTCAACCCTATTAATTTTACAACCCCATTTATCTGTTGCCTCATCTAGGATAGAACGAAGTTGGAAGTTGATATTGTCACGTGAACCAAATGTTTCATCTAAGTCCATTTTACCAACAATATCACGAATTGTTGTAATTGCTAGGTATTCAATACCTTTTTTTAGATTTGCTATTTCATAAACTGATTTTTCAGGGTCTGTTATTTGATAGAACACAACTGTGTCTATATTAATAGTAACATTATCCTTAGTGATAACCCCTTGTGGTGGGATGTCCATAGTAAGCTCCTTTAAAAGAACAACTGAACTTACTCTATCAATAAATGGAAGTATAAGTGTAAGACCAGCCTCTGCTGTTTTGTAATATTTACCAAGTCTTTCTATAATATACACTTCAGATTGATTTACTACTTTTATTGATTTGAATGCAATAATTGCGATGATTACTAATAAAACTATAAAAAAAACCATATTAGTACCTCCTTTAAAAAAAATTATATATTAAAAAACTAATATCATATTTTATTTAGCGTTTGATGCAACATTTATTTTTTCAACTTTTAATTTTACACCATTTACACTTAAAACTTTGATTGTTTCGCCTTTTTCAATATTGTAATCTGAAATAGCTGACCAAAGTTCTCCTTTTATCTTTACCTTTCCTGTTCCGTTTAAGCTATCTATTGTTTCAATAACAATACCTTCTTTTCCTATTATACCATATACATTTGTTGGCTTGGTTTGGGGAGTTTTTACAAATTTTTTTATTAGTGGTTTGGTAAGTAGCAGCAATATTGTTGATGTTATTACAAATACTGTTGATTGGATTATTATGTTTGTTGTAAATAGGCTAGTAATTAGTGCAAATATAGCACCTATGCTGAACCAGAATACAAAAAATCCTAATGTAAATGATTCTATTATCAAACATATTCCTGAGATTAATAACCAAAATTTCCACATAATTTTACCCTCCTATGTTTTGGTAATTTTTTACGACACTTTTATTATAGCATATTATAAGGAAAAATGCAATGAATACCCGAAAATCTTCGTCACCAAAAGAGAAAGTCCCCAAAATTCTCCGTCACCAAAAGAGAAAAAAGAAAATATTTAAAAATTTATTGTTAAAAAAAGGATTATATGATATAAAATAAAGTAACTAAAAAATAGGAGGCAATTAAAATATGGAAAATGGAGTAAAAAGTATAATAGATAGAATATGGACAAACTTTTGGGAAGGAGGAGTAACAAACCCGCTAACAGTAATAGAACAAATTACATATCTTTTATTTATAAAGGGATTAGATGAAATAGAAATATCACATGAAAAAAATGATGTGTTATTAGGAATAAAAACTAAAAGAATTTTTGACGAAGAGCATCAATTTTGCAGATGGAGTAAATTTAAGAATTATCCATCAGAGAAGATGTTTAAAATAATGAGTCAAGATGTTTTTCCATTTATAAAAAATTTAGCAAAAGATAAAAATTCAGGTTATGCTAAATATATGGAGGATGCAATATTTATAATTCCAACACCTATAATGCTACAAAAAGTGGTAACAGCAATGGATAAATTGGAAATGAAAGAGAGAGATACAAAGGGAGATGTGTATGAATATTTATTGTCTAAACTAAGTCAAGCAGGAGTAAATGGTCAATTTAGAACACCAAGACACATTATAAAGATGATGGTTGAATTAATGAAACCTACACCAGAAGATATAATTGTAGACCCAGCGTGTGGTACAGCAGGTTTTTTAGTTGCAGCAGGCGAATATTTAAGAAAAAATAAAAGTGATTTATTTTTATATGAAAATTTGATAGAGCATTTTAATAATACTATGTTTTATGGATTTGATATGGATAGAACTATGCTTAGAATTGGAGCTATGAATTTAATGCAACATGGTATTGAAAATCCTAATATTATGTATAAAGATTCTTTGTCAGAAGATAATGAAGATAAGGAAAAATATACATTGATTTTAGCTAATCCACCGTTCAAGGGTTCTATAGATGCAGAGAGAACTTCAAAAGATTTATTGGCTGTTACGAAGACTAAAAAGACAGAATTGTTATTTTTAGCACTATTTTTAAGAAGTTTGAAAATAGGAGGAAGATGTGCATCAATTGTTCCAGATGGTGTATTATTTGGAAGTTCTAATGCTCATAAAGCGATAAGAAAAGAGATAATAGAAAATCATAAATTGGAGGCAATTATTTCAATGCCAAGTGGAGTTTTTAAACCTTACGCCGGAGTTTCAACGGCAATTATAATTTTTACAAAAACAACTCAAGGTGGTACAGATAAAGTTTGGTTCTATGATATGACTGCTGACGGATTTAGTTTGGATGACCAAAGACAACCTGTAAAGGAAAATGATATCCCGGATATTATAAATAGATTTAACAATAGAAATTCAGAGGAAGAACAAAAAAGAAAGAGAACAGAAAAATCATTTTTTGTACCTAAAGATGAGATTGTGGAAAATGATTATGATTTATCTATTAATAGGTATAAAGAAATTGTTGTAGAGAAGAAAGAATATGAAAAGCCAGAGGTTATTCTCAAGAGAGTAATTGATATGGAAGATGAAATCCAACAAAAGTTGAGAGAGTTGGAGGATATGATATAATGGAAAAAGTAAAGCTTGGTGATATATTTCAGTACTTGCCAAAATCAAAACTTAAAGCTGGTGATGGAAAAAAGAAAGGTAAGTATAAATTCTTCACAAGTAGTAATATACAAGATAAGTTTATAGATGATTTTATTTATGATGGGGAATATTTAATTTTTGGAACTGGAGGAAAAGCATCAATAAATTATTGCAATGAAAAGTTTGCAACATCAACAGATAATCTTGTTGTAAAGGTAAGTAAGGAATTTTATACTAAATTAATTTATCTATATTTTAAAAATGATATGTCTAAGTTAGAAAAAGGATTTAAAGGTGCTAGTATTAAACATATTTCTAAGCAATACATAAATGAATTATATATTCCTAAGTATGATATACAAGTTCAAAAAGATATAATAAGGCAATTAGATAAAGTTCAGGAAATAATGGATATAAGAACAAAGCAAATTGAGGATTTGGATAACC
Source organism: uncultured Clostridium sp. (assembly GCA_900553125.1). GTDB lineage: Bacteria > Bacillota > Clostridia > TANB77 > CAG-508 > CAG-269. The sequence goes on along the minus strand of USCB01000004.1, from coordinate 60,060 downwards.
TAATTAAATCTCAGTTTGCTGAGATGTTTGGAGATATAAATATCAATGATAAAAAATGGAATGAGGATATTTTAAAAAATAATTTGTCAGTAGTAGGAGGTTATGCTTTTAAAAGTTCAGAATTCCAAGAAAATGGGATTCCTATATTACGAATAGGTAATATAAATACAGGACAATTTAGACCTAAAGATTTAATGTTTTGGAAAGAGGAAAAATCATTAGAAAATTATGCAATTTATCCTGATGATGTGTTGATGTCGTTAACAGGGACTGTTGGAAAAGAAGACTATGGAAATATTTGCATTATAGGAAATGAATATCCTAAATATTATCTAAATCAACGAAATGCTAAATTAAATATTAAAGAAACATTAAAAAAAGAATATATTTCTTATGCTTTAAGAGTACCGGAAATAAAAAGAAGGTTGACAGGAATAAGTAGAGGTGTTAGACAAGCTAATATATCAAATAAAGATATAGAAAACTTGAAACTTCCAATACCACCAATAGAATTACAAAACCAATTTGCTGATTTTGTTAAACAAATCAATAAACAAGAATTTGAATTACAAAAAAGTTTAAAAGAAGTACAAAAATTGCAAGAATGTCTAATGAATAAATATTTTTAGAGCGTTGCAATCTATAATAAAATGTGATTTTTGTGAAAATAGATAAGGAGGGATTATGCAGAGGAATATTGACGAAATTATAAAAAAATTTAATACAAATCCAATACTATTTATGGGCTCTGGAATAACAAGGAGATATTTAAATTTACCAAACTGGGGAGGGCTACTGGATATTTTTATTAAAAAATTAAATGATGACGAATATGCATTTTCAGCTTATTTAAATAAAGCAAAACAAGAAATTAAAAATGATAATATGCTATACCCAAAAATTGCCGAATTAATAGAAAAGGATTTTAACGAAAAATGGTTTAAAGACATAGGGCTTAGATCAAGTCTAAATGAAAATTTTTCAAATGAAATAAGACAGGGATGTTCACCATTTAAAGTAGAAATAGCTCAATATATAAATGAAAATGCAATTTTAAATCATCAATATGATGATGAAATTGAAAGTTTAAGAAGAGTTTCAAAAAGAAATATTGCAAGCATTATAACTACTAATTATGATACTTTTTTTGAAGATAATATTGAGGAGTATAAAACTTTTATAGGACAAGATGAACTAATATTTTCTAATATTCAAGGAATTGGAGAAATATATAAAATACATGGATCAGTCACAAGACCAGAAACAATTGTAATAAATGAAGATGATTATAAAAAATTTGATGCTAAAGGTCAATATTTGGCATCAAAGTTATTAACTTTATTTATGGAATATCCAATTATATTTATGGGATATTCTATAAGTGATATTAATATTCAAAAGATATTAAATAATATAGTAATGTGTATGCCAGATGAAAAATTGAGTGAATTAAAAAATAGATTTATTTTTATAGAATATGATACTAATATTAGTGACTATGAAATTACAGAACATACTATTAAAATTGATAATAAAATTTTAGAAATGACTAAAATAAAAATGTGTAATTTTAATATTTTGTATAATGCAATAGGAAAAAGAAAAAGAACAATACCAGTCAAAATATTAAGAAATTTTAAGGAACAATTGTCAGAATTTGTTATTACAAATACTCCAAATGAAAAAATAAAGGTATCAATGTTAAATAATGAAAAAATTAAAGATGAAGATTTGGCTATTGCAATAGGAAAGGCTTCAGACTTCGGAATAAAGGGGCTTAATGGAATTACCGCAAATGAATGGTATAGAAGTATCATATTGGATGATTTAGTAAAATATGATAATGATGATTTATTGGAGTGTGGTGAAAGATTACAAAGACAAAATTCAGGATTTATACCATTAAATATGTATTTATCTAGAGATAAGGAAAGAAAACATAAAATGCTTGCAGAAAAATCCTTGAGTAATAATTGGGACAAAATAATTTCAAAAAGTATAAGAGAGAAAGGTAAATGTGTGGAAAAATATAATTCGGTTTTTGAACTTTGGAATGATTTTAAGACGGATTTAGCGAAAGCTACTAGATTAATACCATTTTTGGGTAAAGATAAAATTGAGTTAGATGAAATAGAAAGTGTATTACAAGAATTATTTATAAATAAAAATATACTAGATAGTGATGAAAAAGATTTAAGAACAAATATAAGACGACTTATAAAAATTTACGATTATTTGAAGTATTATAAATTAGTAAAAGAGCTTTTCAACTAAAGCATTTATAAATAAACACCGTATGAAAAGCCCATAATTAACTTGAATAATGCTAATTAAAAAAGCAAATATAAATAAATACCTTTTTAAATAAACATCAATATTACTATATCCATTATATGATATTTTATGCAATATGTCTAGTATTGATATATAAATGTCATATAATTGTAATATTTTTGTAAAGATATAAACAAAATAAAATTTAATAAACTTATATTAGCACTATATTACTATAATTTATAACCATATTATGAAAAAATATTATAAAAGTCAATAAATTATTAATAATTTTATAGGAATTAGTTTAAGGAGTAAAATATGTCAAATTTCGAATTTTTAAAACAAAACCAAATATTCAATAATTTTTCAGAAAGCTGTATAGAAGCGGAAAAAGGAATAGGAGTAAACACTACAATTTGTAGCATACTATGTAGAAGAGCACTAGAATTAGCAGTAAAATGGCTATATGCAAATGATAACGACCTAAAAATACCATATCAGAATAATCTATCTGCATTAGTACATGATATAACATTTAAAAATATAATAGATGAAAAATTATTAAAACAAATTGAATATATAATAAAATTAGGAAACTATGCAGTACATAATAACAAAAAAATATCCAGAGAAGAGGCTGTTCTTTCATTAAGATATTTATACAATTTCATGCAATGGATTGCCTATTGTTATTCTGAAAATTTTGAAGAAAAAGAATTTGACGAAAGTATTTTACCACATAATTGTATAATGTATAATTCAGTAGCAGAGGAATATTCATTATTCAATAATTTAGAAATGAAAGATATAAAAATTGAAGAATTAAGAAAACGTAACAAAGAACAAAGAGAAAAATTAACACAAACACGTGAAAATAAAAAGAAAAATTACAAATTCGAAATTAAAGATATATCAGAAGATGAAACAAGAAAGAAATATATAGATTTAGAGTTAAAACTTGCAGGATGGGATTTTGATACAAACATAACAAAAGAATTTGAATTATCAGGAATGCCAAACAACAAGAAAGAAGGATATGCAGATTATGTACTATTTGGTAAAAATGGATTACCATTAGCAGTGGTTGAGGCAAAAAGAACAAGTGTTGACCCAAGAGTTGGGCAAAATCAAGCAAAACTATATGCAGATTGTATTGAAAATGAATATCATCAAAGACCTGTTATATATTATACAAATGGATTAGAAATATATATGTGGGATGATAGAAATTATCCGCCAAGAAAAGTTGCAGGTTTTTATACACAAGATGAACTACAATTACTTGTAAATAGAAGGAAAAGCAGACAAAGTTTGGAACATGTATTTGTTCAGGACAAAATAACAAATAGAGAATATCAATTAGAGGCAATAAAAAGTGTTTGCGAAACATTCGAAGAGGGACATAGAAAAGCACTTATAGTTATGGCAACAGGAACAGGTAAAACCAGAACAGCAATTTCAATTGTAGATGTTTTAACAGATAAAGAATGGGTAAAAAATGTACTATTTTTAGCAGATAGAACAGTGCTTGTAAAACAAGCAAAAAATAATTTCACAAAATTACTTCCTAATATGTCAACATGCAATTTATTAAGCATGGCAGATAATCCAGAAGATTCAAGAATTGTTTTTTCAACATATCAAACTATGATGAATGCAATAGATGCAACTAAAAACAAGGAAGGAAAAAAATTATTTACTCCAGGACATTTTGATTTAATAATTGTAGATGAGGCACATAGGAGTATATATAAAAAGTATCAAGCAATATTTGAATATTTTGATGGATTAGTGCTAGGTTTAACAGCAACACCACGAAATGATGTAGATAGAAATACATATAGATTTTTTGAAATTGAAAATGATGTACCAACATTTGCCTATGAATATGAAGAGGCTGTAAAAGAGGGATATTTAATTGATTATCATGTAGTAAATGCAAGCACGGATTTTATGGATAGAGGAATAAAATACTCAGAATTATCTGAGGAAGAAAAAGAAGAATATGAAAATACTTTTGCAGATGAAGAAGGAGGCATACCAGAAGAAATAGATTCATCGGCAATAAATACATGGTTATTTAATAGAGATACAATAAAAAAATTAATAGAAGTATTAATGGAAAAGGGATTGAAAGTAAAAGGCGGAGATGAACTAGGGAAAACAATAATTTTTGCAAAAAATCATGAACATGCCAAAAAAATAGTAGATGTATTTAATGAATTATATCCTGAATATAAAGAAAAATTTGCAAAATTGGTAGATAATCAAGTTAAATATAATGAAACAATTATTGATGAATTTTCTACAAAAGAAAAATGGCCACAAATAGCTGTATCAGTTGATATGCTAGATACTGGTGTAGATGTTCCAGAAATATTAAATTTGGTATTTTTTAAGCCTGTAAAATCAAAAATAAAATTTTGGCAAATGATAGGAAGAGGAACAAGACTTTGCAAGGATTTATTTGGGGTAGGTTTAGATAAAAAAGAATTTTATATATTTGATTATTGTAAGAATTTTGAATTTTTCTCTGTAAATCCAAAAGGAATAGAAACTAACACGGTAGTTAGTTTAACAGAAAAGATATATGGATATAAATTAGACTTAATTGTAGAATTACAAAACATAAAATATCAGAGTGATGAAAAATATTGTGAATATAGAAAATCCTTAATAAAGGACTTTATAGATGAAATAAAAAGTTTAAATAAAGATAGCTTTATGGTAAAAAATAAATTGTATTATATTGAATTATATTCAAAAGAAGAAACATGGGTATATATATCAACAATAGATTTGATGGATATAAAAGAAAATTTAATACCATTATTTACTGCAATTGGTGATAGTGAAGAGGCAAAAAGGTTTGATAATTTAATGTATCAGTTACAAGTAAAAAGAATTAGACAAGAGAAAACTAGTAGATGTGAAAATTTAATAGTAGATACTGTATCAGAATTAGAAAAATTGGGTACAGTTCCTCAAATTAAAGAAAAACAAGATTTAATTTTAAGAGTTGCAGAAACAGACTATATAAAAGAGGCTGATTTTTGGGCTATTGAAGAAATTAGAATAGAACTAAGAAATTTAATACAATTTATAGACTCTTACCATAGACCGCCTGTATATATCGATATAGAAGATACTTTAAATCAGATAGATGAAGAATGTGTTTATGAAATTAATGGAAGTAATTTTACTAATTACAGAAGAAAAGTAGAAAAATTTTTAGCTGGAAATTTAGAAAATGTTGTTGTGTGGAAAATAAGACATAATATAAGACTTACAGAACAAGATAAGGAAAATCTTGAAAAGATATTATTTGAAGAACTTGGAAATAACAAAGAATATGCTCAAAATTTTGGAGATACTAACATAATTAAAGCTGTTAGAAACATTGTTGGATTAGATAGAAATGTTGTTAGTGATATTTTTTATAAATATATAAATGATAATAGACTTAATATGAAACAAATACAGTTTGTGAAATTGTTAATTGACTATGTTATTAAAAATGGAACAATTGATATGCAAAAGTTAACAGAACAACCTTTTAAAAATGTTGGCGAGGTTTACGATTTGTTCGGAAATAATATTGATTTGTTTAAAAAAATTAGAGATGATATTGAAAATATAAATGAGAATGCTGAAAAGTTGGCTTAAAAATGAGTTGATATTTTTACCTTTTTTTGTTACAATGGAGAAGTCAAAAATAAATTTAAAGGAGGCAAGGCAAATGTTAAAAACTACAAATAGTATAAAGGAAAAGATAATATTTGATGAGCCTATGAAAAAACATACATCATTCAAAATTGGGGGAACAGCAGATGAGTTTGTAAAAGTAACAAATGAAGAAGAATTAAAAAAAGCTATAGAGTATGCAAAGGGAAAAGAACTACCAATAACAATAATAGGAAATGGAAGTAATTTACTTGTACAAGACAAAGGAATAAGAGGTCTAGTAATAAAAATAGACCTGCAAAAATTTCAAATTGAGAAAAAAGAAAATTATGCAGAAATAATAGTAGGAAGTGGATACAAAACAATGGCACTTGCTGTAAAACTTATGAATGCAGAAATATCAGGATTTGAAGAACTATCAGGAATTCCGGGGACAATTGGTGGTGCGGTATTTATGAATGCAGGAGCATATGGAAAAGAGATAAAAGACATAAATGTAAGTACCAAATGTATGGATTATGATGGAAATATATTTGAATTATCAAACAAAGAGCAAGAATTTGAATATAGGTCAAGTATATTTAATAAAAAAGATTATATTATTTTAGAAACAAAACTAATGTTAGAATATGGCAAAAAAGAAGAAATAAAGAAAAAAATGGATGAATATTTATTAAGCAGAAAAGAAAAACAACCTATAGAATATCCATCAGCAGGAAGTACATTTAAAAGACAAGAAGGAGTAATTACTGCAAAATTAATTGATGAATGTGGACTAAAAGGATTTCAAATAGGCGGAGCAAAAGTATCTGAAAAACACGCAGGATTTATAATAAATTATAATAATGCAACAGCAAAAGATGTTATTGATTTAATAAAATACGTAAAGGAAAAGGTAAAAGAAAAATATGGGATAAAAATAAGAGAGGAAATTAGAATAGTAGGTGAAGAATAGTAATGAAAGGAATATTTTATTGGTTTAAAGATAGTTCAAAAATGAAACGTTGGATAATGTTAATACTTGTAGGAATAGTTTTTTGCTCATTTGGAATGGCGAATATGATTGTATCAGATGAGGCAATTTCATTTTCTCAAGCTGCTAAAATAATTGTATATTTTGTTATAGGTTTTACATGTGTAGTTTTAGGTTTAGTTTTTATAAATAAAAGAAATATGGAATTATTTATAGAGGCAACAGATGATAGGTTAGATAGAAACGAAAAAGTAAATGTAAATTCACTTATTTTCAACAAAACAGTTTATAATCAAGGTCCTAAAATAGTAGTAATAGGCGGAGGAAGTGGACTAAATAACACTTTGGAGGGATTAAAAAAACACACAAGTAATATAACAGCTGTTGTTACTGTATCAGATTATGGAGAAAATTTTGGTGAAAATAACGAAACAATGTTATATAGGCAATTGGAAGATATAAAAAATGGTATTGCATCATTGTCAGTAGATGATACTAGTAAAATGACAAAGTTACTAAATTATAAGTTTAAAGAAGGAGCTTTAAAAGGAGTAAGTTTTTCAGATTTATATTTTGCTGCAATGGATGACATTTCTTTATCTACTGCTCAGGCAATAAAAGATAGTAACGAGATATTTAAAATTTGTGGAAAAGTATTACCTGTAACAAAAGATGACATGAAGATTTGTGCAGAGCTTGAAAATGGATACTTAATAGAAGAAAAATCAAAAATTGCAGAAACAGTTTATGATAAATTAACAAAAATAAATAGGGTATATTTAAATCCTACAAATTGTAAGGCTTTACCTGAAGTGATAGAGGCTATAAAAGAAGCGGATGGAATAATTCTAGGACCGGGAAGTTTGTATACTAATGTAATTCCAAATTTATTAGTAAATGGAGTCTCAAGAGCAATAAGAGAATCGAAAGCGGTAAAATTATATGTATGTAATATAATGACAGAACCTGGATTAACAGATAATTATTCAGTTGCAGACCATATAAATGCAATAGTGGAACATTGTGGAGAAGGCTTAATTGATTATTGTTTATATGATACAGGAGAAGTTATACCAGAATACATAAAAAAATATAACTTAGATGGAGCAGAATTAGTTGAACAAGATTTATCAAATATAAAAGATAAAAGAATAAAATTTATAAAAGAAGACATGTCTATAATAAAAGATGATTTTATAAGACATAATAGTATGCTTATAGCGGATAACTTAATTAAAATAATATGTGATGATTTAAAATTCAAAGATAAACAAAATGAACCAGAATATTTAATGATGAATTCGAAACTTCAAATGGATAAAGAAATAAAAAAAGAGATGATTCGTCAAAACAAAAATAAGAAAAATGATGATAAAAAGTCAACAAATAAATCAAAAAGTAAATTTGCAAGTAAATATAGTGACAGAATAGAATCAATCAAACATGCAGATGAAAAAGCAGAAAAAAGAAAAAGAGCGATGATGTTAAAAAAGAAAACAGAACCTCAAAAAATAGAAGACCAAGAAAAAATAAGAGAAATGCTTATACAAAAAGAAAAAATTATGAAAGCATATAGAGAGAGCAAAGAAAAGAAAGAATTATCGAGACCAAAAGATTATGATGAAATAAGAAAAGAAAAAATAGAAAAATTTAACAAGGGAAAATAAATGGATTAAATAATTGGAGGAAATACGAATGAAATTTGAAAAAAAAGACCTAAGATTAGATAATGGATTAAAAAAAGAATGGATAATAACTAATGGTATCGGAGGATATGCATCTTCTACTATAATAGGAGCAAACACTAGAAAGTATCATGGACTCTTAGTTAGTCCGCTTTCTGCTCCTGCAAGAAGATACTTAATTTTATCAAAATTAGATGAGAGTATTATTTTAGATGGAAGAAAACATGATTTATATACAAATGTATGTAAAAATTACATATCTCAAGGATTTAATTACTTAGAATCTTTTAGTAAAGAAATTTTGCCTGTATTTAAATATAAAGTAGAAGATACAGAAATCACCAAGGCAATATGTATGCAATATGGAAAAAATACAGTAGAAGTGTATTATAAAATAAGAAATGGAAATTCTAAAGCTAAATTAGAATTAGCCCCAATATTTAATTATAGAGATTTTCATAGTATGAACACAAACCATAATTTTGAAATTACGCAAGAGGTAAAATCAAATAAAATAAAATTGGTTATAGATAAGAATATATCACATCCTATATATATGAAAACATCTGAAGGAAATTATACTCAGCATATAAATGACACATTTTACAACATGTTTTATATAGAAGAGGAAAAAAGAGGATTTTATCCAGAAGAAAATCATGTTGTAAGTGGTGTTTTTGAAATAGATATAGAGCCAAATGAAGATAAAGATATATCATTTATATGTTCAATGGAAGAAAATATAGACGAAATAGATGCAAAAGCATTGATAAATAATGAAATCGTAAGAATAAATAATATTTACAATGAGTCTTTATTAATAGATAATGGAAAAGAAAACAAAACAAAAGAAGAAAAAGAAAAGGACGAATTAGCAAGAGAATATTTATTAGCAGCAGATAATTTCGTTGTATATAGACCGACATTCGGTCTGCACACATTAATTGCGGGATATCCATGGTTTTTAGATTGGGGAAGAGATGCTTTAATATCATTTGAGGGATTAACTCTAATACCAAGAAGATATGAAATAGCAAAAGATGTATTACTTACATGTACACGTGACATCAAATACGGATTATTGCCAAATGGTTATTCAGAAGTAGATAATAGTCCGTTATATAATAGTGCAGACAGTAGTTTATTATTATTTGAACAAGTACAAAAATATTTAGAATATACAAATGATGATAAATTTATAAAAGAAGATATATATCCAAAATTAAAATTAATAATAGAAAACTATGCAAAAGGAATAGATTTTGACAATAACAATATCCACTTAGAAGATGATGGACTAATTTCATCAGGAACAGAAACAACTCAAAATACATGGATGGACGCAAAATACGGAGATTTTGCATTTACACCTAGAAACGGAAAAGTAGTTGAAATAAATGCTTTATGGTACAATGCTTTAAGAATAATGGAAGTATTGAGCAAGAAATATGAAAAAATAGGAAAAAGAATTTTAAGTAAAAAATATAGTTCAATGGCAGAAAAATGTAAAACATCATTTAATAAAAAATTCTATAATGGAAGAAGAAAGTGTTTATATGATGTAGTCGGAGATAGTAAAATAAGACCAAACCAATTATTTGCGATTACTCTAACATACCCTGTTGTGGACCCAGCATCAGAAATAGCTGAAAACATTATAAATGTTGTAGAAAAGAAATTATTAAATAATTATGGTCTAAAAACATTAGCAAAAGGAGAAAAAAATTATGTTGATGTATATGAGGGAGATGGCTTTAGAAGAGATGCAAGTTATCATCAGGGAATTACTTGGCCTTGGCTTTTAGGGTTGTATTATAATAGTTTGAGAAATATGAAAGCATTTGAAAAGGATAAAGAAAAGAAAAAAGTTTTGACTGCTAAAATTGAGGAGTTTAAGAAGAAAACAGAAAAAACATTCAGCAAGGAAATGAATGAAGGAGGATGTATTGGTTCTATTTCAGAATTGTATGATTCGAGGTCTCCATATTTGCCTAAAGGAGCTTTTGCTCAAGGGTGGAGCGTGGCTGAAGTGTTTAGGATTATTTTTGGGTAGGCACTTTTTTCGTATTGGGGACGGTTCTTTTCGCGAAAAGAACCGTCCCCAATCAGAAAAAAGTCTAAGCAAGGAGGTAAAAATTTGAAAATAGAAGAATTAGAAAAAGAATTAAAAAGCGAAAAAATTTCATCGCTATATTTACTATATGGAGAAGAAAAATTCCTATTAGAAAATTCGCTAAAAAAAATAAAAAGTCTATTTGGAGAATGCTTAAAAGGAATAAATTACATAACAATCGATGATACTAATCTTCGGAGAGATAATTTCAGATTTAGAAACCCCGAGTTTTGGCTTTGAAAAAAAGCTTATAATTGCTAAAAATACAGGACTTTTCAAAAAAGAGGGAAGAAAAAAAGCTAAAAAAGATGACCAAAGTATAAGGTCAAAATTATTAGAATATTTAAAGGGAAATTTTGAATACATAAAAGATTCTGTAATACTTGTATTTGTAGAAGATGAGGCTGATAAAAGTGATTTACTTGAGTTTATAAATAAAAATGGTATTGTGTGTAATTTTGAATATCAAAAACCTGCTCAAATACAGGCAAGAATAAAGGCTATTACAAATGCATATAAGGTAAATATAGATAATCCTACACTAAGCTATTTTATTGAATGTTGCGGAACAGATATGCAAGATTTGATTAATGAAATAAGAAAATTGGTAGAATATGAGGGACAAGGTGGAACAATTACAAAAGATGATATTGATAATTTATCTATAAAAAAGATGGAAAGTATTATTTTTGATTTAACAGATAGTTTAGGAAAGAAAAATACCAAAGTTGCAATTGAGGTTTTAAGAAATTTGATTATGGCAAAAGAGCCTGTTCAAAAGATTTTGATAACTTTATATGGACATTTTAAAAAATTGTATTTGGTAAAATTGGCTTTGGAGAATAACAAGGATATAATTTATGCTTTAGATTTGAAACCTAATCAGACTTTTTTGGTAAATAAGTATAAGATGCAAGCTAATTATTTTAAGACTAGTGAAATCAGAAGAATTTTGAAGGAATTATGTGATTTAGATTATAAGTATAAGATTGGTTTGATTGATTTAGAGGTTGGATTTGAATCTGTACTTTGTGCTTATTGTTGATATTTCGTATTGGGGACGGTTCTTTTCACGAAAAGAACCGTCCCCAATACAAAATTGATGTATAAAAAATCCTTTTTTAGATAAAAATAATAAAAAATTTATTTAAAAGAGGTTGTGAAAAAATGATAAAGAAGATTTTAAATCATAGGATAGCAGTATTTAGCTTTGTATTAGGATTAATTGCAATTGTTGCAATATTCGGTTTTTCAAAGTATAACCAGGTTGAGGCATTATCAAAATATGGTTCAAGGGGAAGTGAAGTTAGGCAAATACAGGAGAAACTGAAAAGATGGGGATATTATAAAGGAAATGTTGATGGAATTTATGGTAGTCAGACTTTAGCAGCAGTTAAGTTATTCCAAAAGAAAAATGGATTGACTGTTGATGGAATTGCAGGAGATAAAACACTTAAAGCTATGGGGATTATGAATTCATCTGGAAATTCTTCATCAAGTAGTTCAAATAATAGTAATTCTAATAATGTTAATTTGATAGCAAAAGCAATATATGGAGAGGCAAGAGGAGAACCATATGTCGGACAAGTTGCGGTTGGTGCTGTTATTATGAATAGGGTAAAGAGTAGTTCTTTTCCAAATACGATTGCAGGGGTGATTTATCAGTCGGGTGCTTTTGATGCAGTTTCTGATGGTCAAATTAATATGACTCCTGATAGTACTGCTAAAAAGGCGGCACAAGATGCTATTAATGGTTGGGATCCTTCTTATGGTGCAATTTATTATTTTAATCCGGCTACTGCAACTAATAAGTGGATTTGGTCAAGACCTCTTACGGTTACTATTGGTAAGCATAGGTTTTGTAAATAATTTTAAAGACTTTGTAGTTGAAATTTTTTCAATTATAAAGTCTTTTTGTAATATCTTTGTAATGAAAATGTAAAATGAATGTAATATTATTTTGTTGAAAAAAATATAGGTGCGTTATAATAGAAAGAGGAAATATATATTCTACATATATGGCAAATGAAGGATGGACAATGGACGATTATTTAGGTGCAGGACAACCTGCAAGCACTGCTAAAATAACAGAAACAACAAAAGATGGAAACAAAGTAGCAAGTTGTACCGTAGTTGTAACTAATAATGTAACAGGAATAACAATAAAAACAGCACAAACTAAAGTGATTTATAATAAAGGTGAAAGTTTAAATTTAACAGGTGGAAAAATAACTATAACACGTCAAAGTGGAGAAAAGCAAGAGATATATATAACATCATCAATGGTTTCAGGATATGATTCAAGTAAAACGGGAAAACAAACAATAACAGTAACAGTAACAGTATTTATAAAATAAAGGTACATATTTTGGAAAAATGCTTGCAAAATATGTACTTTTTTTATATAATACAAAAAGTTTAATATTGGGGTATAGCCAAGCGGTAAGGCAGGCGGCTCTGACCCGTCGATGCGTAAGTTCGAATCTTACTACCCCAGCCAAAATGCAAGACTTTTAGGGGTCTTGTTTATTTTTTATTATAAATATATTTAATAACTTTCCCTGCTATTGCATAAACAAATGAGGTAGTACGGGAGTCAGAAGACTTATGGTGGACTATTAGTGGTTCTCTATTTTTGTATTTGTAAAGTTACCAAAAATTCCCCGTCCCCAAACGGAACATATAATAAAAATGTTGAAATTTGCTTTGATATAGGTTATAATATATTTATCTAAGAAACATGTTAACTTTTTATAGCAAGCACCAAGGGGGAATGAAGATGAAGAAACAAAAGAAAAAAATGATACTGAAAATTATGTTCTATTTAATTATAGGAATGATTATCGGGGCAACGGTTGGTTGGATATTTTCGCTTGAATGCAGCGAGGATATCATCGATACAGTTGTAAGTGGTGGTGTTGGCAGTTTCATTGGTTCTGTAGGTGGATATATTTACGGAATCTGTGAATTATTAAAATGAAATGAAATAAGTTAAAAAAGAGGTCTTTTTTATAAAGACCTCTTTAAATAATGGTAGCGAAGGGGAGATTCGAACTCTCGACACCGCGGGTATGAACCGCGTGCTCTAGCCAACTGAGCTACTTCGCCATGACGTAATTATTATACTCAGTTTTTTGGGGTTTGTCAAGAGTTTTTTCAATTTTAATCAACTTTTCCCGTAAGTAAATCTAAAATTTTAGGATAGATATTAGATGCGTTTTCTTTCCAATTGTCAGCAATAATTTTAGCATTTTCATTAGAACCAGCAAAGGTACGTACTTCAAAAATGGTTTTATTATTTTCGACAATTTTGCATTTTACTGTATAAGAATGCTCATTTTCGGGAATATATTCTGTTATAATAGAATCTTCATTAATTAAATTTCTAACTTCATTTTTTAAAATTGTATCTATTTTTAATTTTACTAATCCAGGTAAAACGTCTATTGTAAGGTTTAAAGAATTTTTTCCATCATTTGATAATTCGTAAAGTATAGGCTTATCATTAGTATCATCTTCTTTTGTATAGGTTTGAACAAGTTTAGAATCAACAAGGTCTGCTAATATTTGTTTAAAGTAAAAATAGTTAATATTATTGACCGGTGAAATTAATTTAAATAAGTCACTTTCTGTTATATTATTTTTTACATTGTTAAGAACATATAATATTAAAACTTTATCTTGTGCCAAACTTTTATTCATATTGTTGTCCATAATACATACTCCTTACATTAAATTTATGGAAATTATATCATAAAGAATACATAATGTAAACACATATTAGTTGATATTTTGTTAATTTTATAGTAAAATAAACTATGCAAAATGCCATAAGAAGATAGTTTAGGTGTTCTGCCTTATGCGAAAGGAATAATATTTTATGAAAAAAAATAAAAAGATATTGATAATAATTTTTGTGCTTGCATTACTATTTGACCAAATAACTAAGATTATTGCATATATAAATGGATGGAATGTGCTAACTGGTGCTGAAAAAGAAAGTAATATATCTAATATTTTATTGACGATTATAATAACAATATTAATACTAAGATATATATCAAATGAAAATACTTTCATAAAACAAGATACAAGAATAATATTAATTCTAGCAGTATCAGGAGCAATAGGTAATTTGATAGATAGAATTTGGAATAAAAATATAATAACATTTATACAAATTGGAAATTCGATTAGCTTAAATTTAGCATATGTATATATATTGATTTCATGGATTGGATTTGCGATTATTTTGGCAAAAAATACGGTAAAAATATTAAATGAGAGAAAAAAGGGGACAAAAAATGAATATAAAAAAAATAATAGTAAATGAGGAAAATGTAGGAAAAAGAGTGGATGGTTTTATACCAAATGTTCAAAAAGATATTTCAAGAAGCATGGTTCAAAAATTGATAGAAAATGAAAATATAAAAGTTAATAATAAAAAAACAAAATATTCTTATAAATTGAAGTTAAATGATGAAATTGAAATATCTGTGCCAGAGGCAAAAGAAATAAATTTAAAAGCACAAGATATCCCTTTGGAAGTAATATATGAAGATAAAGATATTATAGTAATAAATAAACCAAAAGGAATGGTGGTTCATCCAGCAAATGGAAATCCTGATGGTACACTTGTAAATGCGGTAATGAGTTTGTGCAAAGATTCACTTTCAGGAATTGGTGGAGAAATAAGACCAGGTATTGTTCATAGGCTTGATAAAGATACATCAGGAGCGATAATAGTAGCTAAAAATGATAAGGCACATATAAATTTAAGTGAACAACTTAAAAATCATGAAGTTAAAAAAACATATCTTGCATTGGTTAGAGGAATTATAAAAGAGAATGAGGCAACAATAAATATGCCGATTGCAAGAAGTAAAAAAGATAGAAAAAAAATGGCGGTTGATAAAGAGGGAAAAGAGGCTATTACGCATTTTAAAGTTTTAGGAAGATATAAAAATAAATATACTTTATTACAAATAAACCTTGAAACAGGTAGAACTCATCAAATAAGAGTACATTTGTCATATATTGGCTATCCAATAATTGGAGATGAGGTGTATTCAAATGGCAAAAATGAGTGGAATATAAGTGGACAATGTTTACATGCATGGAAACTAGAATTTTTACATCCTATAACTAATAAAAAAATAAGTTTAGAGGCAGAAATTCCTGAGTATTTAAGAAATATTATAAAAGAATTGGAAGAGGAAAAATAGATGGAAGAAATGAGATTACAAAAATATTTAGCATCATGTGGGGTAGCATCAAGAAGGAAATGTGAGGAATTAATCTTAGATGGAAAAGTTGAGGTCAATGGTGTAGTTGTAACAGAATTAGGGACAAAGGTAAAACCGAATGAAGATGATGTTAGATATAATGGAAAAATAGTTAAACTAGATGATGAGAAAATATATATATTATTAAATAAACCAATTGGATATGTAACAACTGTTAAAGAACAATTTGGAAGAGATATGGTACTTGATTTAGTAAAAGTAAATAAAAGAATTGTTCCAGTAGGAAGATTGGATATGTACACATCAGGGGCTTTGATTTTAACAAATGACGGAGAATTTGTTAATAAACTTACACATCCAAGCCACGAAATTGATAAAACCTATAATGTTACATTAAAGGGAATTGTAACTAAAGAGGGAATTGAGAATTTAAAAAATGGTGTGGAAATAGATGATGGATATGTTACAAAACCAGCAAAAGTTAAAATTTTGAAGATTGATGAGGAAAAGAGAATATCAAGAGTTCAAATTACAATTCATGAGGGAAAAAATAGGCAGGTTAGAAAAATGTGTGATGCTATTGGAATGAAAGTTTTGGCTTTACATAGGTGTAAAATTGGAAATTTGGATGTTAAAGATTTGAAGCTAGGAGAGTGGAGATATTTGAGCAGGAGGGAAATAGAATTTTTTTGTTAAAAAGTATATAAAGTAAATAGAACAATTAGATTTAACGGAGGAAACTTATGGAAAATAGAAATATAAGAGAAAGAGAAGAATTGCACAAAGCAATATGGTCAATAGCGGATGATTTAAGAGGATCAGTTGATGGTTGGGATTTTAAACAATACATATTAGGAATAATGTTCTATAGATATATATCAGAAAATATGACTAATTACATAAATGAATGCGAAAGAAAAGCAGGAGATACTAACTTCGATTATGCAAAATTATCAGATGAAGAGGCAGAAACAATTAGAAAAGAGATGGACAAGTTAAAACAAATGGAACAGATATAGAAAAAATATTACCACATATGAGAAGATTTGGCGGAGGTAATAGGGCAGAGAAAAAAGAAAATATTATAGTTAAAGTTAAGAAGTTTTTTGAAAAATATTTTGGACTTGGAACTGCTGATAAAAATGATGATGAATTTGAGTATAAGGTTAATGATGAGGAAGAAAGTTATGATTTAAATATGGTAGCAGAAGAGGGAGAAGAATATAAAACTAATAATAAGTAGAAAATTATATAATTATAGTGTTGAAAATAAATAAATCTTAGAATTCTACCAATGAAACATAGAAAAAACTATTGTAGTTTCAAAACAATTATGATAAAATACCACAAGAAAACAAAAAAGAAAGGAAGAATAAGAAATGTCAGAAGCAAAATATAAACGAGTTTTACTAAAACTAAGTGGAGAAGCCTTAGCAGGAGAAGACAAAACAGGAATAAACATCAAAGTAGTAGGAGAAATATGTGACAAAATAAAAGAAGTAGTAGAAATGGGAGTAGAAGTAGCAATAGTAGTAGGAGGAGGAAACTTCTGGAGAGGAAGAAGAAACGGAGAGCAAATGGAAAAAACAACAGCAGACTACATGGGAATGTTAGCTACAGCAATGAATGCATTAGCATTGCAAGATGCAATAGAAGCAAGAGGAATATATACAAGAGTACAAACAGCTATAGAAATGAGAGAAATTGCAGAACCATTTATAAAAAGAAAAGCAATAAAGCACTTAGGAAGAGGAAGAGTAGTTATATTTGCATGTGGTACAGGAAATCCATTCTTTACAACAGATACAGGAGCAGCTTTAAGAGCAGCTGAAATAGAAGCAGATGCAATATTGCTTGGAAAAGCAATTGATGGAGTATATTCAGCTGACCCAAAATTAGACCCAACAGCTGAAAAATATGATGAAATAACATATCAAGAAGTACTAAATAAAGATTTAAAAGTCATGGACTCAACAGCAACAGCATTATGCAAAGACAACAATATTCCACTTGTAGTATTTGGAATAGCAGACCCAGAAAACATAGTAAGAGCTGTCAAAGGTGAGAAAATAGGAACAATTGTAAAATAATGTTCCAAAAGGACCGGGTCTTTTTAGAACATTGTACCAAAAAGACCCGGTCCCAATGGAACAAAAACGGGACCCAAAAGGGGAGAAAGGAAAAATATTATGGATTATAACATTATAAAAGAAAAAATGAATAAATCAATTGACAACTTAAGAGAAAAATTTGCAGAAGTAAGAGCAGGAAGAGCAAATCCTGCAATATTAAATAAGGTAAAAATAGACTATTATGGAACACCAACACCAATAAGCCAAGTAGCAGGTATATCAGTTCCAGAGGCAAGATTGATAGTAATTCAACCATGGGATGTATCAGTTTTAAAAGAAATAGAAAAAGCAATAATTGCATCAGATATTGGAATAAATCCTAATAATGATGGAAAAGTAATAAGACTAGCATTTCCAGAATTAACTGAAGAAAGAAGAAAAGAATTAGTAAAAGACATCAAAAAAATGGCAGAAGATTGTAAAGTTGCAGTTAGAAATGCAAGAAGAGATGGGATTGACCAAGCCAAAAAAGAACAAAAAGATGGAGAAATGACAGAAGACGAATTAAAACAAGCTGAAAATAAAATTCAAGAATTAACAGATAAATCAATAGAAGAAGTAGATAAAGTATTATCAAATAAGGAAAATGAGATACTTTCAATATAGCCAAAAAGGGATGTAATATATGGATTTTAAAACCGAATTAATAAAATATCAAAATAAAGTAAATAGTGAATTAGAAAAATATTTGAAAAAACAAGATTGTCCTGAACGAATTTTAAACCAATCTATGGAATATAGTTTAATAGCAGGAGGAAAAAGATTAAGACCGATTTTAGTTTTAGCAAGTTATAAATTATTTAAAGAAGATTTGGAAATCCCAATGCCTTATGCTGTAAGTATAGAAATGGTACATAATGCATCATTAATACATGATGATTTACCAGGAATAGACAATGATAATTTTAGACATGGAAAGCCAACAAATCATAAAAAATTCAATGAGGCAACAGCAATTTTAGCTGGAGATGGACTTTTTAACTACGCATATATTGTAATAAGTAAAGATTTATTAAATACAAAAAATGATAAGGAATTAGCAAATAAAATAAAAATTTTAAATGAATTTTCAATAGCAACTGATAGAATGCTTGCAGGAGAATATTTAGATACAGAATGTGAAGGAAAGAATATATCAAAAGAAGAACTTGAATATATTCATAAAAACAAGACAGGAGCATATCTAAGATTATGTGCAAGAATGGGAGCTATTTTAGGTGGAGCATCAGAAAATCAGCTTGAAAAAATAACAACATATGCAGAAAAAATAGGTTTAGCGTTTCAAATAAAAGACGATATTTTATCAGAAATAGGAGATGAAAAGGTCACAGGAAAACCTGTTGGTAATGACAAAGAAAAAGGAAAATGTACCTATATATCAGAATATGGGTTAGAAAAATCAAAAGAAATATTACATTCAATTACAAAAGAGGCAATATCGCAGCTAAATGAGTTTGGAGAAAAAGCCGAATTTTTAAGAGAATTAGCTAGATATATTGAAAAAAGAAATAAATAAGGGGTATATAAATGGAATTTAAAAAAGAAGAATTACCAAAACATATAGCTATAATAATGGATGGAAACAGACGTTGGGCAAGAGCTAAAGGAATGCCTGTAGCTTTTGGGCACAGAGAAGGAGCTAAGGTTTTAGAAAAAATTGTAAGACACGCAAACGAAATAGGCTTAGAATATATTACAGTATATGCATTTTCAACAGAAAATTGGAAAAGGGCAGAAGAAGAAGTAAAAAGTTTAATGTTAATACTTCAAAACTATTTAGAACATTATGCCAAAGTTGCAGATTCTGAGAATATAAAAATCCAATTTTTAGGAGATACAACAGTATTAAGTGAGAAAATGCAGGAAAGAATAAAAGAATGTATAAAAAGAACAAAAGATAACACAGGTGTTCATTTTAATATTGCATTAAACTATGGAGGAAGAGCCGAAATAGTAAGAGCTGCAAAAGAAATTGCAAAAGAAATTGCAGATAAAACAATTTCGCTAGAAGATATAAATGAAAATTTACTAGAAAGCAAATTATATACAGCAGGTCAGCCAGACCCAGATTTAGTAATAAGAACAAGTGGAGAAATGAGAACAAGTAATTTTTTGCCTTGGCAAATTGCATATTCAGAATTCTTATTTGTAGACAAAAATTGGCCAGATTTCAAAGACGAAGATTTAGACAATGCAATAATTGAATATCAAAAAAGAACTAGAAGATTAGGAAAATAAAAAGGTGAAAAAATATGGATTTAAAAAGAGTTTTAACAACGGTATTAGGACTTCCAATGGTAGCAATACTATTTGTACTAGGAAATCAATATGTAATAGGAATAGCAGTATTAATTGTAAGTATAATTAGTATGTACGAATATTTTGGAGCAATAAAAAAGACATGTAGACCAATACAATTGGTAGGCTATTTAAGCAATTTATACATTGTTGGGGCAATGTTTTTAGAAACAGAAAAACTACTACATTTGGTTGCACTTTCAATACCTGTTATAATTTTATTATTATTTTTGAATGTAATTTTTACAGATATGAAAATAACATTTAAAGATGTAGCATACACATTAGTAGGAATAATATATGTGCCATTTTTCTTTATGTTTTTAGAATTAGTAAGAAAACTAGAATTTGGAAAAATTTTATTTGCATATACATTTGTTGTATCATGGTCAACAGACATATTTGCATACTTAATTGGAAAACATTTTGGAAAACACAAATTTAGTAAAATAAGCCCTAAAAAATCAATAGAAGGGTGCATAGCAGGAGCTGCAGGTGCAGTTATTGTTTCTACAATCTTTATGATAATATCAAACAACTATTGGGGAACAGAATTTTCTTATGGTATGATTGCAATTGTAAGTTTAGCATTAAGTTTACTTAGCCAAATTGGCGATTTTGTAGCATCATCTGTAAAAAGATTTGTAGATGTAAAAGATTATGGGAATTTGTTACCTGGTCATGGTGGAATGCTAGATAGATTAGATAGTTTAGTTTTTATTGCACCATTTTTATATATGATATTTATGTGATTTTTCGTATTGGGGACGGTTCTTTTCGCGAAAAGAACCGTCCCCAATACAAAAAAAGTGGAGGAAAGAATGCTTGGATTTATTTTATCAGCAATAAAAATAATATTCCTACTTGGATTTTTAATATTCATACACGAAGGAGGACATTTCTTAACTGCAAAACTATGCAAAGTAAAAGTAAACCAATTTGCAATAGGATTTGGTCCGGAATTAATATCCAGACAAAAAGGAGAAACAAAATATGCATTGCGTGCAATTCCTTTAGGAGGATTTGTTAGCCTGGAAGGCGAAGAAGAAGCCTCTGAAGAAAGTGGAGCATTTAATAATGCAAGTATACCGAAAAGAATAGCAATAGTTGCGGCAGGAGCTATAGTAAATATAGTATTTGGATTAATAATATATTTCATATTAATAGCAATAATATATGGAAGTTTGAAAACTGCATGTGAGGCAACACTAGGTTTTTCAGGAGCATTAGTAGACAGTGTAAAAATGATATTTACAGGTCAAGTTGGAGCAGATGATCTAACAGGCCCTGTTGGAATATCAGAGTTAGTTTCAAAAACAACAGGTATAAAAGAATATTTATATATAATGGCAGTAGTATCAGTATCACTTGGAATTACAAATTTACTTCCTATTCCAGCTTTGGATGGTGGAAAAATATTGTTACTTTTGATAGAGGCTATAAGAAGGAAACCTGTTAGTGATAAGGTTCAAATACAATTGCAATTATTGGGATTTTCTCTTTTGATTGCTTTGTCTATATTTGTAACTTATAATGATATTAGTAGAATTTTTAGATGATTTCTGATTGGGGACGGTTCCTTTTCGGAAAAGGAACCGTCCCCAATCAGAAAAAAAGGAGTGAAAATGGCAGAATTTAAATCAGGATTTGTATCAATTTGTGGAAGAACAAATGTAGGAAAATCAACACTAATAAATTTATTAGTAGGAGAAAAAATTGCAGCAATAGCAAACAAGGTTCAGACTACAAGAACACAAATAAGGGGAATAGTGAATAGAGAAAATTCACAAATTATATTTATTGATACTCCAGGAATCCATAAACCAAAAACAAAATTAAATGAAAATATGATAGAATTGTCATGGGATGCAATTTCTAATTCTGATGTTATTTTGTTTTTAATAGAGGCAGATAGCAAAGAAATAGGTCGTGGAGATATGAAAATTCTAGAAAAGATAAGAGAGTCAAAAAGAAAATGCATTTTAATAATAAATAAGATGGATTTAGTAAATAAAGAAGAATTAGCTAAATTAATTGACCTTTATAAAAATGAATATGATTTTTCAGCAATAATTCCAATTTCCGCAACAAAAAATAAATACAAAGAAGTTGTACTTGATGAAATAGAAAAAAATTTAAAACCTGGTCCTGCATATTATGACCAAGATGAATATACAGACCAAACTTTAAGACAGTTGGCAGAAGAAACAATAAGGGAAAAAGCTTTGATATTATTAAGAGATGAAGTGCCACATGGTATTTTTGTACAAGTAGAAAAAATGAAACTTAAGAAGACCCAAAAGAATGAGGATATATATAATATTGAGGCAATAATTTATTGTTTAAGAAATTCGCATAAAGGAATTATAATTGGAAGAAATGGCGAAATGCTTAAAAGAATTGGAACTATGGCAAGAAAAGACATGGAGCAGAATTTTGGAACAAAAGTTAATTTGAAAACTTGGGTTAAGGTTAAAGAAGATTGGATGAATAACGAAAAATTTTTTAATGAATAAAATACATAAGAATGGAGAAACTAACTCCAGAAGGAAGTGGACGTTATGATAAAAGATATAGCTTGGAATATGTTTAAATCAACAGGAAATGTTAATACATTTTTAGAAATGAAACAGATTGAAAATATACAAAATAATTTAGTAAATCTTCAAAAGGTGGAAACAGATGGGAATAGTAAAAACGAAGGGAATAATAATAGCAGAAAGTAATATGGGGGATTTTGATAAAATGCTTACTATGCTAACCCCAGGTTTAGGCAAAATATCGTGTGCTGCAAAGGGTGCTAGAAGGCAAAATAGCGCTCTTTTGGCAGGTACACAGTTTTTGTGTTTTGGCGAATATATTTTGTATAAATCTCAAGATAATTATTCTATAAATTCCTGTGATACTATTGAGATGTTCTATAATATAAGAACAGATTTAGATAAAATTAAATATACTGTACATATTACAAAAATTATTCAGGATGTAACGGCTGAAAATGAGAATAGTTATAAAATTTTACAGCTTTATTTGAATACTTTATATATGATTTCTGAAACTGACAAGGACCCAGATTTTATTTTGAGTGTTTTTAAAATTAAACTTTTATGTTTTTTAGGCTTTAAACCTAGAGTTAGTGGGTGTGTTAATTGTGGAGAAAAAGAGAGAATAAGTCATTTTAGTATTAAAGATAATGGGGTTAAATGTGAGGAGTGCTATAGACAAGATAAGAGTTCTATTAGTATAAGTAAAAGTACTTTAGCGGCTTTGAATTTTATTGTATCAGCTCCCTGTAAAAAGGTTTTTGGATTTAGTTTGAAGGATGAGAGTTTGAGGGAAATTAAGCTTTTGAGTAAGATTTATTTTAATGAAAAGTTAGAAAAAGAATATAAATTGGAAGAGTTGTGGTAAGGTAAAAAAGTTATACGCATTTCTTGCTACATGCATATAATTAAAAAAACTAAATAGTACACCTTGACAGAGTAAAAATAAATTAATATAATATAAAATAAAAAAAGGAAGAGGATAAAAATGAAAATTACAAAAGCTGAAAGCCTTGCGGCTGTACACACACACACACACACACACACACACAAGTACTTTACTAAATAAAAAAAATATAAATAAAATATATGGAAAGATATTATTAAATCTATTAATGTAAAACGTAAAAAACGCTAAACAGTAATAGATTATTAATAATATCTTTTTTTGTTATATAAAAATCAAAAAGGAAGGAGAAAAAAGTTGAAAAATGTAAATAAGAGAGAAGGAATAACATTAATAGCATTAGTAGTAACAATAATAGTCTTATTAATATTATCAGGAGTAACGATATCAATGTTAACAGGGCAAAATGGAATACTAACAAGAACAACAAAAGCAAATTTTTATACAGAAATGTCAGCAATAGAAGAAAATAAAAATGCACAAAAAAGTATAAAAGTATTAGAAGAATATACAGGAAAAAGTTCGGAAAGCGAATTTATAGAAAAGCAACTATCAAAAAAAGAGATAGAAAAATTTAGTAACACATTAAAAGCAGAAATACTATATGCAAGAAACAATTATGCAAATGGGGAACCAATAAGCACCAAAAGAATTTGGAAAAATAACATGTTAGAATGCCAAGATACATGGAAAGACGAAGAGTTTCTAAAAGGATTAGTAAATGATATATATTACATAAAAAAAGAAGCAGCAGGAGGAAAAGAAGAAGAATATATATATGACCAAGTAACAGACAAATGTTACAAAATAAAACCAACAGGAATAGGAAAAGAAACAGTCCATAGCCTACAATATGCAAAATTAATGTTAGATGGAGTAAATGCAAAAGGAATAGGAACAGCAGAAGATGAATCAAAAGAATTCAAATCAAGTGATGGAACAATAGCATATGAGCCAGACCTAAATAAACTAAGTTATAAAACAGAAGTAATATATTATTCAGAAGATTTTAAGAACCAATACAAAGTAAGCATAAAGCAATATATAGAAGAAGGAAAGAAAAAACAAATAACAGTAGAAGGAAAAACATATACATTTGTAGACTATAAAGAAACCGGAACAAAAATATGGGGAAACATAGAATGTACAGCAAATGGACTAGAAAGTTATTGGGTGTGGATACCAAGATATGCATATAAACTAGATGCAAGTGTAGCCAAGAAAGAAAAAGCAAGCATAATATTTGTAGATATAAATGACAAGCCATTAGACAAAGAAAAATATGGAGAAAGCTTGCCAGAAGGATATGAAGTACATGCAGCATTCAAGCAAAAAGAAGGCTTAAAAGGAATATGGTTTAGCAAATACGAGCCAAGCAGCAAAGAAACAGTAAAAGTTGACCAAACAGAACCAGAAATGCCAGACTTAAAAAATTTTAAAGCAGAAGATACCAAATTAATATACTATACTCAAGATGGAAAAAACAGTATAGAAGTAGAATACAGCGAAAAACCAGAACAAAAAATCAAACAAGGAGGAAAAGAATATTACTTCTATAACTATGAAAGCAAAATATGGGCAAATGTAAAATGCACAGCAAATGGACTAGAAAGTTATTGGGTATGGATACCAAGATATGCATATAAAATAGAATCAGGTCAAAGTACAATTATATTAATAGATGAAAATGATAAACCAATAGATAAAGAAAAATATGGAGAAAGCTTGCCAGAAGGATTTACAGTACATGCAGCATTTAAGCAAAAAGAAGGCTTAAAAGGAATATGGTTTAGTAAATATGAACCAAGTAGTAAAGAAACAACACCATTAGACCAAACAGAACCAAAAACGCCAAACTTAAAGAATTTTAAAGCAGAAGATACCAAATTAATATACTATACCCAAGATGGAAAAAATAGTATAGAAGTAGAATACAGCGAAAATCCAGAACAAAAAATAAATCAAGATGGAAAAGAATATTATTTCTATAATTACGAAAACAAAATATGGGCAAATGTAAAATGCATGGCAAATGGGCTAGAAAGCTATTGGGTATGGATACCAAGATATGCATATAAAATAGAAAGTGGACAAGCAAGTGTAATATTTGTAGATAAAGATGACAAACCATTAGATACACAAAAATATGGAAAAAGCTTGCCAGAAGGATACAAATTACACTCAGCATTTAAACAAAAGGATGGATTAGAAGGAATATGGTTTAGTAAATATGAACCAACAGAGGAGGTAAATTAGATGAAAAATAAAAAAATAATAAAAACATTAATAATTACAATAACACTAATAATGTTTTTAGGAATAAAAAATATATATGCAGCAGAAGGGACAATAAGAATGCAAATAAATAACGGAACACCATGGACAAACATAAATATTTCAGAATCATATGAAGCATGTGAAAATCTAAATAAGCCAACATCAACATTAGGAACAACATTACTAGAAGCACATTTGACAACAGACGAAGATTGGAGTGCGATGGCAGTATTTTCAGTAAGCCAATATGGAGCATCAACTTCAAATGCACCTAGTACAACAACAGGAAATTTATCTGGAATATATAATGCTGGTAGAAATAAAACTCAAAGTACAGGATTATCAGCAACTGCCAAATCTACAACAAATGTTTATGTAAAAGGATTATTTAATGAAGATGGAACAACAAAAAAATATATAAAAACATGGGATTTAAATAATAGAGAAGGAAATGATTATATAGGATTTAAAACTACTAATGGAACATATGGATGGATGGGAGGATGGACATATTTTTCAAATAACCAAGGATTTCCAGTATCAATACATCAAGGTCTGTTCGGCGTGGTGTTGGGGGTGGCGGCCCCTACGCTACGGGCGGTTCGTTCGGAGATGTTACATTTAGGCCTGTAATTTGGAATTAGGAGAGTATTAATTGGCAGTAGTACTGTGTACTGAACTCTGTAGTACTGTTACACAAATTTTAAATAGTAGATAAATAGATGCAAATAAGAAAAGTGGAAGGTAGGGTGGGAAAGAAGAAAAATGTTTGTTTGAGATAGCAAACAAAAAGGTTACAAATTGTTTAGTGTAAAGAAAAGTGTTTCACTGTAAAAATTAATCTGTTCGGCGTGGTGTTTGGTAATAACAACAACAACGCTACGGGCGGTTCGTGTGTTTAGGCACTCTAACATCGTTTCAAATATCAATTTGAGGTACAAGGTATTGAAAGTTCAAGGATTTTCAGTTAGTTGCCAGATGTTAAAGAAATTTGTACCCATTATCTAAAAAGATAAAAAAATTTAAAAAACGCAACTATCAGCTAGTAACCATATAGGTGAATGTTGGTAGTTGTTTTTTTATTGAAACCTTACGGAAAGTAGGTTTTAGGTCAAAAAAAGTAACAAAAAATTAAGAATTTCTAAAAATTACCATTAAAACATTGCAAAAATTCAATAAGAATAGTATAATATAACAGGTGACGAAATAAAATAAAAAAGAAGGAGAAATAGATGGAATATATATATTTATTAAGGCAAGCACTTGTCTATGTTATAGTAGTATTTTGGATATATGAACTAGCAATAAGTCTATGTGCACTAATAAAATTCAAAGAAAAGCCACTATTAAAAAATAAAAATCACAAATTCATGGCAATAATACCAGCACATAATGAAGAAACAGTAATAGCAAATCTAGTAGAAAGTTTAAAAAATCAAGACTACGACAAAGATTTATACGATATATACGTAATAGCAGATAACTGTACAGACAACACAGCAAAATATGCAAAAGAAGCAGGAGCAATAGTATATAAAAGATTTGATGAAACAAAAAAGACAAAAGGATATGCGCTAAACTGGTTCTTAAAGCAAAAAATAGAAGAAAACGCAGATTACGATGCATTTCTAGTATTTGATGCAGATAACATAGTAGACAAAAACTTCATAAAAGTAATGAACAGAAAGCTATGTCAAGGAGAAGAAGTAGTACAAGGATATAAAGACATAAAAAATCCATCAGAAAGTTGGGTATCAGCAGGATATGCATTTTTCTATTGGACAATGCACAGATTCTACCATTTAGCAAGATACAATGTAGGATTGTCGCCACTATTAAACGGAACAGGGTTTATGGTAAAATTTGATTTAGTAAAAGAAACAGGATGGGACACAAAAACATTAACAGAAGATATAGAATTTTCATTAAAACAAATAATAAAAGGAAAAAAGTTAGGTTGGGCAACAGATGCAATAGTATATGATGAACAACCAGAAAAATTCCAAGCATCATGGACACAAAGAACAAGATGGACAGTAGGACATATACAATGCATGAAAATTTACACAAAAGACTTAGCAAAAGCAGTAAAAACAAATAAAACAATAATGAATTTTGATGGATTACTTTATATTGTAGGAAGTATACCAATGTTCATAGCATCAATGGTATTATTACTATCAAATTTCCTTATTTATGCATTTGACACAATGACAACAGCAACATTAATACTAAATATAGTAAGATATATTGTACCAACATTTTTCTTACCAATTTTAACCGCATTATTTACAATGTACTTAGACAAGAAACCAATAAAACCAATGTTAAAATGGGCACTATATTATCCATTATTTATGGGTTCATGGCTATTAATAAACTTCAAATGTTTATTTAAACAAGATACAACATGGGAAAAAATCGACCATGTACGTAGTGTAAATATAAAAGAAATAGCATAAAAAATAAGATAATGGACTAGATCTAAAATTAGCTTTTTAGTTCTAGTCTTATTTTTATAAAAAATAAATTAAGAGAGGATAAATAAAAATGAAAAAAAACAAAATACTACATATAGGAATAATAATACTTGGAATAATATTTATACTAATACCAGCATTTCATACAAATATATGGTTTGATGAAAGTTATTCAGTATCAATAGCAAATAAAAGCTTTTCAGACATTTGGACAATAACCGGTCATGATGTACATCCTGCATTATATTATTGGATGTTACATATTATTTATTTAATATTTGGTTCACATATATTAATATATAGACTGTTTTCAGTACTTGCAATAGCAATTTTAGGGATAATTGGATATACACATATTAGAAAAGACTTTGGAGAAAAAACAGGAATTCTATTTTCGTTTTTTACTTACTTTTTACCAATAATGAATACATATGCCCAAGAAATAAGAATGTATTCATGGACATGTCTAATTGTTACAATGATGGCAATATATGGATATAGATTTTATAAAAATATAAAACAAAAAGAAGAAAAAAATAAACTAAAAAATTTATGTATATTTGGATTATTTAGTATTTGTTCATGCTACATACATTATTATGCATTAGTAACAGCAGGTTTAATCAATTTAGTATTATTAATTTACTTAATAAAAAATAGGAAAGAAAACAAAAAAGACCTAAGAAACTTCTTAATACTAGCAGCAATTCAAATCCTATTATATATACCATGGATGATATTTTTTGTAGTTCAGTTAAAACAGGTAGGTGGAGGATTCTGGATACAGATTAGTTTAATTGGAACAACAGTGGATATATTAAGTTTTCAATTTAAAAATCAAGTAGATAGTAACTTTATGAATGACTGGAAAGCATTGATTGCACTAATCGTATCAATAGCAGTATATATTTATTTAATAATAAAAGCATATAAATTAAAGAAAAAAGGAGAAAGCCTAAAACCAGTAGCATTGAGTACAGGAATATATATTGGAGTAATATTTATAATATTATTAGTTTCAATTATAAGCCCAATTTTATATGCTAGATATTTATTAGTAATGACAGGACTATATATCTTTACATTATCATTTATAATATCTAAAGAAAAAAATAAAATTATAGCAGGAACAATCTGTGGGATTACTTTAATTTTAGCAATACTAGGAAACGTACAAAACATAAAAGAAAACTATAATAAGGAAAATTTAGAAGTATATAATTATATAAAAGATGAGATAAAAGAAGACGATATATTGTTATACTCAAAAATAGGAAATGGAGGTGTTATTGCTACATATTTCCCAAATAATAAACAATATTTTATGAATTTAGAACATTGGGGAGTTGAAGAGGCTTATAAAGCATATGCTCCTGCAATGGAAACCAAAGAAGATTGGGGATTTTTTAAAGATTATAAAGGTAGAATATGGATTATTGATGATGATAGTGGTTTATTCTATCAAAATGAAGAGTTTTTAAAAGAAAATATAACCGTAATAAAGGAAGAAAAAACATTTAAGGTAAAATACCATAATTTAACATACAAAGTTATGCTTGTTGAAAAAAATTAGTTTTGTAAGAGAGGAAAAAAGTTATGTTTGAAAATATCAAAGTATATGCTTTTGTAGGACCATCAGGAACAGGAAAAAGCTATAGAGCACAGATGGTT
The DNA here is from genome assembly GCA_900553125.1 of uncultured Clostridium sp. Taxonomy (GTDB): domain Bacteria; phylum Bacillota; class Clostridia; order TANB77; family CAG-508; genus CAG-269. The sequence continues at coordinate 29,774 of USCB01000004.1, read as the reverse complement.
GCAGGAGAAAAAGATGTGCATTTTATAATTGATGATGGGCTTTTGATAAATGATAATAGAGTAGTAAGTCGGAGAATCAGCCAAAAAAGCATCAACCAAAATTGAAACAGTAAAAAAGGCTTTATTCTTACATGATGATGAAAAAAAGGTAATACAAAAGGCTTTAAAAAAGTATAAAGTAAAAAAAATACTTATACTTGGAACATCAGATGGAATGGTGGAAAAAATCGCTGAAAATTTAGGACTTCCTAAAATATCTGATACAACATATATAACAGATGTTGCAACAGAAGAAGAAATGGAAACTGCAAGAAGAATAAGAGTAACAGAAGGTAAACATGTAATTCCAGTTCCAACTTTTGAAATAAAAAAGGATTTTTCAGGGTATTTATTAGACCCACTTCAAATTTTCAAATCTAAAGGAAAAGGAGAAAAACCTTATATATCAGAAAAATCAATAATAAGACCTACATTTAGTTATTTAGGAAATTTTACAATATCAGATTCTGTATTTAGGCAAATTGCAGAATTTCAAGCAGAAAGAATGCCTGAAATATATAAAGTTTTAAGAACACGTGTCCAAAATTATGGAGAAGGTCCATTAATTGATATGGAAGTTAGTGTTGTATATGGTTATAATATTTCAGAAAGTTTACAGACTTTTAAGAAAAAAATAATCAAGGAAATAGAAAATTTAACAGCAATGAATGTAATAAAATTAGATGTAATTGCAAAAAATATAGTTGTATTAGAAAAAACCCCCTGATGTGTAACATACAGGGGGAAATAGCTTTTTATCCCACAGTCAAGCTATTTTAATATTGACACATTCAGAAGAAATATGTTGTATATCTGGAGTGTGAAGTCGTTTTTTCAACTTCAAATGGATGCTCCTCGTAACAAACTGCGAAGAGCCAGAGCTGTTCTCTTTCTGGATTATTTTCCGTTTCGGAAACCATTTTGCATGAAAATTTTTTAGGATTCTCTGCAAAATCAACAAGGTTGGAAATTTTTTTTAATTTTTCCTGGCACATTTGGAATATAAAATATGCACAATATTCGTGCATCGTCAATTCCACACGGTCTTCTTCTTTTTTTGGGTCTGGCCAGTATGGTGGGTAAATCTTTTCCGGCAGTTTTGAAACATCCACAATTATATCGTCTGCGTACTTGACGAAATAATGTGAATCCTCATCAAATGGGCAAAAACATCTGAATTCATCAGAATAAACAAATAGTTTGGATTTGTCTACCTGATAAAAAGGCATTTTTTCCGTTAGCATCTGAGAGCTTGCTAAAAACACCCGGTGAAAATTAGCCCAATATTTTTTTGGGTTTTTAAGTTCTGTTTCAAGCCATTCTTTATAGGCTTGTATCAATGGCAAATTTTGGAGAATTGAATTTTTGAAAAAAAGATACTCCGCTGCCAAGGATATTTCCTCATACGAATGTAGAGGCGGATTTTTCTTTCTAAATAACATTTTCATAACCTCCTTGTTATATGAAAGACTGTTGCAGGTTACATCTATGTAAATAGGTTTCTTATGTGGGAAACAAGATTGACCTAGAATGTATGTATATTATACATTAATTTACATAAAATGTAAAGAGGTTTTACATAATTCAAGAAAATTTTAAAAATATGTAAAAATAGGTGTCAAATTTTGTCGAACGATTTTTCTTGACATTAAACACATAATCTTTATAAAAAATACAAGAAAAATAAAATTGTTATCCAATAATTATTGACAAAAAAAAGATTTTAATAGATAATATCTAAAAGAAAAAAGAAAAAGTTACCAAGGAGGACAAGATAAATGTACATATTTAATAAAATAACTGTAAAGCCACAGTTACCAAAAAGTATAAATAAATTAGACGAAATAGCTAATAATTTATGGTGGAGCTGGAATTCAGATTATTTAAGATTACTAAAGAAAATAGATAGAGATTTATGGGAAACAGTAGAAAAGAACCCAGTAAAATTCTTAAAAAGAGTATCACAAGAAAGACTCGAAATGGCAGCAAAAGATTCAAGTTTTGTAAAGGAATATGAAAAAGTACTAAGAAATTATGAAGACTATATGTCAAGTAAAGACACATGGTTCAATAAAAAATATTCAAGTAATAAAAATGACTTAATAGCATATTTTTCAGCAGAATATGGGCTAGATGAAACAATTCCTATATATTCAGGAGGACTAGGAATCCTATCAGGTGACCATCTAAAATCAGCCAGTGATTTAGGAATTCCATTAGTAGGAGTAGGACTTTTATATAAAAATGGATATTTCAATCAAAAAATAGAAGGATATGGAATACAAAAATCAGAATATAGCAATATAGAAATAGAAAATATGCCAATCATACCAGTAAAAAATGAAAATGATGAAGATATGTTAATAGAAGTAAACTTCCAAAAAAGAAAAATCTACTTAAAAGTATGGAAAATAAATGTGGGAAGAATAAGTCTATATTTACTAGATTCAGATATAGAAAAAAACAGACCTGAAGATAGAGAAACAACACTAAAACTATATGGTGGTGACCAAGACATGAGAATACGTCAAGAAATAGTTTTAGGAATAGCAGGAGTAAGATTACTAGATCAATTAGGTTTAAAACCAACAATATATCACATGAATGAAGGACATTCAGCATTTTTAACACTAGAATTAATAAAAAATACAATAGCAAAAAAACAAGTAACATTTGAAATTGCAAAAGATATAGTAAGTTCAAGAACAGTATTTACAACACATACTCCAGTACCAGCAGGAAATGATATATTCCCAATAGATTTAGTAGAAAGATATTTTGAAGGATATTGGGCAAAACTAGGATTAGGAAGAGAAGAATTCCTAAAATTAGGAATGAAACCATGTGACGCATTAGAACCAGGATTCAACATGGGAATATTAGCACTAAAAATTGCAGGAAAGAAAAATGGAGTAAGTAAACTACATGGAGAAGTATCAAGAGAACTATTTGGAGATGTATGGCCAAATATTGCAGCAAATGAATCACCAATAACATATGTAACAAACGGAATACATACATGTTCATGGGTTCCACAAAACTTAAAAGAATTATATAACAAATATCTATCATCACCAACAACACCATATTGGCAAGATAAAATACACTTAGATGAAACATGGAAAAGAATAAAAAATATACCAAACCAAGAATTATGGAATGCACATATAGAAAGAAAAGAAAAGTTAATAGAAATTGTTAAAGAAAACACAACAAACAGATTAAGAAGAGCCGGAGTAAGTTATGAAGACATAAAAGAAATGACATCAGGCTTATCATCAAGTGATTTAATAATAGGATTTGCAAGAAGATTTGCAACATACAAAAGAGCAACACTAATCTTTAACGATTTAGAAAGAATAACAGAAATACTAAATGATAGTGAACGTCCTGTAAAATTAATATTTGCCGGAAAAGCACATCCAGCAGATAAAGAAGGACAAGACTTAATAAAATATATACATGAAATATCAATGAAACCACAATTCAGAGGAAAAATATTCTTATTAGAGAACTACAATATAGCAATGTCAAGATATCTAATAAGTGGTGTAGATGTATGGCTAAATAATCCACGTAGACCGATGGAGGCATCTGGAACATCTGGTCAAAAAGCATCAGTAAATGGAGTAATAAACTTCAGTGTATTAGATGGATGGTGGGCAGAAGGATATGACCAAACAAACGGCTGGACAATAGGAACAGAAAAAGAATATAATTCTTATTCAGAACAAGATATAGCAGACAGCCAAAGCATATACAAAACACTTGAAACAAAGATTATACCAACATTTTTCAACAGAAAAAGTAAAGAAGAGCCTTCAGAAGAATGGATGCAAATAATGAAACAATCTATAATAACAACAGGAGGAAAATATAGTACAGCTAGGATGTTAGTAGATTATACAGATAAATTGTATATACCATTAATAAATTTATATGATGAGCATTTTTCAAATGTTGAAGAAGCGGCAAACTTTACAAATTGGAAAGAAAAAATGAAAAGTAAATGGGAAAATATATCTATTGAACAACCAGACAATCCTGAAAATATCAAAATAGATGCTGGAGAATCAATAGAAGTTAGTTGTAAAGTAACACTTCCAGAAATAGAAAAGGAAGACATAAAAGCAGAAGTATATTGTGGAAAAATTTCTGATGATGGACGTGTTGAAAATATTACAATAGTACCAATGAAACTTGTAAATGAAGAAAAGGAATACAGAAGATATACATACACAGCAAAAATATCTTTAATTTCAGGTGGAAATTATGGATATACATTTAGAGTTATGCCAACAAATGAATTGCTTTTAGATAGTGAAAATTTAGATTTAGTAAAATGGATAACAAAATAATTTTTCTGATTGGGGACGGTTCTTTTCGCGAAATGTTCCATTGGGACCGGTTCTTTTTGGGACATTTTGTGAAAAGAACCGTCCCCAATCCAAAAAAGGAGTTGATTAAGTGCAAAAAGTAATTATTTACACGGATGGAGCATGTTCAGGAAATCCAGGACCTGGAGGATGGGCGGCAGTTTTAATGGCAGGCGAATTGAAAAAAGAAATTTCTGGAGGAGAAAAAAATACAACAAACAATATAATGGAACTTACAGCAATTATTCAGGGGTTAAAAGCTTTGAAGCAAGAATGTGAAGTTGAAGTTTTTAGTGATAGCAGTTATTGTGTTAATGCATTTAATCAAGGTTGGATTTTTAACTGGCTGAAAAAAGGTTGGAAAACAGCGTCTGGTGAACCGGTAAAAAACAAGGAATTATGGCAAGAGCTTTATAGTTTGACAAAGAAACACAGGGTGACTTTTAATAAGGTAAAAGGTCATAGTGATGTTGAATTAAATAATAGGTGTGATGAATTAGCTAGAAATGCTATTCCTAAAAATTAAAATATAAAACATATTTTGACAAAATAATGATAAATGCTAAAATATAATTTAGTAAAAAACATAAAAATACAAAAGTATACTTTATATAAAAAATGACATTTACACAAATATATTTTATATGTATCTTTTGATAATCCTATTTTAAAGTTTTGTAAAATAAATGAATTACTTGATTATTATATGACCAAAATCCAAATTCACATGTAATTGCAACAGGGTGCAAGTCCTGTAATAACAGAAGGAGTTATAGAAAGTGGAACAGGAAGATGGGTTACAATAACAGTTCCGACATTATCATTTTATGAATATTGCAAGCTAGTAGAACAAAAGGGGATGCCGTTTACAGTTGATGATATAGATGGATTGTCAGTTGAACAAGTAAACATATTATTAAACGGATAATTCTTTAATCTAAATAAAAAGACAGAGATATCAGGTTTAGATGAAAAAATACCAAATGATTTTACTATTGAAAAGTTAAAAAGCATAAATGAAAAAGAATTAGGTGAAATTGTAAATACGTTATCAGTGCAATAAGAAATGCAATACTTATGAAAGATGATATAATAACAGACCCAAAAGAAATGTGATATAGTGTTGAAACAGCTGTATATAGGCATGTTTATACATATATGAAAAAATATAATGGAAAGGTTGGTTATTATAGAGATAAAAAAACCGAAAAAGAAATTGATATAATTGGAAATTCAGTAAAAGAAAATTTATATATTGAGGTAAAATATAGAGAAAAAACAGAATTAAATAGAGAAAATGCATTATATAATGTTCCAAATATAGAGGATTATATTTATATTATAACTAAAGATGCATTTGATTATGGAATAGTCAAGCTTAAAGATGGAAAAACTGTGATAAAAGTACCAGCGTTTGCGTTTTTATATATATTAGGAAGGCAAGAAGAAAAAAGTAATGAGGTAGAATAATATGTTCTATCTCTTTTTTGAGTTGATGAGAATTTGGTAAGTTTGAGATGGATTTGATTATATGCAAGAAAAAGTTAATAAAGCAACCCAATATGTAAGATAGAGCAAAGACTGCTAGCAATTATAAAAAATATTATAAATAGAAAGAAGTAGAAAATAAAAAATTTTATGCTTCTTTTTGTTGAAAAAAAATTTCCAAAATTTTTCTGTTTATTTTTTCATTTTTTGCACATTCTATATTTAGAAAAAAGAAAACTTTTTTCTATAAAAATGAAACAGAATTTTAATAATTTTTAAACAAAATTAATATAAGTTTCATAATAAAAAATGTTAATATTAACAGGAGGTGAAAGAAATGGCAAACTCAAACAACAGTAACAAAAAATTAGTTCCAGAAGCTATGGATGCACTAGAAAAATTCAAATATGAGGTAGCTAGTGAAGTTGGAGTAACTTTAAAAGACGGTTATAATGGTGATATCTCTTCAAGAGATGCCGGAAGAATCGGTGGAAACATGGTTAAAAAGATGATACAACAAGTTGAAAATAATATGGCTAACAAATAAATTTGAAATGAATTTTTAGATTTAATTGCTAGAAAAGTTATTATGATACGATGTGTTTTTTAGCTAGAATTGGCAGAAGTATTATTCTTGGTTTTATAGTTCTATTTTGAGTGGTTTTGTCCAAAAAGTAGATACATAAAGGCAGGAGTTGTGCTCCTGCCTTTTAATATTTTAAACAGAAAAAATAAATAACAAAAATGTAACTTTTTTTGATAAAATATCAATATATAAATGTAAGGTATCTTAAAAAGGAGTTTAGATCTAAATGAAAAATAAAACAATAAAGCAATATGAAAGTATTGATGAAAAGAATCTTGATTTAGAAAAAATAATAGATGAATATAGTGGGTACATATACACAATTATACAAAATATGTCTGCAAATATTTTTAATCAAGAAGATATTGAAGAAATAATATCAGATACATTTTTTATATTATGGAAAAATCAAAATAAAATTGACAAAGAGAAATCTCTTAGCTCATATATAGCAGGAATAGCGAGAAATTTGGTGAAAGAAAAGCTAAGAAAAACAAAGAATAATTATAATGTTAATAATTTAGAAAATGATTTTTTTGATATACAGATTATAGATTTAGAATATGAAAATAGAGAAAAAATTGAAATTATAAAAAATACAATGGAAAAAATGAAGGAACAAGACAAAGACATTTTTAATCTATATTATTATGGAAATAGAAAAATAAATGAAATATCTAAAATATTAAAAATAACGGAGCTTAATGTAAAATCAAGATTACACAGAATTAGAAAAAAACTAAAAAATGAATTATTAAAAGGAGGGTATAGTGATGAATATTAATAAAGAAAGAATTTTAGAAAAAACTAAAACCAAAATTTCTATATCCGACTTTATTAAGGAGGAAAAGAAAATGCCTAAGAAAATTAATATAATAAAATCCTTGGTTGCGACAATTTTAATGGTTTTATCATGTTCAGGAATGGTATTTGCAAAGGAAATATCCAAAAAAATATATGACAACTTTTTTGGAACCAGTAAAGGTATGGAAACAGCAATGAATGAGGAATATGTCGAAAATATAGATATGGAAAATCAAACTTCAACAGGTAATGCTAAAAATGAGGAAAATGGCAAAATAATTCAAAATATAAATACAAAAATAAAAGTAGAAGAATTTGTAATGGATGATTTTAATTTAAGTATGATAATAAAAGTTACTCTACCAGACGAGGTAAAAGAAGTAGTAAATCCTAAAGATATTTGGGATGTTAATTTTCCAGATTTAAAAATAATAGATGAAAATGGAAATAATATATCAGAAAATGCAGGATTAAATGCATACATACAAAACAGAGGAGAAAATCCTATAAAGGTAGTTTACAATATGTATACAGAAGGAGAAGCTTTTCCAAGGAGCAAAAAGTTGAATTTTAGTTTAACAAAAATCAAAATTTCAAATAAAGAAGAAACCTTGATTGGAGACGAAGAAATTACCATACAAGGTTCGTGGGATTTTACAGTTGATGTACCAGAAAAGATGTATAATAGAAAAACAACAATATACAAACAAATAAGTACAACAAATAATGATTTTAATGTGATATCTGCAACATCATATACAACAGGAATTGATTTGAAACTAAAATTTAAAGCAGAAAAACATCAAGAAAGGCCAACAACTCCGAAATTAAAATATTGGGATTTATTGCCACAAGATGATGAACTAAAAACTACCGATATGTTAAATTATTTAGAAAGAAAAATAAGATATACACCAGAATATATAGAATGGCAAAAAAGAGAGGTAGAAATTTGGAAATATGATAAATACATAGAAAATGAAAACGGAAAAAAATTCGAAATGTCAATGAGTCCAAGAGCAAATGGAGGAGGATTTATTGATGATGATGGAATTTACGAATCTAATTGTACATTTGATTTAACAAAATATGATTTAACAGATAAACTTACTGTTTATATTGATTATCACGGAAATAAAGCAGAAATTTTATTAGAAAAGGTGGGTGAGTAAATTATGAAGAAACTATATATATCGTTTATATTAATATTTATAATGTTTGCATTTTCAAGTAGAGTTTTTGCAGATTATGAGGGAATAGAAAATATAAAAATAAGACAAGCTATTAATACAGCAGGTAGTGAATGGTTAGATACATTTAAAAGTGAGGAAACACCTATTGAGAAAAGAATAACAAGTTATGAACTTGCAGGATATGGTATATCATATGACGAAAATGGGGAGTTGGATGTATCAATAAATTTTAATGTAACACCATATTCAGAGGAAAATACAGTTTGGGAAACTAAGGGAAATAATATAGGATTTATCAAATTTAAGAAAGTTAATGGAGAATATGAGGTGGAAAGAATTTCGGAAATTCCAGAAAATTATGATAAGTTTCTAGAAAAATTTGAGGAATATAAGAGCAAGCATCCAGATATATTAGAAAATAATACACAAACTCAATCTATAGCAGGAAAAGAAGATAATTACAATGCAAATGAAACTATAGAAAAAATTTCTAATGGGGTTTTTACAGTTTCCTTGATTGTTGGAATTATAGTTGGTATAATTATAATTTTAACAATATGCAAAAAGAAGATAAAAAATGCGGGAAAATAATTCCTGCATTTTTTGCTAGTGAAATTTGTTGTAAAAAACTCAAAAAAGGTATATAATAATGCAAAAAAGCGAAAGGAACGAGAGAAAAAAATGTACAAAATGGTAGCAGTAGACTTAGATGGAACAATGCTAAATAGCTATGGGGAAGTAACAGAAAATACAAAAAGAGTAATAAAACAAACAATACAAAAAGGAACAGAAGTAATAATAGCTTCAGGAAGAAGTATAGATTCGATAAAAACAATTGCAAATGAAATAGGAAGCACAAAATATATGATAGCAGGTAATGGCGCGGTTGTGTATGATATAAAAAATGATAAGATAGTATATGAAAAATATATTCCGAAAAACAAGGCAATAGATATAATAAAAACTTGTGAGCAAAACAGCATTTATTATAATGTGTATACAAATAAATCAATAATAGCAAGTAGTTTAAGATTTAATGTTTTATATTATTATAAGGAAAATATAAAGAAAGAAGATTCTAAAAAAACACATATTACATTAGTAGAAGATATTTTAAAATATGTAGAAGAAATGCAAGACGAAAAAATAATGAAAATATTTATATGTGATAGCACTCAATCTGTTTTTAATTCTATTATTAAGAAATTTGATGGGGTGCAAGATTTAGAAGTTTTAGATGTATCTCACATGTCAAGAAAAGTAATAAAACACGGAACTACAGATGTACCAATTGAGTATTATTATACAGAAATTTCTATGAAAAATGTTGATAAATGGTATGCTATTGAATATTTGATTGATAAATTGAATATTGAGAAAAATGAGGTTATGACAATTGGTGATAATATGAATGATAAGAAGATGATAGAAGAAGCGGGACTTGGAGTTGTTATGAAAGGTAGTACACCTGTTGTAACTGCTGTTGCAGATTTTGTAACTGATGATAATAATAATGAGGGGGTAGCTAAAGCTATTGGTAAATTTATATTGACATAGTAGAATAAATGTTTTGTTTTAGCTATTGATAAAAAGAAAAAAACATGGTAAAATAATGTTCGGTATAAAAAAGCAAAGGGGCAGAAAAGATGAATGATAAAATAGTTATAAAAGGTGCAAAAGTGCACAATCTAAAGAACATAAGTTTAGAAATACCAAGAGACAAACTAGTAGTAGTAACAGGACTTTCAGGTTCAGGAAAATCAAGTCTAGCATTTGATACACTATATGCAGAAGGCCAAAGAAGATATGTAGAAAGCTTATCATCATATGCAAGGCAATTTCTAGGAATAATGGAAAAGCCAGATGTAGAAAGAATAGATGGTTTATCACCTGCAATATCAATAGACCAAAAAACAACCTCGAAAAATCCTCGTTCAACAGTAGGAACAGTAACAGAAATATATGACTATATTCGTTTATTATATGCAAGAATAGGTGTGCCATACTGTCCAAACTGTGGCAAAAAAATAGAAAAACAATCAATAGACCAAATAATAGACAAAATCCTAACACTCCCAGAAAACACAAGAATACAAATATTAGCACCTATAGTAAGAGGCAGAAAAGGAGAATACAAAAAAGAATTAGAAAACTTCAGAAAAGAAGGATTTGTAAGAGTAAGAGTAGATGGCGAAATTTATGATTTATCAGATGAAATAAATATAGATAAAAACAAAAAACACGAAATAGAACTTGTAGTAGATAGAATTGTAATAAGAGAAGATATAAGATCAAGAATTACAGAATCAGTTGAAACAGCACTAAAAAATGCCAATAACATGGTAGTAATAAGTGTTGTGCCAAAAGAAGATATGGATTTAAGTTCATTTGGTGGAATAAAAAGAGAAGATGGAACAACAGAAATATTATTTAGCTGTAATTATGCGTGCCCAGACTGTGGATTTAGTTTTCCAGAATTAACGCCAAGAATGTTTTCTTTTAATAATCCTTTTGGAGCATGTCCAGATTGCTTAGGAATAGGTTATTTAATGAAAATAGATGAGGACCTAATAATTCCAGATAAAGACAAAACCCTATATGATGGGGTAAAAGCATTTGGTGCAAGTACAATGAAAAAAGGCGAAACAATGGCGAAAATGTATTTTGAGGCAATAGGAAAACATTATGGAGTAGATATTAAAAAGCCAATAAAAAAATTACCAAGAGAATTCTTAGAAAAAATATTATATGGAACAGATGAACCAATAGACTTTGAATTTCAATCAGCATATGGGACAAGGAAATTTGCAGCTCCATTTGAAGGAGTAATTCCAACATTAGAAAGAAGACATAGTGAAACTAAATCACAAGGAATGAGAGATTTTTACGAAATGTATATGAGCAATTTAGATTGCCCAACATGTAAAGGTTCGAGGCTAAAAAAGGAAATTTTATCAATAAAAATTGGAGACAAAAATATAAATGAACTTACAAATATGCCGATAAACAAAATACAAGAATATTTAAGAAATTTAGAATTGTCTGAAAAAGATAAAATGATTTCAGAATTAATATTAAAAGAAATAGATAAAAGACTACAATTTTTAATAGATGTAGGCTTAGAATACTTAACACTTTCAAGAAGCAGTGGAACACTATCTGGTGGTGAATCTCAAAGAATAAGACTTGCAACACAAATAGGTTCAGGTCTAACAGGAGTACTTTATATATTAGATGAGCCAAGTATAGGATTACATCAAAGGGACAATGATAAACTTTTAGCAACATTAAAGAAACTAAGAGACTTAGGAAATACTTTAATAGTAGTTGAACATGATGAAGATACAATGTATGCAGCAGATGAAATAATAGATATTGGACCAGGTGCAGGTGTTCATGGTGGAAACATTATGGCACAAGGAACTGCAGAAGAAATAAAAAAAGTAGAAAATTCTATAACGGGTCAATATTTAAGTGGAAGAAGAAAAATAGAAGTTCCAAAAACAAGAAGAAAAGCATTAAAATCAAAATGTATAGAAGTAAAAGGAGCTACAGAACACAATTTAAAAAATATAGATGTAAAATTTCCACTTGGTGTATTTACTTGTGTAACAGGAGTTTCAGGTTCTGGAAAATCAACATTAGTAAATGAAATTTTATATAAAACAGTTGCCCAAAAATTAAATGGTGCAAATGAAAAGCCAGGAAAATGTAAGACTGTTAAAGGCATAGAAAATATAGACAAAATAATAAATATAGACCAATCACCAATAGGAAGAACACCAAGAAGTAACCCTGCAACATATACAGGAGTGTTTGATGAAATAAGAAATATATTTGCAGAAACAAATGAGGCAAAACTACGTGGATATGGGAAAGGTAGATTTAGTTTTAATGTACCAGGTGGTAGATGTGAAAGCTGCCAAGGAGATGGAGTTCATAAAATAGAAATGCATTTCTTGCCAGATGTTTATGTACCTTGTGAGGTATGTAAAGGAAAAAGATACAACCACGAAACTTTAGAAATAAAATTCAAAGGTAAAACAATATCAGATGTATTAGATATGACAGTTGAAGAGGCATTGGAATTTTTTGATAAAGTTCCTAAAATAAAAAATAAAATGCAAACATTATATGATGTAGGTTTAGGATATATCAAATTAGGACAAAGCTCAACAACATTATCTGGTGGAGAGGCACAACGTGTAAAGCTTGCAACAGAACTATCTAAAAGAGCAACAGGAAAAACTTTGTATATATTGGATGAACCAACAACAGGTCTTCATATAGCTGATGTTCATAAGTTAGTTGATATTTTACAAAGACTAGTAGATACTGGTAATACTGCAATTGTTATTGAACATAATTTGGATTTAATAAAAACTTGTGACCATATTATAGATTTAGGACCAGAAGGTGGAGATGCAGGAGGAGAAATTGTAGCGGTTGGAACACCTGAGCAGGTTTGTAAAAATGAGAGAAGTTATACTGGATTGTTTTTGAAGAAATATTTAGAAAAATAATAATAAAAGACTTATGAATTATGAATTCGTAAGTCTTTTATTGCGAATTGTAGGAAAAATAGTGATAGATTAAATATAGAGCATAAAGAGAAAAATGTGAAATTTGGACTAAAAATGTCAGGAATTTTGTGAAAAAACTCATAAAAATGACTGGAATTTTGTGATAGAATATAAAAGATATTAAATATGGAATAAAATTATGTAATAAAAATATCGGTTATAATGGAAAATTTTATACATTTCCTTATTTTTTAACATTTTTATTAAAAAAATATTTAAAAGAAAAAAATACATAAAATTAAAATGAATATGAATTGTAGTTTCTTAGGTTACATAACTTTACAAATGTGAAAAAAGATATTATAATAAATAAGAATTTATGTATGCAAAAATCAGAAAAATTTTTTCAGGTTTGCAACATAAAAATCTAACAATAAAACATTATTACTAGGAGGAATGATAATGGCAAAAGAAATTCAAAGAAGAAACCCAATAACAAAGTGGGAAATGATTTCAAAAAATCCGGGATTATTTGCTACAAACAATAAGGTTGTCATAGCTGGCAGAATTGAGAATGATTTTAAATTTAGTCATAGACAACCAGGAACCAGAATAAAAGTATTTCGGACAAAGATAAGGACAGAAGTAAATGGAAAAATAGATGTAATTCCTGTACTTGTTCCAGAAATGTTGTTAACATCCATATATGTGAAAAACATGTGGGTAGCGGTTGCAGGTGCAATAAAAATATATCGTGGTGTAAAGGAAGATAGACGACGATATAAAGATGTCAGTGTAATGGCATCTGAGTGTTATTTCTTTAAAGAGAAAATAGAAAATGTAAATATAGTTTTCTTAAAAGGAGAGCTAGTAAAAGATGCATTTTCTAAGCATGGAAAAAAAGCAGAACTTACTCTTAAAGTAGAAAGAAGAAATTCATATGCTAGAGATTATGTTCCGTGTGTGGCATATGGAAAATCACTAGAAAGAGCATTGCAAATGAAAGCAGAAACAAAAATAAGCTTGTTTGGTAGATTTCAAAGCAGAGAATATACAAAAAGGTCTGAATTTGACCTGATAAACAGAACAGCATTTGAAATTGCCACAAATAGTGTTCGAGTGTTAGATTAAATTAAAGACCGGTGAAATTTATTTTCATCGGTCTAATAATTTTTGAAAAAGTGTAAATTATAAAAGTAAATGATATCGAAGTAGACATAACACATTTGACTTTGTCAAAGAAAAATGTTATAATACAAAACATAAAAAATGAGATTTTAAACCAAAAAACGAAAAGAGATAATTGAATATAAATAGACCTTTAAAAAATAAAATTTTCAAGGTCCTATATTTCTATGTTTAAGATTTTAAATAAAAATAAAGAAAGGAAGATAACATGATAGAAAAAAAAGAAGAAAATCTTGAAGAAATCAAGGTAAAAAGTGCCAGAAGAAAACCGGCAAAAAGAAATTATAAAAAAAGAGAAACAAAAGAAGAAATAAAAAAAGAGGCAAAAAAAGAAACAAAAGACATCAAAAAAACAGTAAGAAAAACAACAAGAAGAGTAAACAAAGAAAAAGAAGAAACAAAAGCATTAGTTGTAAGAAAAGAAGCATCACTAAAAGAAATGCCAAAAGAAAAAGCACTAAGAAAAGTAACTGAAAAAGTAGGATTCAAAAAGCCAAGACTAAAAATAATACCACTAGGAGGATTACATGAAGTAGGAAAAAACATAACAGTATTCCAATATGACAATGAAATGATAGTAGTAGACTGTGGTTTATCATTCCCAGAAGATGATATGTTAGGGGTAGACTTAGTAATACCAGATATAACATATATAATAAGAAATCAAGAAAAACTAAAAGGAATGGTAATAACACATGGTCACGAAGACCATATAGGAAGTGTACCATACTTCTTAAAACAAATAAACACACCAATATATGGAACAAAACTTACACTGGGATTAATAAAAAATAAACTAGAAGAACATAGACTAGTTGAATCAACCAAACTTAATGAAGTAAATCCAGGAGAAACAATAAAATTAGGAAGACACTTTAAAGTAGAATTTATACAAAGTTCACACAGTATTCCAGATTCTGTAATGCTAGCAATTCATACACCAGTAGGGACAGTATTACACACAGGGGACTTTAAAGTTGATTATACGCCAATGGATGGAAAATTAATGGATTTTGGACGTTTAGCAGAACTTGGAAATAAAGGAGTTTTAGCACTAATGTCAGATTCAACAAATGCAGAAAGAAAAGGATTTACAATGTCTGAAAGTACAGTTGGAGAAGTATTTGAAAAACTATTTACAAATTGTACAAAAAGAATAGTTGTAGCAACATTTGCATCAAATGTCCACAGAGTGCAACAAATTGTGAATTGTGCAGTAAAATATAAAAGAAAAATTGCAGTATGTGGAAGAAGTATGATAAATATGATAACAACTGCAAGAGAATTGGGATATATTGATTGCCCAGATAACCTATTTATAGATATAGACATGATAAACAACTACACAGATGACCAATTGTTAATAATAACAACAGGAAGTCAGGGAGAAACAATGTCAGCATTAACAAGAATGGCATCTGGAACACATAGAAAAGTAAAAATAACACCAAATGACTTAGTAATAATATCTGCAAACCCAATACCAGGAAATGAAAAAAATGTATCAAAAGTAATAGATTCATTAATGCAAATTGGAGCAGAAGTTGTATACTCAGCACTAGAAGATGTACACGTTTCAGGACATGCTTGCCAAGAAGAACAAAAATTAATATTAGCTTTAACAAAACCAAAATACTTCATACCAGTTCATGGTGAATATAGACACTTAATAGCACATAGTGAAACAGCAAAATTAATGGGGGTTCCAAAAGAAAATATATTCAAACTTGAAAATGGTAAAATACTAGAAATGGACAAAAACTCAGCAGAATTTACAGGAATGGTTCAATCTGGAATAATACTAGTTGATGGTTTAGGAATTGGTGATGTTGGAAATGTAGTTTTAAGAGATAGACAACACTTATCACAAGATGGACTAATAATTGTGGTTTTAACCATGAATGGTGGTTCAGGTGAAGTAATCGCCGGACCTGATGTTATTTCAAGGGGATTTGTTTATGTAAGAGAATCTGAAAATGTTATGGATGAAATCAAGTCTGTTGTAAGACATGAAGTTCATAAATGTGAAGAACAAGGTATTCGTGATTGGACAACTATTAAAAATTGTATTAGAGAGAACCTAAGAGAGTATATATTCTCTAAGACTAAGAGAAATCCAATGATAATACCAATTGTTATGGAAATATAATAAAAGAAGTAATACCAGGTTATTCAAAACTTGGTATTACTTTTTTATTCCTCACTTAATAAGTTTCTGCAATTCGTAATAAAATTTGAAACCATAGAGCCAGGCTCAAGATGAGGTTTTACATTTGATTGGTTCTCTCTTGTTCTAAAATACATATTAAAAATTTCATTTATACTCATTTTTATCACTTTATGGAATTTTAACATATTAATTCAAATATTACAATATTATGTTATTTTGTAATATTTAATGAAATTACCATGATTACTGATTAAAAAAACTTGACATAGTATAGAGCTAAGTATAAAATATAAATGTATAATTTTAAAATTATTAATTTGGAGGAACTTATGAATAATAAAATTGAAAATAGACAAATAACCTTAGATAAAATACAGAAAATAGCAGATTTTTTAGAAGACTATAAAGAAGAATATGATAAAAAATTTGAAAAAGATAATCAAAAAAATGATAAACTTTCATATAAAGAAAAAAAATATGAGTATGGCAATGGAGATAGCAGTATTAAGTATACTATATATGATAAAAATGGAAAAACGATGACTGAAAACAATTATAATTGGTTTGTTTCATATTTAAATCAAGCCTATAAAATAAAAAATATAAATATTCATCTTGGGATTAGATTTGAAAAGAGTATAGATGGAACAGATGGACAAACAGAATATAATAGTATCAATATTGATGTTGATTTCTACGAAAATAGAGTATCAATTGATGTAGGAACAAGAAATCAAGAGAATGAAGCACATAACTTGTGCCAACGCTTAAGAGAAATATTAGAAAATTCAGATGAAAGATGGAACGGAACGATTAGACATAGAAATCTAAGAATTCAGAGCGTATGTATTTCAATTGGTTTAATATTGTCATATATATTATTTATAATATTAAAGATTAATATAACTAAAATACCAAATAATATTTCCGAATATCTGAATAACAAGATGGTTATTATTATAGGTCAATGGATGATGGCTATTGCACTTGGAAATATTATAGGAAATCCAATTATGCAAATAATATATGGACCACTAATACCCGAAAAAAAATATGCCGGATATGATGCAAGTTCAGGACGCTCAAGATATCGTGATGATGTAGAGGATTATATAGGAAGATCCGAAGTTCAAATAGGAAAATATTTTGATGCAGGAATTAGAAGAAAAAGAATTGAGAAGATGTATAAAATTTGTAAAATAATATTATTAATACAACTATTTATAAGCATCCTATTATTTTTAATATTAAAATAAAATTAGGAAGATGAAACCATCATATGCTTAAACATTTCAAGCAACTAAATAAAAAGAAACAAGAAGAGGAATTAAATGATTTTTTATCAATGTACTATTATAATAGAAAGTGTAGGAGAAAAATTGATGTTAAAAAATAAATTAAATATTGAAAATCAATATGAATTTAAACAGGATTATTTGCTAGCAATGGAACGAAGTCCGGTTAAAGATTTAGAGATAAAAGAATTGTTAAAGAATGCTTTAACAGATAAGATTAATGATAGAGAAGTTTATATGAAAGGAATTGATGCAAGTTACGCTCTTGAAGGATATAGTGTTTATAAGGTCAATGAGCTTAATTAAAATAAAAATCGGTATTAATTGTGGTACCGATTTTTATTTCACTATAATCTTCCTACTAAAGTCCCAATTTCCCCAAGAATCACTTTCAAATCCCAAAGTATAAACATTAGTAGCCAAAATATCTTTATTCATCAAAACTTGTAAATTTTTATTGCTATTACTATCTATAAATTTTTTAACAGAAGTAACAATCTTAATACCAGGATTCTTACGTTTTATTTGGCTCACCAAATTTTTACCTTTATCATTAAAACCCAAGACCCTAACATAAGGAACAATTTTTTTAGAAATATCAATGTCCTTTTTAGTAATACCCAAAAGAGAATACAAAAGAATTCTTTTAATTCTAGTCTTAGTATATCTTTTAGAACAAACAATATTAACAAAATCGCTTACAGTATTACAGGAAAGAGCGGCTTTTTTGATTAAATGTTCAAGCCCTTCAGAAACATCAGGAAGTTTCTTTATATCATCTAAACTCATTAAACGCAAATTATACAAAGCAATTTTTTCAAACTTAGAAAAATCAATAACAAAATGACCTTTACTAATTTCTTCTTTTAAAATAGTATAAGAACTAGGAGTAAGTGCATCTTTAAGATTAGCAGTATTACCTGTTTTTAGCATATTTCGAATAGAAGTGCTACTGCTAATTGAACCTGTATAATCTAAGGTTAAATGACCTGAGGATTTTCTTGGAACTAACACAGGTTTTATCCTAGAACGATATTTTTTCAATGCTTTTAAATATTCAATTCCCAAAATGTTATTTGGTTCAGATAAAATATTCTTATAAGAAAAGTCTTTCAAGTAGCTCAAAATAGCATTTTCTCTTGCCTTAGGAAAGGAAACTCCTTTAGATAATTCATCAGCTAAAAATGCTTTAAATTCTTTAGGCTCTTCATATAAAACATTTGCAATTATATTTAATTTATTAAGTTCTTGATATTCAGCACCAAAAGATAGATGGTCAACAACTTTTAATGAGTTTAAAATTTTTACAGCACCCTCAGCAAAATTTTCTGCACTTGATACAGAATATAAAGTAGGAAGTTCAATCACCAAATCAACTCCTCCTGCTATTGCCATTTCAGCTTTTGTCCATTTATCTACAATAGAGCTTTCACCACGTTGGGTAAAATTTCCTCCAATAACTGCTACTACATAATCATCTTTTGTGAGTTCTTTTGATTTTAAAATATGATATAAATGTCCATTGTGAAATGGATTATATTCTGCAATAATACCTAATACCATAAAAATTAAGTCCTTTCAAAAAATTACATTTATGATATCATAAAAATCTTTGAAAATCAATAAGAATTGGATATTATCCATTGACATTCTATCAATTTTAATGTATCATATTTTATGTGAAAAACTATAAATAAAGCACTTTTCACTAAACAAAATCTATGAAAAGAAATGAGGAAAAGACAAAATGATATGTTCAATGTGTAAAAAAAATCAAGCCTCTATTTTCTCAAGTAAAATCACTCCAGATGGAAAAAGAGAAATGGAAGGTTTATGTATAAATTGTGCTAAAAAATTAGGAATAAATACAGATGAAATATTAAAAGCACAAAATCAAACAATTATAAATAATCAATCAGAACAAATGAATAAACAGCTAGAAGGATTATTTAAAAATCTTTCTGAAAATTTAGGGTCAATTGATGGAATCGAATTAGGAGCAATACCAATAAATGAATCAGATGACGATTATCAAGACGATGAAAATGAAACTCCAAAAGTTTTTGCGGGAGCAATACCATTAGGTTCAATCTTCGGAAATATCTTTGGGGGACCAGAACCTCAACAAGGACAGCCGGTTTCTAATGGTAATATCAAGAAAAAAGTTAAGCCTGAAAAAAAGAAAAATAAGAAAAAGAAATTCTTAGATACATATGGAACAAACCTTACTTTCAAGGCACAAAATAATGAACTTGATATGGTAATCGGACGTGATAAAGAACTTCAAAGAGTAGTTCAAATTTTAAATAGACGTTCAAAAAACAATCCTTGCCTAATTGGTGAACCAGGTGTTGGTAAAACAGCAATTGCAAATGCTTTAGCATTAAAGATAGCATCTAAAAACGTCCCTGCCAAATTATTAAATAAAGAAGTTTATTTATTAGACATGACATCAGTTGTTGCAGGAACTCAATTCAGAGGTCAATTTGAGGCAAGAATGAAAGGAATTATTGGAGATTGTATTCAATATGGAAATATCATTCTAGTAATAGACGAAATCCATTCAATCATAGGTGCTGGTGCTGGTGGAGATGGAGATTCATCAATGAACGCAGCGAATATTTTAAAACCAGCTTTAGCAAATGGTCAAATTCAACTTATTGGTACAACAACAATAAAAGAATATCGTAAATATATTGAAAAAGATACAGCTTTAGAGCGTAGATTTCAACAGGTTTTAATAGAAGAACCAACAGTTAGTGATTCTATTGGAATATTAGATGGAATAAAAAAATATTATGAAGATTATCACAAAGTAAAAATTTCAACAGATGTAATTAAACAAACCGTTATAATGTCTGAAAAATATATTCATGACAGATTTTTGCCAGATAAAGCAATTGATATTTTAGATGAGGCTTGTTCAAGAATCAACCTAGAAAATAAAGATTTATACAAACTTGAATTACTACGTCAAAAATTAAAAGAAGTTCAAGAGCAAAAAGATGAGGCTGTTACAACTGACTCAACAGAAGATTATCAAAAAGCAGCAAATCTAAAAACAGAAGAATGTCGTTTAATGGAAGAAATTGACAAAATAAATTCATCAATGAAAGTTCAAAACCTTACAGTCCAAGACATAGCAAATGTTATAGAAAGCTGGACCAAAATTCCTGTAAGCAAAATAACAGAAGAAGAAACACAAAAACTTCTAAACTTAGAAACCAACCTTCACAAAAAAATAATTGGTCAAGAAGAGGCAGTAAGTGCCGTAGCACGTGCAATTCGTAGAAACAGAGCAGGACTAAAATCTACTAAACGTCCACCTTCATTTATATTTGTAGGTCCAACAGGTGTAGGTAAAACAGCATTAGCCAAAGCCCTAAGTTATGAAATGTTTGGTTCAGAAGATTCAATCATCAGAATAGACATGTCAGAATATATGGAAAGTAACTCAACTGCAAAATTAATTGGTGCACCTCCAGGATATGTTGGTTATGATGATGCCGGTCAATTAACAGACAAAGTAAAACGTCATCCATATTCAATAATTCTTTTAGATGAAATAGAAAAAGCTCATCCCGATGTATTTAACATTTTGCTTCAAGTTCTTGATGACGGTAGACTTACAGATTCTCAAGGAAATATGGTAAGTTTTGAAAACACAATAATAATAATGACATCAAATGCAGGTTCTAATTTGAATAATAACTCAATAGGATTTGGTAAGTCAGAAGTTGAGAAATATAAAATTGAAGAAAGATTAAAAGATGTTTTCAGACCAGAGTTCTTAAATAGAGTTGATGAAATTGTTGCATTTAATAGTTTGACAAATGAACAGTTAATTGAAATTGTTGATTTGATGCTAAAAGATACAGCTACAGCTTTATATGATAAAAATATTACTATGGAAGTATCAAAAGACGCTAAAGATTTCTTACTTGAAAAAGGAACTAACTTAAAATTTGGTGCTAGACCTCTTCGTAGAGCTATTCAGAGATATGTTGAAGATGAAATTTCTGAGAGAATTTTAAGAGGCGAGATTGTTGATGGAGATCATATTAAGGTTACTAGAGATGGAGATAAATTAGTGTTTGAAAAGTAATTTCGTATTGGGGACGGTTCTTTTCGCGAAAAGAACCGTCCCCAATGCAAAAAAGGAGGAACATATGCCAAAATTTGAAAAAAGAAACATACCAAATTATCTAACAATAATCAGACTAATACTTGTACCAATTATATTTGCGCTTATTCTACTAGAATACTACTGGGCTGCATTTACATTTTTCTTAATTGCCAATATAACAGATGTACTAGATGGAAGAATTGCAAGAAAATATAATTTAATTACAGATTGGGGCAAACTAATGGACCCTTTGGCTGATAAAATTACACAAATTAGTACAATTTCAGCCCTTATTATTAAAGGTATTATTCCTTTTTGGATTTTAGCAATTTTAACTTTAAAGGAACTTATTATGATTACAGTTGCTTTTGTGCTCTATAAAAGAAAAGTCATAACTGTTCATAGTATGTGGTATGGAAAGGTTGCTACAATTCTATTTTTTCTTGCTATTGTTTGTTCTTTATTGTCAAAGGAACTTAATAAACTTTCTGTTATTACTATTTATTTCTTTTATATTGCTATAATTATGACTTTATTTGCAGGAATAATGTATGCAAAAAAAATTATTTTTTCGTTAAGAAATAAAGAGAGTTATAGTTCTTAATGAAAATAAATTTTAACATTGATATTTTAATTAATATATAATATAATGAAAAAAATAAAAAAGGAGGAATTATTATGGCAACATATATAATAATAGCAATAATAGCTTATGCAATAGGAAGCATAAATTTTTCAGTATTAATTAGCAAAAAAATGGCAGGATTTGATGTTAGAGAAAAAGGAAGTGGAAATGCAGGAACAACAAATATGTTACGTTCTATAGGAAAAAAGGCAGCTGCAATTACTCTTTTATGTGATATTTTAAAAGGTATTGTAACTATTTTAATAGCCTTAATTGCCGGAAAAATTGTGAAAAATGTAGATAGAGCAGTGCTAGTACAAATAGCAGGAATTTTAGTAGTTGTTGGTCATACTTTTCCAATTTTCTTTGAATTTAAGGGAGGAAAAGGTGTTGCAACATCACTTGGTGTAATAATGATGATAAATTGGAAGATTGGATTAATATGCTTAGTTTTTGCACTTGCAATAATGGCATTTAGTAAAATGGTTTCAATGGGTTCTATTGGAGCTGCAATTTTGTTCCCGGTTTTAACATTATTCATGAATACTAATTTTATAGTTCCAGCAAGTGGAATAAAATATTTTATATTTAGTGTTATTTTAGCTGCAATTGTTATATTTAATCATAGAGCAAATATAAAAAGAATTGCAAGTGGAACAGAAAATAAATTAAGTTTTAAAAGTGCGAATAAATAAAGATATTTTATAATAAATATTAACAAAAAAATGGTACAAACAGCCAATGAGAAGGAGTAAAAAGAATGAAAAAAATAGCAATAATAGGAAGTGGAAGTTGGGGTGTAGCCTTAGCAATTCACTTAGCTAAAAATGGAAACAATGTAAAAATATGGTCATTTATGCAAGAAGAGGCAGATTTAATAAATAATGAAAAAAAGTGTAAATTTTTACCAAATGCAGTAATTCCAGAAAATGTAGAATGCACAACATCATATGAGGAGGCATTAAAAGGTGCTGAACTTATATTACAAGTTACACCATCAAAATTTACAAGAGATACTGTAAAACAATATAAACAATATGTAAATGTAAAAAATCAGCCAATAGTTGTATGTTCAAAAGGAATTGAAAAAGACACGGCAGATACTTTAGATGAGGTAATATTAGACGAAATTCCAGGTGCAAGAGTGGGAGCATTATCAGGTCCTAGTCATGCAGAAGAAGTATCAATTGCAGTTCCAACAGTTTTAGTAATAGGTTCAAAAGATGAAGAATTAAAAGAATTAGTACAAGATGCATTTATGAACGAATACATGAGAATATATACATCAAATGATATAAAAGGTGTAGAATTAGGTGGAGCTCTAAAAAATATAATAGCATTTTGTAGTGGAGTTGCAGCAGGAATTGGATTTGGGGACAATACTTTTGCAGCATTGATTACAAGAGGATTAGTTGAAATTAGAAAACTTGGTGTTGCTTTAGGTGGAGAAAAAGAAACATTTTATGGTCTAAGTGGATTGGGTGACCTTATAGTAACATGCTTAAGTGAACACTCAAGAAATAGAAAAGCAGGATATTTGATAGGTAAAGGAAAATCTTTAGAAGAAACAAAAAAAGAAGTTGGAATGGTCATAGAATCAATAGACAATATAGAAGTAGCCAAAAGATTAAGTGATGAATTAAACCTAGAACTTCCAATTTTAAATACAGTTTATGATATTTTATATAATAACCTAGAACCCAAAAAAGCTGTTGAAATGTTGATGACTAGAAAGAAAAAACAAGAGGATTAATCAAGTATAAAAAAATCATATTAATACATAATATATAAAAGTTGTACTTTTAGTACTTTTAGGACCGGTTCTTTTTAGAACATGTACTAAAAAGAATCGGTTCCAAAAGTACAAAAGGAAAAAGAAAGGATGGTATATATGGAATTTTTTGATAAATTAACAAAAAAAGCATCAGAAACATATAAAGGAGCAGCAGAAAAAACAAGTAAATTAGCAAAAGAGGCAAAATTAAAATTAAAGATAAACGAAAATAAATCTAAAATAAATGACATTTACCAAGAAATAGGAAGAAAGGTTTATCAAAAACATACTACAAGTGAAGAATTATGTATAAAAAAGGATTTAGAAGAAGAATGTGCTAAAATTGATATTTTATCTACTGAAATTGAAAAATATCATAAAGAGATTTTGGAATTATCAGATTTAAAACCTTGTGTAAAATGTAAAGAACCAATGGATAAAAAAGCTAAATTTTGTCCTAAATGTGGAGAAGAACAACCTGTGGAAGAAACACCTGTTATGGAAGTTGAAGTTGTAGAAGAATCCAAAAGTGAAGAGGAAATTGTAGAGAATAAAGAAGATAACAGTGAAACAGAAAAAGCAAATACAAACTCAGTATGGGATGGAGTAACAAATAATTCTACAGAAAGCAAAGATGATAATAAAACAGAATAATTTTTAATATAAAGGATTAGTATGGATAACGTTCGAATAGATATTTAATTATATCATTAGCATTATACTCTGATATTTTTATGAATATATCTTTATCTAAACTAATCCACATTTTTATGTCAAAATTATCATCATTATCAATATAAGCAGCAATAAGGTCTGTTATTTCTATTGGATTTTCATATTTTTTTTCCCATTTTAAATTTTTTTCTATTTCAAGATTAGTGTTATAATATTCACTTAAAAATTGATTTAATTCTCCTGTTTTGGGACTCTGTAATTTTACGATTGCGTGCATAGGTTACCTCCGATTTATATTATATTAATAGTATGATTAAAAATAAAAAGATTATTCAAATAAAGAAAATTAAAAAATATAATTGCAATTTACTCAAAATGTGATATAATAAAAAAGCAAATTGAT
The DNA here is from genome assembly GCA_900553125.1 of uncultured Clostridium sp. Taxonomy (GTDB): domain Bacteria; phylum Bacillota; class Clostridia; order TANB77; family CAG-508; genus CAG-269. The sequence goes on along the minus strand of USCB01000004.1, from coordinate 4,509 downwards.
TAGTCGCTGGCAAAACTCGAAAGGGTTTGCGAGAGGAAAGTCCGGGCTCCAAAGAGCAATGATGCTAGATAACGTCTAGTGAGGGAAACCTTAAGGAAAGTGCAACAGAAAATAACCGCCATTAGTTTTGAACAATGGTAAGGATGAAAAGGCGAGGTAAGAGCTCACCGGCTGTAAGGTGACTTATGGCGTCAGTGTAAACCCCATCTGGAGCAACACCTAAAATGGATATTTAAACACCTGCTCGGTGGTCCAATCTTGAGTGGCTTGAGCTATGTAGTGATATATAGCCTAGATAAATGACTAATTTAAAAGACAGAACCCGGCTTACAGATTTGTGCAAAATTATGTTTAAAATATTAAAAAATGTAAAGAATAATATTAAAACTTCTAAAAGAGGTGATAATATTGTTCTTTTTTTATGCAATAATAGTAGTAGCGATATTAATAATATTATTAATAGAATTTACAACAGTACAAATACATATTCAAAATTTAAGGTTTCATACTGAAAAAATAGATGAAAGAAATGTAAGTCCAAAATATAAAATAATAGTAAAATTATATATTTTTAATAAAATTAATTATTTAAAAATAAATTTGACAAAAAATCAGTTAGAAAGAAGATTTATTAAAAAAAATGTAAATAAACTAAAGAAAAAAATAAAACAAGATAAAAATAAATTCGACAAAAAAATATTGTCAAATTTAAAAAAAACAGAATTAAAAATAAAAAAAATAGATTTAAAAATATATTTAGGAATTAGCGATGCGGCTATAAATGCTATAATTGTTGGAATAGTTTCAAGTAGTATAGCAGTAATAATGGGAATTTTAATGGATAAAAACATTCTAGATTTTAATTGTAAATGTAAGAAAGAAGAAAATAATCAAATATATTGGAAAATAATACCTGTTTACCAAAATAAAAATCTCCTAAATATTGATTTGAACTGTATAATTAGTTTTAAATTGATACATATTATTCATAGACCTATGAGTTCAAAGAAAAAGTAACTGTAGACAATAAATCAGAAGGAAAAAGGAAAGGAGAATTATGTCAGAACATCCAATTGAAGGGCTAATGCTCACAGCCATGAATAGTATAAAAGATATGGTAGATGTAAATACCATAATAGGTGAGCCAATACAAGCACCAAATAACACTGTTATAATACCAATTTCAAAAGTATCATTTGGATTTGCAGCAGGAGGAAGTGAATTTAAAGGTGAAACAATTGATGAATACAATAAAAAAGATAAGGATGAGCAAATTCAATACAGATTACCATTTGGAGGAGGAGCGGGGGCACGGTGTTTCCATAAATCCGATTGCATTTTTAGTTGTACAATCAAATGTTGTAAAACTTTTGCCAGTTGACCATACAAATACTTTTGATAAAATTTTAGATTATGTTCCAGATTTAATGGAAAAGTTAAATTGTATGATGAATAAGTGTTTACAAAATAAAAAAGATTTAGGGGAAAAAATAATAAATAATATGAGAAAACAGTGTGAAAATAAGCCAAATACTGACTGTGAAGATAAAAGTGAAATTAAGGTTGAAGAAAAAGTAAGTGTAAATGAAGAAATAAAAGAAAATGAGCAAGAATGATTATTCTTGCTCAAAATATGCACAATTAGAAGTTGAAAAAGAGAGAGTCTTTGATAACGAAATTTCTCCATAAGTACATTCTCCATTTTTCTGATATTTACAGTTTTCAGTGCAAGTTATCATCAATATTAACCTCCTAACCAAAAATAGTATTTGTAGAGAATAATATAATTATACATTTATTTGTCTTTATATGGACATAAATGTTTTACACTGCATTTTTCACATAGTGGTTTTATAGCTTTACAGGTATATCTTCCGATGCCAAATAAAAAGATGATTTACATCTTTATAATAAATAGGGTCTATTTGTTTTAACAAATCTTGTTCTATTTTTAATGGGTCTTTTTCTTTAGATAATCCCAGTCTATTAGAAATTCTTTTACAGTGAGTATCAACTGCTATTCCGATTAGCTTTATTGAAAACCTCTAACATAATAACATTAGCACTTTTTCTTCCAACTCCAGCAAGAGTCATCAAACTGTTCATATCTTGTGGAACTTCACCTCCAAAATCTGTTAAAATTTGATTAGCACATTTTTTTATATTTTTAGCTTTATTTTTATAAAAACCACATGGGTGAATTAATTCTTCAAGTTCAGTTAAGTCTATATTTGCAAAATCTTCTATTTTTTTACATTTTTCAAAAAGTTTTGGAGTTGTTAAATTAACTCTTTCATCAGTACATTGTGCAGATAAACATACTGCGACAATCATTTCAAATGGTGTTTTAAAATCCAAACTGCATTTAGCATCTGGGTAAGTTTTTTGTAAAATAGTTATTAGTTCAATAATTTCTTTTTTTGTCATAGTAAAAAATCCTTTCAAGTAAATATATACAATTATATATTGAAGAAATGAATTTGTCAAAAGGTAACAATAATCTACAAAAAACATATAATAATAGTAAAAGAGTTGGAGGTAGTAATATGGGAGGATTTTTGAAGAAAACATTTGGAGTGTGTTTAATTGGATTAGGATTGGGAATTTTGATGGTATTGTTACTTCCAATTACAGGTTGGTTAATTATTATTGGTCTGGCTGTAATAGCGGTTGGCTTTATTTGGCTGGCATGTTAAGAGGGAGGTACATAAAATGACAATTGTTGTAAAAAAAGTTCCTAAGGCTTTTAGGGGGATTGTAAAATTTTTATTTAGAATAAAAGATTAGTTAATTAAACAATCATTTTTGCATATAATGAGATATGCAAAAATGATTGTTTATATTTAAAGGCTGGAAAAATAATAACAGTTAGAGGGTAATTTTACCCTGAACTTACCACAAAATTAGTTGACAATTTTCGATAAAAAGTATATACTTTCTCTTGTCAAAAAATATATAGGAGAATAATCATGAAAACAACAATAAGAAAATTATTTATTATAGTAATATATATATGTATAATATTATTAAATACAAAAGTATATGCTGCAACAACAGGTAAGATAAATCAAGAAACTGTCAGAATGAGAAAAGAGGCATCTACAGACTCTAATATAATTACACTTATATCACTAAATGAAGAAGTGGAGATTATATCTGAAGAAGGAGAATGGTATAAATTAAAATATAAAGAATATACAGGATATGTAAGAAAAGACATGATATCTGTAAGTGGTGAAACAACAGAAACAGTAACAACAGAGAATACAAATAATACTACAGAAAATAACGATATTAAAGAAGAAAACAATGAAAATCTAAGTAATAATCAAGAAGAAAAAAATATTGAAAAAATAGGTTTTTCAGGAAAAATATCAGAAAAAATAGAACTAAAAATAGTGCCATCAATAAATTCAAGCATAATAGATGCAATAGATGAAAATTCTGAAATAACAATAAAGGATATAATGAATAAATGGAGTTATATTGAAAGTGAAAATAAATCAGGTTGGGTATTAACAAGTAAAATAAAGATACAAGAAAATAAAACTGAAGAACCAGTAAAGAATGAAAATGTTACAGAAAGTAAAAAAGAAGAACAAACTGAAAAAAAGGAACCAGTAAAAGAAGAGCAAAATAAAACAGTAGAAACAACAAAATATGTATCAGCTGAAACCTTAAATATGAGAGAAAAATCAGATAATGATGCTAAAATTATAAGTCAATTAAAGATAAATACAAAAGTTACACTAATTGAAGTTGTAGATAGTTCATGGGCAAAAATAAAGGTAAATGGAAAGACTGGATATGTAGCAAGTAAGTATTTATCAGATAAAAAAGTAGAGATATCATCAAGAAGTGAAGATATATCAAGAGGAGAATCACAAAAAGAAAATATAGTAGAAGAAAGTAATACAAAAAATTCTACATCAAATACAACAGGAACGAATGTTGTAGCATACGCCCAAAAATACTTAGGAAGTAAATACGTACATGGTGGTTCATTACCTTCAACAGGTTTTGATTGTTCAGGATTTACATCATATGTGTATAAAAATTTTGGAATAAACATAAGTAGGTCATCTGTAGCACAAGCATCAAAGGGAACGTCGGTTTCAAAATCAAATTTACAAGCAGGTGATATAATAATTTTTAATAATAAATCAAATTCAGCGATAGGTCATGTAGGAATATATATTGGTGGTAATTCATTCATACATGCAGGAAGTCCGAGCACAGGTGTAATTATTACATCATTGTCAGATAGTTACTATTCGTCAAGATATGTAACAGCTAGAAGGATTATAAATTAGGGAGGAATATGTTAGAAAACAGGAAAATTTTGGTTGCAGCAATAGGATATATAATAGGAATAATAATGGGGCTATATTGTAAAATCAGTATAGTCTCTTTTTATGTATTGTTTTATATAATTTATATATTTTTTATAAATAAAAAAGAAAAAAAGAAATTTAAATTATTTTCTATTAGAAGATATTTTAGGTATAT
>USCB01000003.1 GCA_900553125.1 uncultured Clostridium sp. | reverse complement strand
ACTGGTGTTCCTCCTAATATCTACGCATTTCACCGCTACACTAGGAATTCCACTTACCTCTCCTGCACTCAAGAAAACCAGTTTTAGTTGCAGTTCCTCAGTTAAGCCGAGGGCTTTCACAACTAACTTAATTTCCCGTCTACGCACCCTTTACACCCAATAAATCCGGATAACGCTTGCTCCCTACGTATTACCGCGGCTGCTGGCACGTAGTTAGCCGGAGCTTCCTCCTTAGGTACTGTCTTTTATCTTCCCTAATGACAATAGTTTACAATCCGAAAACCTTCATCCTATACGCGGCGTCACTGCGTCAGAGTTTCCTCCATTGCGCAATATTCCCGACTGCTGCCTCCCGTAGGAGTCTGGGCCGTATCTCAGTCCCAATGTGGCCGTTTAACCTCTCAGTCCGGCTACTGATCGTCGCCTTGGTAGGCCGTTACCCCACCAACTAGCTAATCAGATATAAGTCCATCTATCAGCGGATTGCTCCTTTCCCACTTGAACCATGTGATTCTCGTGGCATATGCGGTATTAGCAGTCGTTTCCAACTGTTGTTCCCCTCTGATAGGCAGGTTACTTATACATTACTCACCAGTCCGCCACTAACCGCTCCCAATCTATAAGAATGGGTTAAGTCCGTTCGACTTGCATGTCTTATGTGCGCCGCCAGCGTTTATCCTGAGCCAGGATCAAACTCTCTTGTTTTTGGTTTTATATTTTTGCAATTTTCATTGCTATTATATAATCAAATTTAAGATATTTAATCTTTGACTTTTAATAAAAGCTTTTTCGCTTTTCTTTAAAAGAATTTACTTTTTGGTACTTTATATTTAGGTATATAAAATAACCGTTTTGGTTTCTTCTCTAAAGGATTTTATTGTTTACTTTTCAATGTACTTTGTTGTGTTCCTCTCTCGAGGACATTTGCTATTATACTACGCTGTTTTTTGTTTGTCAAGCATTTTTTAAAAATTTTTTAATTTATTTTTTTGCTTGATTTTCTTCGTTATTTGGACATAAAAAAATTAGTAATTTTTAGTTCAAATATTCAAGTTGTATCTCTTATTACTAACATAAGTTTTATCTTTATTTTAACTTATTATGTCCTCCTGCGTGGTACGTTCATATATTACCATCTTATTCGACATTTGTCAACACTTTTTTTAAACTTTTTTTATTATTTTTTCACTGTAATTTTCTTCCAGCTCTGTAACTATTTATATTTCAACCAAAATCAAATCTTCGCCTATACATTTTATTTTTTTCCATTCTATTATAATATCATTATTGGATGAAAAAAAGTTTAATATTTTGTTTGTTCCACCAGGTACTATTATAGAAGTTATCTTTCCAGTTTCTAAATCCGCACATACATCTTGCACATATCCGAAGTCTTTTTCCATCTGTTATATTTATAACTTCTTTTCTTCTAAAATCCATTCCATTATTTTGCATATATGTACTCCTCCAAAATATTATATTCTGAAGGATAAAAAATGTTACATTAATTATATAATCTTTTTATATGATTTATTGCACTTTTCTCTAGTCTTGATACCTGTGCCTGCGATATTCCAATTTCATCTGCGACTTCCATCTGTGTTCTTCCATCAAAAAATCTTCTTATTATAATGTCTTTTTCTTTGTCATTTAATTTCTTCATTGCTTGTAAAATTGTTAGATTCTCTGTCCACATTTCATCTGTATTTTTTTTGTCACTTACTTGATCCATTATATAGAGATTTTCAGTTCCATCGTTATATACAGGTTCCTGTAGTGATACCGGGTCTTGAATAGCATCTAGGCTAAATGCTATATCTTCTTTTTTTACATCTAATTCTTTAGCAATTTCTTCAATTGTTGGCTCTTTTGAATGTTCTTTATTGTATTTTTCTTTATATTGAATAACTTTGTAGGCTAAATCTCTTGTTGACCTACTTACCCTTATGCTATTATTATCTCTTAGGTATCTTTTAACTTCGCCGGATTATCATCGGTACAGCGTAAGTGGAAAATTGTACCCCTTGGGTTATGTCAAAATTGTCTATTGCTTTTATTAATCCTACACATCCAACTTGAAATAAATCATCAGCTGATTCACCTCTTCCTCTAAATCTTTGTATAACTGATAAAACTAATCTTAGATTTCCATTTATAAAGATTTTCCTTGCATCTTCATCTCCGTCTTTTATTCTTTTTATTAATTCTTCTTTTTCTTTAGATGTTAATACAGGTAATTTAGAGGTATTTACTCCACTAATTTCTACCTTATTAATCACTTTTAATCCTCCTTCTGAAAATAATTTCTTTTGTTATTATTTCCAAAAGGAGGATTTTATATACTTTTTAATTATTAACCATTATTTATTCTAATATTGCCTTAATTCTTCTAACTCCAGAAGAACTTGCCTCTTCTTTTTTAATCCTAAAATGACCTAATTCACTTGTATTAGACACATGAGGTCCTCCACATAATTCTATTGATACATCACCAATTTTATAGACAGTTACCACATCTCCATATTTATCTGCAAACATTGCTTCCGCTCCCATAGCTATTGCTTCGTCTTTTTTCATTTCTAGTCTTTCAACTGGAATTGCATCTTTTATCCATTTATTTACTAAATCTTCTGTTTGCTGTCTTTCCTCTGGTGTCATTTTGCTTGGATGTGAAAAGTCAAATCTCATTCTTTCTTCTGTTATGTTACTTCCTCTTTGATGTACGTGTGAGCCTAGAACTTGCTTTAATGCTGCATTTAGAAGGTGTGTTGCTGTATGGTATTTTGTTTCTATAACTCCAGTTGATGCTAAACCACCTTTAAATTTTTGTGTTGCTCCTGCTCTTGATTTTTCTTGATGTTCTTTGAATAATTCATCAAATTCTTCCATTGATATTTTCATTTCTGATTCTTCAGCTAATTCTTTTGTTACTTCTGGTGGAAATCCATAAGTATCATATAATCTAAATACCATTTTTCCATCAATCATATCTTTTCCTTGTGCTTTTAATTTTGCAACTTCTTTGTTAAATTCTTTTTCCCCATTTGCTAATGTTTTTACAAATTTGTCTTTTTCTTCTATTATGACTGTTTTTATTAGGTCTTTATTTTTTTCTAAATCTGGATACATTTCTTTTAGGTTTTCCACATTTAATTCTATTAATATTCCTAATTCCTCAAGATTTATTTGAAGTTTGTTCAGATGTCTTATCATTCTTCTTATTAAACGACGAAGTACATATCCTCTATCTAAGTTTGATGGTCTTCCTCCATCTGATATTATCATCATACTTGAACGTAAGTGTTCTGCTATTATTCTTCTACTTTCTATTATATCTACCTTTTCAAGTTCTACAAGTTTGTCCATTATTGGTTTAAATATTTCTGTATCAAAAGGTGTTTCTTTTCCTTGTAATAACATTGTCATTCTTTCTAGTCCAAGTCCAGTATCGACATTGTGTTGTTTTAGTTTTGAATATCCTTTTTCATCTTTAAAGTATTCCATAAATACATTATTCCAGATTTCTACGTATTTTCCGCAGTCGCAACTTGGTTGACAATCAGGTGAACATGCTGGTTTCCCTGTATCATAAAACATTTCTGTATCTGGTCCACAAGGTCCTGTTTCTCCTGCTATCCACCAGTTGTCGTCTTTACCATAATAGTAGATATGTCCATCTAGTATTCCTGCATCTTTCCAGCATTTTGCAGCCACTTCATCTTTTGGGCAATCTTCATCTCCTTTGAATACTGTTACAGATAACTTTTCTACTGGTATTCCTAATTCTTTTGTTAGGAAATCGAAACTCATTTTTATTGATTCTTCTTTAAAATAGTCTCCAAGTGACCAGTTTCCTAGCATTTCAAAGTATGTTAAGTGACGATTGTCTCCTACTTCGTCTATGTCGTTTGTTCTTACACATTTTTGGTAATCTGTTAGTCTTGTTCCTGCTGGATGTGGTTCTCCAAGTAAATATGGGACAAGTGGTTGCATTCCTGCTGTTGTAAATAATACTGATGGATCATTTTCTGGTATTAATGATGCTGATGGTATTACAGTGTGTCCGTGAGCTTTAAAAAAGTTTAAATATTTGTTTCTTATTTCTATTGCTTTCATTTATTTTTCCTTCTTTCTCTTAAAAAATCTTTTTTATTATACATTAAAATTGGCTAATTTGCAAGATTTTTTAATTTATGGCTCATATTTTTATGACTATTAATAATTTTTTTATATTTGCATAAATTTCATTTTTCTGCCAATACTATAAAAAAGGAGAAATTTATGAATATTAAACAAATTTTTAAATATACCCCACCCAAAAACTATAATTTCACATTAACCCCATATATTCAAACAGATATAAAACCAAAAGACCAAAATAAAGATATAACAAATAATATATCTTTAAATTTAAAATATATAAATTTACAATATAATATAAAAATAAATAGCGATATAATGCTCCGCGAATTTTCGCTAACTGCAAAAAATAAAAATTACAAAGCTTTTTTGCTATATATAGATGGAATGGTAGATTCTGACTTAATAAACAGATTTGTTTTAGATCCATTAATGCTAAGAAATGATAGTAATACCTTTGATGGTAATTTAAAACAAGAAGTAATATCTTCAAACCCTAAAGATAATATATCTGTAAAAAAAGTGAAAAATTTTAATCTTGAAAATTATATATATTCACATCTAATGCCTCAAAATAATCTAAAAAAAATAACTCAATTTAAAGATGCTTTTAGTGGTGTGAATTCTGGAAATTGCATTCTTTTTGTGGATACAATAAGTACAGCTTTTGATATTGATGTAAAAGGATTTAAACAAAGAAGTGTGCAGTCCCCAAATAATGAAGTTATTATAAAAGGTTCTCAAGAGGCATTTGTAGAAAATCTTAGAACCAATACTTCTCTTTTAAGAAGAATTATTAATAACGAAAATTTAATAATAGAAAACATAGATATTGGCAAAATTTCTCAAACTAAAGTTGCGGTATGTTATATGAATAATATTGCAAATCCTAAGCTTGTAAATGAAGTAAAATATAGACTTAATAATTTAGAATTAGATAGTATCTTTTCTTCAGGACAACTTGAACAGTTAATTGAAGATACTGATTATAGTGGAATTCCAAGTTTGATATCATCAGAAAGACCAGATAAATGTGCACAATTTTTAATGCAAGGAAGAGTTGTAATTTTGCTAAATGGTACTCCTTATTCAATTACTGCTCCTGCTGTTTTAATAGATTTTTTGTCATCTCCAGAAGATACCAATTTAAAAGTTTCTTTTGCTAATTTTCTAAAATTGTTAAGATGTATTGCATATTTTATAACATTACTCTCTCCTGGAATTTTTATAGCAATAACCTCTTTTCATCAGGAATTGTTTCCAACCGAATTACTGTTTTCCATTTTAGCTACTAGAGAAAATGTACCCTTTCCAATTATTTTTGAATTATTACTTATGGAACTTTCTTTTGAGCTTATACGTGAATCTAGCCTAAGAGTTCCTGGTCCTGTTGGTTCAACTTTAGGAATTGTTGGTGCTTTAATTTTGGGAGATGCTGCAGTTTCTGCTCATATTGTAAGTCCAATTCTAATTATTGTTGTTGCAATAGCAGGATTAAGTTCATTTGCAATACCAGATTTTTCCTTTGCCTTTCATTTAAGAATTTACAGATTTTTGTTTATTATTTTAGGATATATAGCTGGATTTTTAGGCATTGGATTAGGTTTGTTTGTATATATATCTATGCTTTGCAGTATGAAATCTTTTGGAGTTGATTTTACCTCTCCTTTTACACCTTATTTAAGTTTAGGACCTAATAGTTATTTTATAAAACCTACTTGGAAACAAGAACAACGTGCAAGTTATATTTTACCAAAGAAAAAAGAGGCTCAGCCTAAAATTAGTAAGAAATGGAAATATAATAATTAGGATTTTATTTTATGAAAGGATTTAGTTTTTATGGATAATTCGAAATTAGAAAACATTGAAGCTATTGCATTTTTAACTTTAATATCTATTAACGGAATGGTATTATCTACTAGCCAAGAAATAATTCGTACTTGTTCTTCTGCAAGTCTTATAACATCTTTTATTGTAAGTTTGCTTGCAATTGTAGTAGTTCTAATTTTGAGTTTATTTGCTAAAAATTTTTCTGGAAAAAGCCTTTTAGATATTTCCGATTTTCTAGGAGGAAAAATCTTAAAGTTTTCCGTAGGAATAATTTTTATTGTTTATTTTACTTTTAGAGCTTCTTTGTTTTTAAAAAAGATTTGCGACTGTTTGCAAACTATCTATTCCCCTATGACTAATATAATTTTCATTTCTTTATTATTTTGTATTGCAACAGGTATTGTTATCTTTTTAGGAAATAATTGTATATTTAAAACTGCTGTTTTAGTACTGCCTTTAATGCTTGCAAGTGTTGTCCTTATATTTGTTGGTAATGGTAAAAATTTTGATTTTACAAATATTTTTCCAATTTTGGGTAATGGAATAACTTCAACTTTTTTAAGTGGATTAAGTAATATTTATGCTTTTTATGGACTTTCCTATTTATTATTTGTCCCTCAGAAACTTAAACATCCAGAGAATTTTAGAAAAATTTGTCTGATTGCAATTATTTTATCCTCATGCTTTTTGTTATTTAGCTGTGGTAATATTTTATTTTTGTTTGGAGAAAAATTCAGTAATAGCGAATTTTTTCCTTTGTATATTTCTGTAAGATCTATCGAATTTGGTACTTTTTTCCAAAGACTAGATTCTATGTTTTTACTATTTTGTGTTTTAGGATTTATTCCTATTTTTAGCATAAATGCCTATATTGTTATAGATATTTTTAAAAATATTACAAATATATCTAATGAGAAACCTATAATTTTTGCTTATTTATTAAGTATTTTTGGAATAACTATGTGTTACAAACTTAACTCAACTATTTTATTTTTGGAAACAACTATTTCAAAATCTTTATTATTAATTATAGGAATACTACTCCCATTTCTTATTTTAATATTTGCAAATATTAAAAAGAAATTTATGAAAAAAGCAATTTAATTTTAAATGAAAGGATTTATTAATTATGATTAAAACCTCATTAAAGATTATACTTATAGCTACGGTTACTCTTGTTTTTGTATTTGCTTTCTCTTCATCCTACAATTCTCATAATATAGACCATCTCGATTATGTAATTGCTATTGGAATAGATAAAGCCCCATCTGAGGACAATTTACAAATTTCTTTTGAATTCACAGATTTATCGGCATTTTCCGAATCTAACTCCTCAACTTTAAGTGATCCCATAATAGATTCTGTTGTGGCATCATCTATTCCAGAGGCTATAAATTTGATGAATGCTTATGCAGGAAAACAACTTAGTTTATCACATTGCAAAGTTGTTGTATTTTCAGAAGATGTTGCACAAAGTGGTATTTCCCAAGAAATTACTTACCTTATGAATGATACTCAAATACGCCCCACAACTAATGTTATAATTGCAACCGAAACTGCTAAAGATTATATAAAAAACTCAACTTCATTACTTGAAGGAATACTTACAAAATATTATGATATTTTTCCTACATCTGCTGATTACACAGGATATACATCAAATATTTTACTTGGTCAGTTTTACCGCAACCTTACAAATACAGAAAGTGGTGCTGTTGCAATATTAGGAACAAAAAGTAAAAATGAATCTCAATCTAATTCGTCTAATAAAAAAAATTCAAGTTCTAGTGATGGCTCTTCTCAAAATAATACATCTAATGATGAATCCTCTTTAAATTCAACAAATAATAATTCTGAAACAAATGATACTTCGTCAAATACATCTACTCAATCTACTCATTTAGAAAAATCTAGTGACAATTCATCCTTAGATAACCTGTCTCCCGGTTTTGCTATAGTAGATGGTGACAGAGGTACCGAAAATATTGGATTAGCTGTTTTTAAAGATGATAAATATATTGATAAACTTTCTGCAATAGATACTCTTTGCTATAGTTTAATTGAAAATGCTGTTGATACCTTTAATATTTGCATTAATAGTCCTTTTGAGGAAAATAAAAAAATAGATATTTCTGTAAGTAGCTTAGAACCAGCATATACAAATATAAATCTTTCTAAAGATGTTCCTGTAATAACAATAAAATTAAACCTTACAGGAAAAACTTTGACAGGACAGGAAAATTTGCGTATTTCAGATAGCTCAACTCTTACAAAAATAAATGACTCAATGAAAGATTACCTGTCATCAAAAATGAAGGATTATTTATACAAAACTTCTCGTAATTATAAATGTGATTTGAATGGTTTTAATAAATTAGCGAAACAAAAATTTTTAACTATTCCTGACTATACAAATTATGATTGGAATGAAAAATATCCCTCTGCTGAATTTAATATTGAGATACAATCTAATATTGTTTCTAGTCTTTTAATACAAGATTCTTAAATGGAGGTATAATATATGAATACGTTTTTTATTAGATTATTTTTCTCTATAATATGTTTATTGATTTTTTTATATGTTTTATTATTTGGAATTTATGAAATAAAGAATAACCATAATATGTTTGGTGGTATTTTTACAATTTTAATTACTATTTTTAGTATAATTTTTAGTAATATTATCTTCTGGATAAACTAATATTTTTATGAGGCTACAATATCTATATTATGTAAAAGTAGCCTCTTTTATTTCTATACTGTTATTTTTGAACTTAAAATTTTATTATTTATTACAATAAATAAATAATAATCTCCTTTAGTCTTTGCATTACTATTTGTAGCAATCAAATTAGTTTCTGTATTAGCATTTTCTATAAAATTCCATCTTTCTACTGTTTTTACTGAGTCACTAGTTCCCCAACCGTATTTTATAGATTTTATGCTGACATTTTCTGCATTGTTAATTTTAAATTCTACATTTAAGATATTTCCAGAAATTGTTGATTTTATAATATTTACACTTACATTGTTTAATTTTTCAACCTCTATGTAATCATTTTTTAAGTTTTCCTCTTCTAAAGTATTTCCTTCGTAATTAGATTTTATTGCTCTATATTCCCTATCTACAGCTATTTTTTTACTTTGCATATACATTTGTACACATACAACAGAGGCAACAAAAAACATACATGATACTACCACAAATAATGTAATAGATCCTTTTTCATTTTTTATATTCACCATAAATTCTCCTTTTAACTTTTACAAAAAATAGCAAGTTAATACTTGCCATTTTTTATTTATACTTTTATTCTTTTTTTACTTACTACTTGTGCTGGTGGTATTAATGGACAATATGTATTATCATCATTTAGTACTTGTACTTCTACAGTTCTAGTTAAAACGTCTGTATAACTATATGTTGCGTTTCTTGACCCCTCATCATATTTTATTGTAAATATATTTGAATATACTTTGTCTATAGTTGCTTCCTTTTCAAAAGATTTGTTTCTTCCTAATGAACCTTTAACTATTATCTTTTGTCCAATCATGTCAAATATGTTTGACTTCAAGTTTGTAATATCTGCTGAGCAAATCATTTATATCACCTTCTAATACATTTATTGTCTAAATTATAACATTTTCGTATTGTGTTGTCAAAATAGACTTTATTTTATATTTCAATCAAAGCCTAGTATTTTCAAGTCATTTGTTGATTTTTTTCTTAATGTTACATTTATATTACATTTATATTACAAATTAAAAATATAGAAAATATATTAATTAAAATCTATATATTTTCTATATTTTTTTATATATTTTTCTTTCTTTTTCCGGATTGCTCCTGTTCCCCCAATTCCGCGTCTTCCATCTCTTAATTGATTTTCTATATCCTCTATTTTTATATATTTACAATTATCTGTAGTTGCTACTTCTTTTGCAACAATTAATGGGTCTAAAATATCTATTAAAATTCTAGCTGGTGATGATGCAAAATTAGCACCTGCTTGCATTAAAGCTTCGAAATAACTCTGGCATGCTCCAGCAAATATTACTAAATCAGAATTTGTATCTTTTTCATATCTCCTAGCTTCTTTTACTGTTGAAATAAAATGTCTTGAATTTCTGTAATTATATATATCATAATATCCATACCCTTTTTTTAACATTCCGTCATGTCCTGTAATAACTAGTATATCTGGCTTATACATTTTAAGTAGATTATATACTACCCTTGCTTGTTTATTTTCCGGTACATTTTTTACTATCGCATCAATTCCCATCTTTTGATAATATCTGTATGATTTTTCACTATATCTTTTATCTCCATCTAAATGGAGGATTTTGCCATTAATACCATCTTTACCAACTCTGTTTTCTTGCCTTTTTAGTTCGCATTCTTTTAGCGTTTCTCTTAAGTTTATTTCTTTTTTGTCTATTAACTCTAAATCATAAATGTTACTATCTGCAATTATTCTCTCAAAGACTCCCTCTAAAATAACATTATTTTTGTCCCTTATATCTTTAACAATAAAAATAATGTCTTTATTATAGGAAATTCTTCCAACAACATCACCTTTTTTTATTTTATTCATATTGTATCACCTCACATAGGCTAATATTATTGTATGTCGAATATTGTAGAATTGTTACTATTGAATAATGCCTGAATTTCACCCATAAAAAATATATCTTCATTATAATTTTCAAGTTCTATCTTCTTTCTGTACGAATATAATTAAACAAAAGTATTTCTAAACGGGGGCTTTAAATGAAAAAATTATCAATAGAAGATCGTGCTACCTTGCTTGCACATTATATAATTGAAACTAAAGATACTGTAAGAAGTACTGCAAAAAAATTTGGTGTTTCAAAAAGTACAGTACACAAAGATGTTTCTGATAGATTACTGAAAATTAATCCTGTTTTAGCAAAAGAGGTTAGAGAAATTTTAGATGAAAATAAAGCTGAAAGACATTTGAGAGGAGGAATGGCCACAAAGCTTAAATATATGAAGGAAAAAGAAATATAGACTTTTTTCCTCTATTTCTGATTATATTTTTACATTATATTTCTATGTATAATAATGTTAAGTTACAAATTAATTACTTAATTTGTAAAATTTCTAAAAAGTGCTGGTATGCATTACCAGCACTTTTTATTTAACTAAGATTCTTGTATTAATCATCTCTAACTACAATTGAATCTTTTTTTACAAAGAAACCTACTCTTTTAAATAAAACCTCAAATTCTTCAAAAGAGATATTGGAATGTCCTTTTATTACGATCAGATGCATTCTTATCCCTGTTTCATTAATACATTCATTTTTGGCTCCAGATAAAAAAACAAAGGCTTCCATTTTGATAGGTCTTATCCAAACCTGCCATTCATTATTCCCATTTCGAATTTTCAATGTGGTCTTTGGATTTACAATAACGCTCTCAATTTTGTCAATTCCTTCTATGG
Source organism: uncultured Clostridium sp. (assembly GCA_900553125.1). Lineage (GTDB taxonomy): Bacteria > Bacillota > Clostridia > TANB77 > CAG-508 > CAG-269. Next base: position 70,679 of record USCB01000003.1, on the reverse strand, counting down.
TAACTATCTCTGCACCAAAAGGATAACGTCCTTTCTCATCATCATCTCCATTGAACCGTATTTTTTCAATTGGAAACTTACTTTTTTTAATCATTTTGTTCCTCCTGTTTCTGCTTATGTTTTTACATTACTTTTCTAGTATAACATAATCTAAGCTATATCTCAATACATTTCATGAGATTTTTATTTTTTCTAAAAATCTCCGTTACTAAATGGAGGAAAAATGTACCAAATATTCTCCGTCACCAAAAGAGAAAAAATTCACAAAAATTTCAAAAAAATATATTGCTATAAATTCCCCATTATGATATCATAATTTCGTTCGAAAATGTAAATAATAAAAACAAATGTAAAAATGAAAGGATGATATAAATGAAATTTGATGCATGGAACGATTTTGAAAAAGGTGACTGGCAATCAGAGATAAATGTAAGAGACTTTATTCAAAGAAATTACACACCTTATGAAGGAGATTCAAACTTTTTAGCAAATCCAACAGAAAAAACAAAAAAATTGTGGGATGAAGTATTAGAATTATACAAAGATGAAAAAGCAGCTCCAGGTGGAGTTTTAGATATAGATACAAAAACTGTATCAACAGTTGCAGCACATGATGCTGGATATATAGACAAAGACCTAGAAGAAATAGTAGGACTTCAAACAGATAAACCTTTAAAAAGAGCAATTATGCCATTTGGAGGTATCAAAATAGTTGAAAAATCTTGTGAAGCTTATGGAAGAGAAGTTGACCCAGAAGTTGATAAAATTTTCCATACAATAAGAAAAACACATAATGATGGAGTATTTGATGTGTACACACCAGATGTAAGAAGAGCTCGTTCAAATAAATTATTAACAGGTTTACCAGATGGATATGGACGTGGAAGAATAATCGGAGACTATAGAAGAGTTGCACTTTATGGTGTTGATGTTTTAATAGAAGAAAAGAAACATGAACTTGAAGAATTAGATGTAGACTGCTTTACAGAAGATATAATTCGTCATCGTGAAGAAGTTTCTGAGCAAATAAAAGCTTTAAATGCCTTAAAAGTTATGGCATCTAAATATGGATTTGATATTTCAAAACCTGCTAACAATGCAAAAGAAGCAATCCAATGGTTATACTTTGGATATTTAGCAGCTATAAAAGACCAAAATGGTGCTGCTATGAGTTTAGGTAGAACATCTACATTCTTAGATATTTATATTGAAAGAGATTTAAAAAATGGTACTTTAACAGAAGAAACAGCACAAGAATTAATGGATCATTTTATAATGAAATTAAGATTAGTACGTTTCCTTCGTACACCAGAATATAATGAACTATTCTCTGGAGACCCTGTATGGGTAACAGAAAGTATTGGTGGAATGGGAATTGATGGAAGAACTTTAGTTACTAAAAACTCATTTAGATTACTTCACACTTTAGTAAACTTAGGACCTGCTCCAGAACCAAATATGACAGTTTTATGGTCTACAAGATTACCAGAAGGATTTAAAAGATTTGCAACAGATATCTCAATAAAAACATCATCAATCCAATACGAAAATGATGATTTAATGAGAATCACATTAGGCGATGACTACGGAATAGCTTGTTGCGTATCTCCAATGAGAATTGGTAAACAAATGCAATTCTTCGGAGCTCGTGCAAACCTTGCAAAAACTTTATTATATGCTATCAATGGTGGTGTTGATGAAGTAACTAAAAAACAAGTTGCACCAAAATTTGCACCAATTACTTCTGAATACTTAGACTATGATGAAGTAATGGAAAAATATGATCAAATGATGGATTATGTTGCAAAAATTTATATAAAAGCATTAAATGCAATTCACTATATGCATGATAAATATTCTTATGAAGCAATCGAAATGGCTTTACACGATAAAGATGTATTCCAAACAATGGCTTGTGGAGTAGCTGGTCTTTCTGTTGCAGCAGACTCATTATCTGCAATAAAATATGCAAAAGTAAAAGTAATTCGTGATGAAGATGGAATTGCTACAGACTATGAGGTAGAAGGAGAATATCCACAATTCGGAAATGATGATGACCGTGTTGACCAAATAGCAGTTGACTTAGTAAAACGCTTTATGGAAAAACTACGTAAACATCCAACATACAAAAATGCAAAACACACATTATCAATATTAACAATCACATCAAATGTTGTATATGGTAAAGCAACAGGAAATACGCCAGATGGACGTCGTGCAGGTGCCCCATTCGGACCTGGAGCAAACCCACTTCACGGACGTGATAAAAATGGAGCTTTAGCTGTTATGAACTCAATTGCAAAATTGCCTTTTGATTCAGCTGAAGATGGAATTTCATTTACATTCTCAATTACTCCTGGAACTCTTGGAAAAACTGAGGATGAAAAAGTTACAAATTTAGTAAATATGTTAGATGGATATTTCGCAGAAACTGGACATCATATAAATGTTAATGTATTTGATAGAAGCTTATTATTAGATGCTATGGACCATCCAGAAAAATATCCTCAACTTACAATTCGTGTTTCAGGTTATGCAGTTAAATTTACTTCTTTGACAAGAGAACAACAAATGGATGTTATTAACAGAACCATTCACGAAAAAATATAATTTTTCTGATTTCTGATTGGGGACGGTTCTTTTCGCGAAAAGAACCGTCCCCAATGCAAAAAATGAAAGGATTACAATATGCAAAACAAAGATGATTTAAAATATTATGCAAAAGTACACTCAGTTGAATCTTTTGGTACTTTAGATGGACCTGGAATAAGATATGTTTTATTTTTACAAGGATGTAGCCTAAGATGTAAATATTGCCATAATAGAGATACTTGGGACATAAATGCAGGAGATTACCGTTCGTTAGATGATATTTTTGATAATATTTTGAGATATAAAAATTATATAAAAAATGGTGGCGTTACTTGCTCTGGTGGTGAACCTCTTTTACAGTTTGAGTTTTTAATTGAGCTTTTTAAGAAACTTAAAGCTAAAGGAATTCATACTTGTATTGATACATCTGGTATGGTTGGCTTAACCGATAAGATCAAAGAATTAATTAATTTAACTGATTTATTTTTGATGGATGTTAAACACATTGATCCAGATAAATGTAAAGATTTAGTTGGATTTTCTAATGAAAGAGAGCTCGCTTTTATTAGGTATTTAAGTGATGTTGGAAAACCAATGTGGATTAGGCAAGTTTTGGTTCCTGGGTTTACTGATGATGAAAATGATTTGATTAAATTGAGAGATTTTATTAGTTCTTTGAAGTCTGTACAAAAGGTGGAATTTTTGCCTTATCATACTATGGGGAAGTATAAATGGCTTGAATATGGTGATAAATACGAGTTGGAAGGCGTGCGTAATGCAACTGATGAAGATGTTGAAAGGGCTAAAAAGATTGTTCTTTTAGATAATAATAAAAACTAGTTACCAACTTTTATTTTTGGTAACTAGCTCCATATTTTTTACATTCTTCAAATCTTACCGAAATATCTCTATTTAATATCGCCATTTGATTAATAACACCTTTCATGGTATTTATAGTATCTATAATTTTAATCTTATTTTTTTCATCTATTTTCTTTAAGAATTCATTTTCATAATTTTCTAAAAATTTTTTATATTTACTCTTTCCTAAAAAAATATTAGAAATCTTTTCAGTAATTTTATTAATAATATTTTTATTATACATTTGTAATTGTTTTGTTTCTTCTTTTACTATAAATACTTCTTCTATGTCCTTTTTTACATTTTCAATACACCATTCACTTCTTGCTGCACACTCCTGTACTACAATTGAGTAATTTAGTTTTTGTTCTGCATAAGCAAGTATTGAATTTTTAACTTTTTCCTTTATTTCCTCACTATCCCCTGCATTTAATAGTGTTACTATATTAGCAATTGATATTTTTTGCATATCTAAAGCGTTTTGCATAATTTTAAATACATTCAAATACATATTATCATATGATTTAATTAAGCAATCTATTCTTTCAGAGTATTCTTTTACACAATTGTCTATTTTATCACTAAAGTTTTCACTTTTTTGATTGTATCTTTTTGCATTTTCATTGAAAAAATTTCTTATTTCTTGGATTTTTTGACTTTTTATTTTTTCTATATTTTTTTGATATATTGCAAGTCCTACCATTGCAATTTGATTATCAATTTCCTCAATATTTTGAATATTTTCACTTAATTTTTTTAATATATTTTCTTTATCCATTGTTTCTCCTTAATTTATCTAAAAATATCATCAATTTTATCTTGATACATATTTCCAACATTCTTAATTCCTCTATCTGCCGTTCTTAATACCGGACTTAATATTGAATTACATACTGTTTTAGTTAAAACATTACCAACATTTACTATATCATTAAATTCACTAAGTAAGTTTGCTTTTCTTTTTCCAAGCAATCCCTTATCTATCATGTATTTTAATCCAACTACTCCTATTAATCCTACACCAACAGGTGAACATGTAACACTGGTTAATAGTACTCCTGTTCCGGTTGCTATTTTTTGCAAATTCGGACTTTTAACTAATGCATTTATTGTTTTCGCTGCTCCTCTACCTGTTAATTCAATACCTTTTCCTATTCCTTTTAAAGTGTGTTTTCCTGTTGTTTTTGCTACTTTTTTTATTACTCTTTTAGCTTTCATGTTTTCATTTCCTTCCTATATGAAAATAATCTAATTTAATAGTTCAGATATATATTCGTTTTGTTCTTCTTCAAGTTTTTTTCTTTTTTCCTCAAGTTTGTGTTTATATTCTTTTAAATCTTCAATTTTTGTTTTTTCAATATCTTTACTCATACCATCTATATTAATGGTACCATATTTTCCACCTACATAAAACATGTTTTTCCTCCTTCGTTATTACTAATACTTATTTTACCATAAACATAATAAAATTACTATAGTTTTTTATGTTTTTCCCACAATTTGCAATAAAATAATCTAAATCCATAAAGCCAGACTCTGGGTAATCTTAATTAATACAGGATTATTAATTAAGATTACCCAGAGTCTGACTTTACGGATTTAGATTTTATTGCAAATTACAGATATTTTTCGTATTATGATATTTTAAATTTTTGAGTAATTGGATCTAATAACTCAGATGTTTTTACATTTAAGGCTACAGCCATAGCACATATTTCATAATCTCTTACTGTTCTTTGATTATTTTCAATTCTGTGCAAACTTGTTACAGGTATATTTATTCCTAGTAAAAGAAGTTTCGAAGAAAGTTTCTCTAAGGATAACCCCTTTTCTATACGTTTCTTTTTTAATATTGGTCCTATTAAATTTAGATTATCTTCATATTTGCCAGTGTTTTTCATGATTTTGACTCCTATCTTTTTATTTATTATTATATATTTTTTGACAAAACTTTTATTGACACTGGTGTAAATAAATGATAATATTGTATTGTGCTATGAATAAATTGGTTATTATAGATAAAAATATTACAAATGAGATAATTTAATAGAAAGGAAAGATACAATTTGAGTAAAAAAAATGATGGTATCACTTTGATTGCTTTGGTAGTAAGTATAATTATATTAATAATTTTGGCACGGAGTTAGTATATTAATGCTTACAAGCAAAAATGGAGTGCTACAACAAACAGAAAATGCAACTGAAACAATAGAAATTGCAACAGAAAAAGAACAAATACAGTTAGCATATATAACTTTACAGGATTTAAAATTAGATAACTCTATAACAAGCACAGAAATTGAAAATGAATTAAAATCCAATAATAACGACGTTGAAGTAATGAAATTTTGTGAAAACTTTATAATAAAATTCCAAAATAGCAATAGATATTATGAAATAAGTAAAAATGGAACTGTATCTGGTCCACAAATAAAAAATAAAGATGAATTTCCTGGAGATATATCAAAAGGTGGAAAATATAATGGCGAAAATAAAAATACTGCATACCAAATAAATTGCATAGAAGATTTAGTAGCTTTCTCGATATCAACTAATGGAGGAAATAGTGAATTAGGAATTGCATCAAATTATTATAAAGGAAAATATATAATTCTTACAAAAGACTTAGATTTTAAGTCATCCTTTTCCTATGAAAATTTTTTAACACAAAAATATGGGGATTTAAATAATAATGGAATAATAGAAGATTTAGCTGTAGAAATGACTAATGAAAATGATGACTGTAAAGGCTTTAATCCCATTAATAGATTCAATGGGATTTTTGATGGAAACGGATATGAAATAAAAAATTTATATGTAAAATCAACATCTAACGCTGGCTTGTTTGGTTCAACACAAAGCTGTACAATAAAAAATTTAGGGGTTACAGGAAAAATTGTTGGAATCGAAACTCCTACAGCTGGAATTGTTGCACAAATGTCAGGAACAATTATAAATTGTTACAATAAATGTTATGTTACAGGAAGTTTAAATCAAGATTATACCGGTGTCGGAGGAATCACCGGTGGCGGAAGTTACGTGGACGAATTAAACATAATAAATTGCTATAACGAAGGGACTATAAACTGTACAATCAATACTTATATCAATCTTAATCGTTTTGGTGCAGGTGGAATTATAGGTTTTTCAAGAGGACAAGATGCAAATATAAGCAACTGTTATAATATAGGAAATATATCATCTTCATATTTAAAAAATGGAATACTCGGTGGGTATTGGGCAGAAGGAAATATCTCTATATATAATTGTTGTGATTTTAGCGCAACAAAATCAATATCGAGTCAAATAGGTGGAGCCTTAAAAATAATAAATAATTGCTACTACATTGATTGCGATAATATTCATACATCTGAATATATAAAAAGTCAAAATTTTATTAATGAACTAAATGCATATATTGATAATAACATGAACTCAATTTCCACTAATGAATGGAGATATTGGATTATCGGAACAAATGGATATCCAACCTTTGTGTAATAATTATTAAATATTACACAAATCTTATATTACTTTTCGTTTAAAAAAGCTACTTCATAATAAAGTAGCTTTTTATTTTTGCTTTTTTTCTAGCTCTTCACCTAAATTACTAAGTCCAAACTCTAATAAAAAATAACAATTATTTTTTTATCTTTATATTATATATTTTTTGATAAAATTTTTATTGACACTGGTGTGAATAAATGATAATATTAAATTAGACTATAAAATCTTTTAATTAAAATTTTAACAAAGGAGAAATTTATGAAAACATATAATGAGAAGCAAGGAATAACACTAATAGCTCTAGTATTAACGATAATTTTACTTTTAATATTATCAGGAATAAGTATATCAATGCTAACAGGAAATAATGGTATACTTTATAGAACTGTAAACGCTAAAGAAAAAACGTATAATTCGGGTGATGCTGAAATTATTAAACTAAGTTATTTAAATTGTCTTACTAAAAATCAAGAAAAAATTACTAAAAAAAATTTAAAGGAATCCTTAGAACAGTATGAAAAAAATGTAGATGTATTAATTGATAATGACTCTTTTCTTATATTAGATAAAGACACAAATAAAAAATACAGACTATCTAATTCTGGTTCAGTAGATGGTCCTATTGATTTAGATATCATAAAAGATAATTCTCCAGGAGATATAACTAAATCCAAAGATGGCTCATCCCTAGCTGGAGATGCAGAACACCCTTATGAAATATGGTGTATTGAAGATTTAATCGAATGGTCAAACAATTATAATAATTATCTAAATAATTCTATAATTTTATGCAGAGATTTGGATTTTAAATCTGAATTATATTATAACAATGCAGAAACTACTAGTTATGGAGATTATAATAATGACGGAAATATTACCTCATTAATGGATGAACTATCTTCTGGAAATGGAGATAATATAGATACATCTAATTATGCTAAATGGATAAAAAAAGATGATGGAACTGTTTCTTTAGATTTCAACACAATTTGGAATGGTTCTTCATGGGAAACTAAATAAGTAAAAAGCTACTTTATTTGAAGTAGCTTTTTACTATTTTTGCATCTTCTCTAATTCTATACTGTCACTCTCATCTAAATTATTCAACCCAAACTCCAATAAAGAAATAACAATTCTATTAAAAGACAAATTTTTAAGATTTGCAAGATTTTGGACATCATCTACTATATCTTCTGGTAATCTTAGAGTTTTACTAACTCCACTATGATTTTTTGGTATTTTTAATTTATTCATATTTGCAACCTCCTAGCAATTATTTTATACTAAAAGAACTGTCAAATATGCACCGGTTTTCAGTTGCAGTAGGTTTATTTGCATAAATCCAACTCAAACCAAAACTCAACTCCACCTGCTACATTTTTTACTCCATAGCCATTACCATAATTATTCATAATAGCTTTAACTAAAGAAAGACCTATACCACTACCTCCTTTATCGCGATTGCGTGATTCATCAACCTTATAAAACCTTCTCCATATACGCATTATCTCATCATCAGAAAATTGTTCAAAAGTATTAAAAACTTTAACACGAACCTTGTTTTCTTGTGTTATTTCATTTTCAATTCTTACAATTTTTTCTCCATTTATTTCTATAGAATATTTAATGGCATTTGTAATATAATTAGTTAATACTTGGTCAATATAAAAGTCATCTGCATAAACTTTGATTTCTTTGTTTGTATCTATATTGTTAATTAATTTTACACTTTCTTTTTCCATCATAACTTTAGATTTTCTCAAAATTTCGTTTTCAAGTTCAACTATGTTAAATTCTTTATTGTTAAAATCCATTTTTCCATACTCAAGTTTCATAAGCTCCAGTAATCTTTTTACTAATCTATCCATTTTTGTAGCTTCATCTTGAATAACTTCTGCATAAAATTTTCTTGATTCCTCGTCATCATTTATATTTTCTATCAATCCTTCACTATAACCTTGTATTAATGCAATCGGAGTCTTTAGTTCATGCGAAACATCAGATATAAAACTTTTTCTCATTTCATCAATTTGAGATTTTTCCTCTATATCTCTTTCAAGTTGAGTATTATTATTTTTCAATTGCCTGATTGTTTCCTCTAATGTAGTTGATAATTTATTTATACTATTTCCTAACATATCTATCTCATCATTTGCATATGAAGATTTATATTTTTGGCTAAAATCTAAATTAGACATTTTTTTAGCAATTTGATTTAGCTCAACAATGGGTTCGCTAAATCTTTTTGATACAACAGAAAGCACAGTTCCACCTATTATAATAATAAATATTGCAATTATTGACAAAAACTCATTTGATATTTTTACACTCTCATCAATTGCCGTCACTGGCATCCTAATATATAAATGATATGAATTGTCCAAAGTTGCTATAAGCATTATATAGTTTATTTTTGTTTTACTATCACTATATTTGCTGATAGTATATTTTTCATTCCTTTCTAGTACATCAGATTGATTTCGTTCTTCTCGTAAAATTGATATAATCATTTCCCCTATAGCTGAATAAAAATCTTTATTTGAACTATAAACACTCACATTTTCATCACTTCTTATTAGTATATCAAAATTATTATTTATAGCTATTTTGTCTAACTCATCTGATAAATCTCTTTTACTCAAATTATCATTGTAATATTCATTTATTGTTCCAAATACATTTTTCAATTGTTTTTCTTTATTATATTCATAAAATTTTCTTAATATAAAGTTATTTAATAATATTAAAGATATAATTATTGCTATTACGATTATACATAAAGATAAAAATAATTTTGTTCTTATTGATTTAAATATACCTATCTTATTTTCCATTACATTCTCCTAAAATTCAAGTTGAGATTATTTATCTCAACCTGAATAATTTTATTTGATTTCAAATTTGTATCCTACACCTCTAATTGTTTCTATATATTTTCCTTTTTTACCCAATTTATGTCTAATTTTTTTTATATGGCTATCTATTGTTCTCGAATCTCCATAGTAATCATAATTCCACACATTATTTAATATTTTATCTCTTGATAAAGCAATTTTTTCATTATCTAATAAATATTTTAAAAGCTCATATTCTCTCAAACTTAGTTCTATTGGCTTTCCATCGACTGTAACTGTTCTTCCCTGTTCATCAATAACTATACCGTCATAATCTCTAACACTTTCTTTTTCTCCATTAATTCTTTTTAAAATTGCCTCTATTCTAGCTACCAAAATTTTTGGACTAAATGGTTTTGATATATATTCATCAACACCTAATTCAAAACCAAATAATTCATCTTGTTCCTCACCTCTCGCTGTTAGCATGATTACTGGTACTTTAGAATCTTTTCTTATTTTTCTTAAGACCGTCCATCCATCAACTTTAGGCATCATAACATCAAGTAATATCAAATTAATTTTATTTTTATTTTCTTCATATATTTCTAAAGCTTCTTCCCCATCTCCTGCCTCAAGTGTTTTATAATCTTTTTTATTTAAGAAATCTTTTATTAGTTTTCTCATTCTAACCTCATCATCTACAATTAAAACAGTAATATCTTCCATCTATAAGACTCCTCCTCATTTTGTTATTTTTATAATTATACTTTAAGTTTGTGATGAATATATGAATTTTTTATGTAGGTTTATTTTTTTAACTCAATTGTTTTTGTATCATATGCTAAATTTATTTTTTCACTATTTAATATTTTAATAATCTCTTTATTTACAACATCTTTGCATTTTAGGTATTGTGTATAATCAGTTACATTAAAATATAATATTACTGAAATTCTGAAACTACTTTTTGCAATATCTGTAAAGCAAATATTAATTGTGTCATTTATTACTTCTTCATTTTCAGTTAGATTTTCATATATTTTTTGTTTTAAATTTTCAAGTTTTTCCATGGTAGTATCTTCTGTTATATCTAATTCTAATAGATATCTTCTTTTTCTATTTTTACTTATATTTTCAACTGCTGAAGAAACTATTACAGAATTAGGTATTTGTACTATAGAATCCTCCAAAGTCCTTATTCTGGTACTTCTTAGTGTCATATCTTCAACTGTTCCTTGATATGTTTGAAATTTTATGTAATCCCCTACTTTAAAAGGCTTATCTGCAAATATTACAAAACCACCAAGTAAACTTTTTACTGTATCTTGAGCTGCAAGTGTTAATACAACTGTTCCTAAACCTAATCCTGTTATTAATCCACTTAAATCATACCCTATTTCTGCAAATACTATAAATGTTGCAACTATGTAAATCAAAACTCTTATAATACGTACTAGCATCTTTGTAGTGCCATCATTAAATTCTTTATCACTTTTATCTTTTATTAATTTAACAAATTTTGATTTTTTCGTTATACTATTTGCTAAACTGTTTGCAATTGTAATTGTTACTATTACCCTATAAATCTTTTTCACGATTATCATAATCTCATCTGATATATCAAATGTTGGTCTTATAAATAATATTGCTATATATACACCTGTAACTCTAAAAAATGAATTTAATGGCATATAAAATGTATTATTTTTTATTTGTTTTCTGCTTTTCTTAAAATTAAATAATTTCAAAATTATATAAGAAAACAATGGGCTAAATATATCTAAAACTGCTAAAATTATTATTGCAATAATTAAATCAATGGTTGTTTCTGCATTTAAGTTTTTTATTATTTCTATTATTGAACTCATAATTCCTCCTTCTATTATGAACTATTGGGACCGGTTCTTTTTGGTTCCTGTCCCAAAAAGAACCGGTCCCAATGGTCCCTTTTTCCACTATGTCATATAATCTTTTAATTTTTTACTTCTACTTGGATGTCTTAATTTTCTTAAAGCTTTTGCCTCTATCTGGCGAATTCTTTCTCTTGTAACCTCAAATTCTTTTCCAACTTCCTCTAATGTTCTTGCTTTTCCATCATCTAATCCAAATCTTAATCTTAAAACCTTTGCCTCTCTTGGTGTAAGAGTTTGCATTACTTCATCTAATTGCTCCCTAAGAAGAGTATATGCTGCTGCATCTTGTGGAGCTGGAGAATCTTCATCTTGTATAAAATCTCCCAAATGACTATCATCTTCCTCACCTATTGGTGTTTCAAGTGATACTGGGTCTTGTGCAATTTTTTGGATTTCCATTACTTTATCTATTGGCATTTCAAGCTCTTTTGATAATTCTTCTGGGGTTGGTTCTCTACCTAATTTTTGTAATAGATGTCTTGATGTTCTAATTAATTTATTTATTGTTTCTACCATATGAACTGGTATTCTTATTGTTCTAGCTTGGTCTGCTATCGCTCTAGTGATTGATTGTCTAATCCACCATGTAGCATAAGTACTAAATTTAAATCCTTTAGTATAATCAAATTTTTCTACCGCTTTTATCAATCCCATATTTCCTTCTTGTATTAAATCTAAAAATAGCATACCTCTTCCAACATATTTTTTTGCTATACTTACAACAAGCCTTAAATTTGCCTCTGCTAATTCTTGTTTTGCATCTTCATCACCTTCAAGTATTCTTTTAGCAAGATCTAATTCTTGGTCATATGTTAAAAGTTTTATTTTTCCTATTTCTCTTAAATACATTCTTACAGGGTCATCAACATTTATGCCTTCAAAAGTATCTCCTTGAGTTATTTCATCTAATTTTAAATTTTCAACTTCTTTTAAATCTTCCTCATTTGGTTCATCATCAAAGTCGTCTTTTAAAACATCTACACCCATTTCTTCCATTACATCAAAAACTTTTTCAATTTGGTCTTGATTTACATCATCTAGTTCAACTGCAAGTTCTCCATATGTTATTTTTCCTTTTTCTTTTGCTCTTTTTATTATTTTATCAACTTTTTCTTTTGCCTTTTGTTTTTCTTCAGGAGTCATTAATTTTTCTTTTTTTGTTTCTGTTTTTGTAGTATTTTGATCTTCTTTCACTTCTAACATCCTTTCTTATAATTTTTCTATTTTATTTTTACTAATTTTAAAATTATATCATTTAGTTCTTTACTTAGGCTTCGTTTCCTTTCTGGGTCTATCTCTTCCGAACTCATTTTTATTAATTCATCACGTCTTTTTTCTAATTTTTCTTTTTCATATTTCTTTATTATATCCTCAATTGCTTTATTTACATTATCATTAATTCCATAATCTTCTGCCATAATAGCTGTAAGATGATTTTTTATTTCCTCATCATCTAATTTATCTAACACTAGGCTTATATTCCTGTCTTCTTTTTCAAGCTCTTGATATAATACTGTTACAATTTTTACATTTAGACTATATTTAAAATCTTCTATTTTCATATTTTCTTTAATGATATTATAACATTCTGGATTGTTTATTAAAATTGATATAATAGTATTCTCTCTTTTTATAAGTTCTTCCGAAATCCCTTTATCCACATTTTCTTCCTTTTTGTGGATAACCACCGGCTTATTTTTTTCTAAATTGTTTGCTTTAGCCTTACTAGAATATTGTAATTTATTTACTTGTCCAAAAATTGCCTCTTTGGATATATTATATCCATTTGCAAGTTTTTCTATGTATATTTCTCTCTCAATTGTATTATCAATTTTAGCAATTAACTTTGCAATTTCATTTAGGAATTTTATTTTATCACTTGCAACATTCAAATCTAAGTTTTGTTCTAAAACCTTTACTCTAAATTCTAATAAAGATATAGCATCATTCATAAGCTTTTGAAATCTTGCCGAACCATATTTTATAATAAATTCATCCGGATCTTTTGCTCCTGTCATTTGAAGTACCCTCATATCACATCCCATATTTTGCATAACTTCCATTGCTCTCATTATCGCATTCTGACCGGCTCCATCTGCATCAAAGCCTAAAATAACCTGCTCTGCATTCCTTCTTAAAAGCCACCCTTGATTAGTTGTTAACGCTGTACCCAGTGCAGCAACAACATTTGTTATTCCTCTTTGATGTAGTGATATTGCATCCATATATCCTTCAACAATTAATAGTTTTTTATGGTTATATTTTTTTGCTACATTTAATCCAAATAAATGCTTGCCTTTGCTATATACAATATTCTCTGGTGAATTTAAATATTTAAATCTTTTTGCATCGCCTAAAACTCTTCCACCAAAAGCTATAACTCTGTTTCTAACATCTAAAATCGGTATCATAAATCTATCTCTATAAAAATCTACATATTGACCATGTTCATTCTTTTTTACTAATCCTGATTCTAATATTTCCTCATCATTAAAGCCTTCTTTTCTAAGAACTTTGTATAATTCATCATAATTACCTGAAAAACCCAAATTATAACTTTCTAAAGTTTCCTTTGTTAGTTTTCTTTGTTTAACATATTCTTGCCCAGCTTTAGATTCTGGTTTATATAACCTCTTATGATAATAATCTGCCGTGAAATTATTTACTTTGTAAACTTTTGCTTTTAATTCCTCTTTTTTACTTTCATCATTATTAGTTGATTTTGGAAGAATAATTCCCGCTCTATCTGCCAAATTTTCAATTGCCTCTTTAAAACCTATTCCCTCTATCTTACTTATAAAAGTAAAAACATTTCCTCCAACTCCACAACCAAAACAATGAAATATTTGCTTATCTGGAGATACTGAAAAAGATGGAGATTTTTCGTTATGAAATGGACACAACCCAAAATAGTTTCTTCCACTTCTTTTTAAATGCACATATTGTGAAATTACTTCTACTATATCGCTGTTTTCTCGTACTTCATTTAGTATTTCATCACTATAACGCAATTTATAACCTCTCTTTCTTTTTTCAATTTTATTTTCCCATAATATATTATTCGACGTATTTTACATAATTCCCTCTTTTTTGTAAATTTTTTATTAACCCTTGTTATCCTTGACAATTGACTTACCGTTACTTCTTTTATATCTTTAAATTTCAAGAAAACTTTCCTCTTTTCCTTAATTTTAAAATAACTAAAAATTTCCTTTACATCATTTATATTACAGATTTTTTTATTATTTCCATAAGTTCTTCATCTGAAAAATGAGATTTAATTTCAAAATTCGCATAATTTATTATTTCATCGATTTCTTCCGCTTTATTCGTAAATTTAATAAAATCATCTATATTATTATTAAAACATGTTAACAGCACTCTTTTATTAATGATTCTCTCTTTTTTTATATATTCAGAATAGATACTCCACCGATATCGTGATGTTAAAGCTATGCCTGCATTTTCCGGATTTCTATGTGAATTGTAACAGGGAGTAACATTTTATTCTGAAATTTTTTAAAAACCTCTTGACAAAATTATGGTTTAGTCTTATAATAATATCTGTTACATCGCGGGGTGGAGCAGTTGGCAGCTCGCAGGGCTCATAACCCTGAGGTCGTAGGTTCGAGTCCTACCTCCGCAACCACTTTGAAAGTTTTTACCTAAAGGGATATCCCTTTAAGTAATTAAAATATATATGATTTTACTAGAAATAGTAAAGTCTTTTTTTTATTACAAAAATAAATAAAATAGTAATACAGTTAGGCTCTATTACGGAGTAACACAAAATTTGTATTAAAATCAACAAAAAAGCAAAGTGCGAGGAATTTTTTTGAAAAAATATAATATATAATTGAAAATCTCTTAATTGAACATAGAAAGAAAATGGACTTATCAAAAGAAGAAGTTTGTAGGAAAGTTGAATTATATAAAATAAATATCCACCAGCTTAGCTAGTGGATATTTATTATTTTTTTAATTAAATTCTTCATTTTTTACTCTAGTCTTTCCATTTTCTAAAAAATATACTACTAAGAATGGTAAAGTCATTTGTGCTATTATCATTATAGGCGTAAATAACTTTCCTGTTAAATGATATAATATTGTAAGTGGTGTCCCTGGAAAATCTTTTGATATAAACATCAAATTACTATCAAATATATGATTTATTACTAGTGAAACCGCACAAATTGATCCGACCAATTCAGCAAAATATATAATGTCTTTTAATTCTAAATTTATATAATTTGTAGCATTCATAAGAAGTCCAATATATACCATTATTCCATGATATAAAAAGCTATGTAGACTTAGAAAATGTAGCATTGGATATGTAGGCAAAGAGGTTGTTGGCATTATTATAAATACTATTCCTCCAATAATTCCTCCTGTTGATAAAAATACATCACCTATTCTCTTTATCTTTCCCTTTCCAAATGATGACATTAGTCCTGCATATAATAATAAACTACAATAATATAATGGCAAATATTCATTTACATTATTTGCATTTCCAATATATAGATTAAAACCAATTCTTACAAATTCTAGTATCCATATAAATATTGTTAGATTTTTTATTTTTTTTCTTACTTCTTCTTTACTTTTGTTTACTGTTCTCTTTAATGCTACAGATATTGCTGCTATTGTTAGTATTATTAGTATAAAATGTTTTGTGGTAAATATTCCACATGGTTCATATTCATTAGGTTTTGCAAAAAACATATCTTTACTCCTTATTTTTTCCTATATATTATATCATTTTTTTATTTTTGTTCAACTTTTTTTAGATGTTTTTAAAAAAAAGTAGACATTTTTTATAATTTATGCTAGAATATACAAGTATTAATTGCTGATGTGGCGGAACTGGCAGACGCACTGGACTCAAAATCCAGCGGGTAACCATGTGGGTTCGAGTCCCACCATCAGCACCAATGACGTATATGTTCGAACTAAATTGAACAGATAGATACAAAAATCAATCAGAAAATAACATCTGGTTGATTTTTGTTACCTAAAATTCGTAACATAATACTAAATTTATGTTATACTAATAGAAACTCCTAGCTAAACGCTAAAGCAATATCTCCTTTTGGGGATTTGACATATAGTAAATTTAAAAGGGAGAAACTTATGTTTCTAGTAAAATATTAACTACAAAAGGGCATGTTAATTGTAAAATACATTAACATGTCCCTTTTTAATTCCTAAAAAACAATTGATGCTACAAAAACAATTGTAACCAATATCGAATAAAATTTAAGCACATTATACCTTTTCTTTAATGGTACATCTATTTTCTTTGATTCCTTTTTCTCAACTAAACTAACAAAACTCGCAAGCACACTTTCTGCCTCTCTTACAATATATCCATCATCTTTACAATCTTTTTCAAACTTTTTATTTTTTCCATCTATACATTCCAAACTTTTTGCAACTTTTCTAGATTTAACAACAACAAACGCCTCTTCAATTAAATTAGATGGCAAATTTTTCAATACAACAACATTCTTCATTTTACACTTTTCCATAAACTTTCTCCTTAAAAATTGTTATATTAAAATTCTTACCATCTTTTCCAAATTTATACATATTCAAATTTAAATTTAGCAATTTTAATTTTTAATGTTTACTCAACTTCATAGAAAGTAACTTAGAAATACCTTTTTCTTCCATAGTTACGCCATAAACAGTATCAGCTGCCTCCATTGTACCTTTTCTATGAGTAATAACTAAAAATTGAGTACCAACTGCAAACTTCTTTAAAAATTCAGCATATCTATTAACATTAACATCATCAAGAGCTGCCTCAATCTCATCAAGCACACAAAATGGAGCTGGGTTCATCTTTAAAATTGCAAAGAGTAATGCAATTGCAGTAAATGCTCTTTCTCCACCTGAAAGTAACCCCATACTTTGGAGTTTCTTTCCTGGTGGCTGAGCTTCTATATCTATTCCACATTCTAAAATATTGGTTTCATCTTCTAACTTAATTCTAGCCTCTCCTCCACCAAATAGTTCTTTAAAAGTTTGACCAAAGTTTTCGTTTATAATTTTCATCTTTTCTTTAAATCTAACCTTCATACTATCAGTTATTTGACTAATCATATCCCTTAATTTTGTCATTGTATTTTCCAAATCTAAACGTTGTTCACACATAAAGTCATATCTCTGTTTTTGGTTTTTATATTCTTCAATAGAATCAACATTTACACTTCCAAGTTCTCTAATATCTTGTTTCAAATTATTAACTCTTCTTGTTGTAACTGCGATATTTGCTGGCTTTTCGTAGCCCTCTACCCCATTTGGAGTAAGCTCATATTCATTCCATAGAGATGTAATTGTTTCATTTAAATCATCATCTATCTTAGATTTCTTAACCTCAATTTTTACAATCTGACCTTTTAAGTCCTCTATTACCTTAAATTCATCAACCTCTTCTTTTTCTTTTAAAGACAATTTTTCATTTGCAGATTGTCTTTCTTTTTTCATTTTTTCAATATCTTCATCACTTGATAGTGTTTTAGCCTTTAATTCTTCTATTTTTAAATTGGTTTCATTTATTTTATTTTCAAGTTCTTTTTGCTCACTATTGATTTTTTCAATTTGACTTTCCTTATTTTCAATACTTTTATTCTGGTTTTCTATTTCATTTTTAAGCATCCCAGCCATTTCGTCAATTGAACTTTCACTTTCATTAAATGATGATACAGATATTTTTAAATTTGTTATATCAAAATTTAAATCATCTACTTTTTTAGCTGTATCCTTATTTAAAGTAGAATATTCATTTATTTTAGCCTTCATTTCTTCATTTTCACTATCAATTTGTGATTTTTTATTATTTTTCTCTTCAATAGTCTTTAAATATTCCTCTTTTTGACTTTCTAATTCTGCCTTTTCTTTTCTTAATTTTTCTAAATGATTTGATATTCTTTGAATATTTTCCTTAACTGTATTCAATTTTTGATTTTCAACATTGTATTTTATTTCAATTGTTTGAAGTGCATTTTCTAATTTTTCAGCATTTTCAAGTACTTGCTTATTCGAATTTATAATATCATCTTTTTGTTTTTTCAAATCTTCTTGCATTTTCTTGATATTTTCAATTTGATTTGCTATTGCGTCAATTTCTTTACTTCTACCTAAAATCTTAACAGTCTTTTTATTAACAGAACCACCAGTCATAGAACCTGTTGTGCTTATAATATCACCATCTATTGTTACTATTTTAAAGCTATGACCATTTTCTTTGGACATTCTTATTGCTGTATCCATATTTTCTACAATTACAGTTCTACCAAGCAAATTTAAAATTATTTGTTCATATTTTTTATCATATTTTATTAGGTCTGCTGCAAAACCTAAAACTCCCTGAAGATTACCCCTTATCTTTTCAGGTCTTTTTCCTTGAATGTTTGAAATTGGTAAAAATGACGCTCTTCCTAAATTATTTTTTCTCAAATGCTCAATCAATCTTTTTGCATCTTGCTCATTTTCTGTTACTATATTTTGAAGACTTGCACCTAATGCCATTTCTATTGCTGTTTCTAAGTTTTGTGGCACATCAATAAGTTCTGCTAATGCTCCTTTTACACCTTTTCCTAGCTCTTTTGTTTTTTCACATTCTTGAAGTAAAGCTTTTACACTTTTTTGATATCCATCTTTTTCTTTTTCTGTTTCTACTAAAAATTTGTGTTTTGATTCTTTGAAATTTAATTCTTGTATACTATTATTTATCTTTATATCAATTAATTTTATTTGTTCTTCTGCCTTACTTTTTGCCGTTATTATATCTTGAAGTTCTTTTGATATATTATTTTTTTCCTTCTGAATTTCAAAAAATCCTTTTTCAATCTCTTCCTTAGAAAATCTAGTATTATCTAATTCTGATATGCTATTTTGTATATCATTTTGAAGTTGAACTTTCCTTTTTTCTATATTTGAAATATTTGCTTTTTGCTCATTAATACTTCCTTCTATTTCATATTTTAAATCCGTATTTTCTTCAAGTTTTCTCTTATCATTTTCGATTTCTAGTTCCTTTTCTGACAATGTCTTATTTATTTTCTCTAATTCATTTTGTTTTTCTGCAAGCTCTTTTTCATATTTTTCTTTGTTTTCTTTTAAGCTTTCTTTTTTACTTAGTTTAGAATTCATTTCTTCTTCAGTTTTAGAAATTTTTGTCTTTATTTCTTCTATCTCTTCTCTAAATCTTTTTCTATTTTCCTCATTATTTTCAATTTTTGATTTTGCAACATTAATTTCAGAAGTCAAAGTTTCAACATCCTTTTGGCTTGTAAATCTTAAGTTTTGAGTGTTTTCAATTTCTTCTGTTAAATCATCAATTTGCCCTTTTAACTCTTCTTTAAGAATTTTTATTTTTTCCAGTTTTCCTTCTTCTAAATTACATGTATTTTGCATAATCTCTATATCGTCCTGAATTTTTACTAAGTCTGCTTTATATTTTTCAATATTATACAAAAATAAACCAACTTCAATACTTTTAAGCTCATTTTTTAAATCTAAATATCTTTTCGCCTTATCTGATTGTTGCTTTAGTGGCTCTAAATTTGCCTCTATTTCTGTTAAAATATCATTTATTCTTAGGACATTTAGTTTAGTATGTTCTAACTTTTTTTCAGACTCTTCTTTCCTTGTTTTAAATTTTACAATTCCAGCCGCTTCTTCAAATACATTTCTCCTATCTTCAGATTTATTGCTTAATATCTCATCAATTTCCCCTTGACCAATTATTGAATAGCCATCTTTCCCTATTCCGGTATCCATAAATAATTCCAAAATATCTTTTAACCTGCATTGTGTTTTATTAATGTAATATCCTGTTTCTCCACTTCTATATAGTTTTCTTGTAACCGTTACTTCTTTATATTCAATTGGAAGTTTGCCATTTTGATTATCAAATACTAGTGATGCCTCTGCAAATCCTAATGATTTTCTATTTTGTGTTCCCGCAAATATTATATCTACCGACTTTCCACCACGAAGTTCTTTCATACTTTGCTCTCCAAGCACCCATCTAATTGCATCTGCTATATTGCTTTTTCCTGAACCATTTGGACCTATTACACTTGTTATTCCTGGCATAAATTCTAGTATTGTTTTATCTGCGAATGATTTAAAACCTTGTAATTCTAATCTTTTTAAGTACATTTTTTTCCCTTTCTTGTGTTTTTTTTATTTATATTGTATTTTATATTAAATTTTCAGATTTTTCAAGAACAATTTTCGATTTGGGACGGTTCCTTTTCGGAAAAGGAACCGTCCCAAATCAAAAATTATATTCTTTCTCTTTGCTTTTTATTTCCATCTGTTCCATAACACCATTTTCATTAATATGATATCTTTTAGTTGACAACTTTTCAGCCAAATCCAATCTATGTGTTGTGAGTAAAAGCATAACATTTTTTCTTAACGCATATCTTTTTATCATTTCCAACTGTTCCTTTATTAATTTATCCTCAACATTTCCAACAGGTTCATCAACAATTATTACTGATGCACCATCATCAATTCTATAAAACATTTTTGAAAGAATCAATCTTCTTTGTTGTCCTGTTGAAAACTCCGCAAATTTTCTTGTGGCAAGTTGTTCCATCAAATCAGGAAAATCTAAATGTAATTCATTCATAATATGTATCAATTTCTTTCTCTCATTTTTATTCAAATCAGAAATATTTCTTTTTCCTGTAATTTGGTGTAAAACTGTAGTTTCACTTCCTAAATCCATACTAGGTCTAAATGAAATAAATTCAGTTCCTAAATTATCAACTCTCTCACCAGTACTCAATTTTATCGCATTTCTATTATTTATATCTCCTCTTTTTAGTAATCTTAAAAATGTACTTTTTCCAGCTCCAGATGCTCCTGATAGTAATACTACATCTCCTCTTTTCATACTAAATTCTGGTATTTTTATATTGGTTGAAAATTTTATTTCCCCTGTTTTATAATCTTTTTTAGGATAAAAACTTGCATCTAAATCTTTTATCTCTAATGAATCAAATGAATTTTTAGCTCCCTCTAATGGATAAACTTTTTCTTCCATTTGAGAAATTATATTAAGAACATCTTCACACACTGATTCAAAACCTTCTTCTCTTTTATTATTTTTCACTAATCTTCTTGACTTGAAATATATAGTATTAGCTATTTTTTTATTTTCTCTTAAAGATACAATTACACTTGCTAATGACTTTCCATCAATTTTACCATTTTCCTTAATCTTTACATTATTTCCAACATATGCTCCTGTCATTATTGCTGAAATTGAATCTGACATAATTGAAAAGATTAATTCATAATTTTCTTTTTCACTCAAAACCCTTTTTTCTGCTTTTGCACTTCTTTTAATCTCCCCGATAGATATTTTTTCTGCACTACTACTAACTTGTTCATTTTCCAGTAGGTCGTTTTCCAAATTTTTTTGCTGTTTATTTAAATTCCATGCTATTTCATCTTTTTGCGTTTCTCCCATTTTCTTTGATATTATTTCTCTTAACACTTCCTTACCAGCCTGACTAGCTATTTCTAAAGTTATAAAAGGTACATTTTTCTTGAAATCATTCTTTTCTCCTCCTACAGCTACTCCTAAAATTCCTGATATTGCTAAGCCTAATCCTAAATAATTATCAAATCTATCAGCATAAACTTGGTCTAACATTCTTTGATATTTCTTTAATGTCCAAATTACCTCATTTGGTGTCATGACTGTATCATATTCAACTTTTTCTATTTTTCCATCTATTTTTTCATCTCTGACTTCTTTTTTTAGTATAATTCCATCACGTGCAGCTTGTGCAATTTGAGAATAATCTGAAAGATTTTGAATTTTTTCTTGTAAATTTTTTTCTAATCTTATACTTGATATTATTTTATTAAAAAATTTATTACTTAATGTTTCATATTCACTAACTATAAACTGTAATTTGCTTATATCTTCCATTCCTGCTGACTGTTTTAATTTTGCAGTGTTAAATTTGCCCATTATAATATCTCTAATAAATCTCATTCCTACTTCAATATTATTCCAATCTTTTACAGTTAAACTTCCGGATTTAAATCTATTTCTTACTTTATCTTTTTTATCATGTTTTCCTATTGTTGGATATTCTTTTCTTAATTCTCTTTTTATCTTCTGAGTTATTATTTCAATTGAAGTTCCATTTTTTCCTTTTACTCTCATTATTTTCCTCCTTAATATTAACACTCAATCTAAATTATAACATATTTTACCATATCCTTCAAGATTATGGTAACTAGTTCTGCAGTTCATAATAAAAAAAGTTACTGATGATACGGTTTGAACTGTTTATAAAAAATTGCAAATTTTAAGCCAAACAGATTGACATAACCATCAAACGGTCATATAATATCTAAGTATCATAAAAAATTTTAAATGGAGGTATACATATGTGTGAAGCCTCAACCCGGATGTGCAAATCACATCCTGAAATTTCCTGCGAAAAATGCAAAGAAACAGGTTCTTGCCCCTACATCTATTGCCAACATATAGATTGTATGAATTGCTATGTGCGGTATCTTTGCCCTATGTGTGCAGGAGAATGTTCAAATTGCGACTTGAGTACATATTGCAAAATATGTACTCAGGAAGATTAAAGTCAGCAAAAAGAAGAGTTTATGTAAATACAAACTCTTCTTTTTGTTGACTAAAAATATACTATATATTATAATAATATTAGTTTAATTAAAAAGGAGTAACTAAATGGATTTTAAAGAAATGAAAAAGATAAAAGATAGAGCAATTAAATTACAATCAGAAGGAAAAACACCTGAACAAATAAGTCAAATAATAGGAATGGATATTCAGCCTGAACTTTTAACATCCTGGTGGAT
The DNA here is from genome assembly GCA_900553125.1 of uncultured Clostridium sp. Taxonomy (GTDB): domain Bacteria; phylum Bacillota; class Clostridia; order TANB77; family CAG-508; genus CAG-269. The sequence continues at coordinate 47,089 of USCB01000003.1, read as the reverse complement.
AGAAAAAAATGAGCGTCCATATAAACAAATTATATTTAAACTATATAAAGAACAAAAGATAGAAAAGAATTACGAAAAGAAACAAAAATTGCTCCAGGAACTAAAAAATAAATTAGAAGATATCCTAAAAATTCTTCCTAATGATATAGATATGCAAACTAAATTAATGTATACATATATTTACCTAAATCAACTTGATGAAGCTAGAAACTTAGGATATAAATTATTGGAAAATAGTCAATCTCAACAAATTTTAAATGGTTTAGTAATATTAGAAGAAAAATGTGGAAATTATCAAAAATCAATAGAATTTATTAATAAAATTTTAGAAGCAAATCCAAATAATGAATTCTATAAAAATAAAAAACAAACTTTATTAAATAAAGGTCAAACCTCTGCTTTGCATAAAGAATATTCTAGAATTGCAACTTTGGGAAGAAGTATTAACAGATTAATTGAACAAAAGGAAAACAACTTAAGGCTACAAGGTGAAACTGCAAATCATGAACAGATTTTACGCGAAGTAACCCACGATGTTTATACTCAAATCAGAGATATTGCTCAATCTATCTTAAAGAAACATCCTTCTGAAGTTATAGCAAAAGAAAAATTAGTAAAATCATTATATAAAACTGGCAATTTGAATTTAGCAAAAGATATTTGAGAAAAATTTTTAAAAGATATCCCAAATGATGAGCTTATACTTACATATATGTGTAAAATTTGTAGGGACACTAATGACTTGATAAGTGAAAAATATTATTTAGAACAAATTATAAATAATAATCCACGTAATGCATCCACAAAAAATCTTATGAGATTAGATAAAGTTAATATTATATTAGATAGAAAAAAAGAAAAAGAAAAAAATATGGAGATTACTTTTACAGAAGAAAATAGAAAAGCATGGATTGAACAGCTTGAACGTAACTTTAAATATGGTAATATTTCTCTATCTGATATTGAGGAAAAAATTAAACAAGCAAGATTTTATCCAAATTATGTAAAAAGTTTAATTGCTTTATTAGACCTAAAAGCAATGATAACCGAAGATTATCAGGGAGAACTTGAAGATTTAAATAATTTTTTGGAAACAGAACCTTCAATAAGCAAAGAAGAATATAGAGATATCTTACTAGCTATGGATAATATCAAGAAACAATATGCATATCAGAAAGCACTAGACACATTTTATGATGACAATTATGAACGTTAAAAAATGCCAGCTAATCTGGCATTTTTTATGCATCCCTCTTCCAATAAAACAAATACTGCTGAGCCAAGCCTTCCAGATCGCCAAACTTTTCTTTAGCAATTCTTGCAATATCTTTTTTATTAACCTTAGTTTCATCAGGATTTTTTATATATAATTCATTCATAACTCTTCTAACCCAAACATCAATTGGAAAAACATCAAATCTCTTTAAATCAGAAAACAATAAAATACAATCAGCAACTTTAGGTCCAACCCCTGAAAGAGTTAACAACTCCTCTCTCGCCTTCAAAGTATCAATATTATATAACTCTTTTAAATTAAGCCTTTTTTCTAAAATGGTTTTAGTTGTTTCATATAACCTAATATCCCTAAAGCCTGTACCTATCTCTCTAAAATCCTGTACTTCAACATCCCTAAGCTCTTCCGGAGTTGGAAAAGTATAATATTTCTCCCCATTCCAATCAATTTCTTTTCCATATTTTTGAGATAATCTTTCGATAATACCTTTTATTCTAGGAATATTGTTATTTGCAGAAATTATAAAAGAAATAATCGTTTCCCATAAGTCCTGATTTAAAATCCTTATCCCTTCTCCATATTTGACACTTAAATTCACATTTTCATCTATTTTTGAAAGTTTATCTTTAATTTCTGAGTAATTTCTATTTAAATCAAAATAATTTATTACGATTTCTTTAATATCACCGCTCAAGCATTCCTGTGAAAGTTATTTCATTATCTTGTTTTTTAACATTTAGTACACCTTGTTTGATTACTCCAGTGTAGCTTTTGTCTTGTTTTTCATTCCATCTGAAACATTGACCACAGTCAAAGATGTGTTTTAGTTCAAATGAATCTTGATTTTTTATAATATATTTTTGTTCTTGCATTTTTTACACCTCTTTTCGTATTGGGGACGGTTCCTTTTCAGAAAAATGTTCCATTAAGACCCGGTCCCAATGGAACATTTCGTAAAAGGAACCGTCCCCAATCCAAAAAAACTATTTCTTACTAGTTTTTTTCTTTCTACCAGTAGCTTTTTTTCTTGTCTTTTTCTCACCAGTATCAACTTTTTCCTGTTTCTCTGGATCCCATTTTTCTCCAACCTTAGGTTTGTTCCAAGATATATAATTACATTTATCTGGATTATTCTCACAAACATAAAATTTTCTACCTCTTTTAGTTTTCTTAACTTGAACAACTCCACCACAATTTGGGCAAGGAACATCTATTGTTTCTACAATAGCTCTTGTGTTTCTACATTCTGGAAAACCTGGACATGCTAAGAATTTTCCATATCTTCCATATTTATAAACCATTAGCCTTCCACATTTTTCACAAACTACATCTGAAACTTCATCTTCTAATTTTACATGTTCCAATTCTTCTTCTACTTTTTCAACTTCTTTTATAAATGGTCCATAAAATTCTCTAATTATATTTTTCCACTTTTCTTCACCTTCTGCAATTCTATCAAATCTCGTTTCGATATTAGCTGTAAATTCTTCATTTACAACGTCTGAAAAGTTTTCTATTAAAAGCTTATTTACTATTTTACCTAGTTCTGTTGGAACAAGCTGTTTTTGCTCTTTTTGAATATAATATCTATCTATTATTGTTGTAATAATTGGAGAATATGTTGATGGTCTTCCTATTCCTTTTTCTTCTAAAGCTTTTACTAAACTTGCCTCCGTATATCGTGGTGGTGGTTCTGTAAAACTTTGTTTTGGATTTATTTTTTTCTTTTCTACTTCTTGTTTTACTTCTAATGGTGGTAACATTCCTTTTTCTTCAACTTGTTTTTCATCTGTACCTTCTACATATAAAACCATAAATCCTTGAAATTTTAAACTCTGTCCATTTGCTTTAAAATCATAATCATTTGCTTTTATTGATACTTGCATTGTATCATATATGGCAGCTGGCATTTGGCTTGCTAAAAATCTATTATATATTAGTTTATATAATTTATATTGTTCTGGTGTTAAATATTCTTTTATTTCATCTGGTGAAAGTTCAATATGTGCTGGTCTTATTGCCTCATGTGCATCTTGTGCATCTTTATTTGTTCTATAATATCTATTTTCATAATATTTTTCGCCATATGTCTTTAAAATCTCTTCTTTAGCTGCTGCTCTTGCTTCTTCTGAAATCCTTGTTGAGTCTGTTCTCATATATGTAATAAGTCCAGTATGTCCTTGTGGTAATTTTATTCCTTCATAAAGGACTTGTGCAACTGACATTGTTCTTTTTAATGTAAAATTTAATTTTCTTGAAGCCTCTTGTTGCATTGTACTTGTTGTAAATGGTGGTGCTGGTTGCCTTTTTCTTTCACTTTTCTTTATGTCTGTTACTACATATTTTGCATTTTCTATGTCTTTTAAAATTTCATCCACTTCTTCTTTAGAATGAAGTTCGATTTTCTTGTTATTCTTTCCTGTAAAGTGTGCCTCAAATTCTTTATTAGAATTTTTGTCTAGCAAGTTTACATAAATATTCCAATATTCTTCTGGAATAAAGTTTTCAATTTCATCTTCTCTATCAACTATTAATTTAACCGCTACAGATTGTACACGTCCAGCAGATAGTCCTCTCTTTACTTTTTTCCAAAGAACCGGACTTATTTTGTAACCAACTATTCTATCTAAAACCCTTCTTGCTTGCTGAGCATCAACTAAGTTTATATCTATATCTCTAGGCTCTTTTATAGCTTTTTGCACCGCACTTTTTGTTATCTCATTAAATGTAACTCTCGTAATTTTACTTTCATCTTCTTCCAAAATATGAGCTAAATGCCATGCAATAGCCTCTCCCTCACGGTCCGGGTCGGTTGCAAGATACACTTTTTTTGCTACCTTTGCATCCTTTTTTAAAGATTTAATTAAATCTCCCTTTCCTCTAATATTTATATATTGTGGTTCAAAATCATGTTCTATATCTACTCCTAATTTTGATTTAGGTAAATCTCTTATATGTCCCATTGAAGCTACAACTTTTGTACTCCCTCCTAGGAATTTTTTTATTGTATTTGCTTTTGCAGGTGATTCCACTATTATTAATTTGTCAGCCATTATTTGCTCCTTTCAAATCTTCAAATCGTATTAAATTATACAAACATTTGAATTAAAAGTCAATGGGAATTTGTACTTTTGGGATCGGTTCTTTTTGGTACATGTACTAAAAAGAACCGGTCCTAAAAGGACAAAAAAAGAAAAGAGAAACAAAATCCCCTTCCCCTTTATACTTTTTGCAATTCTTCTAATACGTCTTCCACACCAATTGGCGTTACTTCATTGTTTCTGAGTATGGTTAAAATTCTTTCGGTTTCTGTTATGTCATTTGCTACATTGTTAACTTCCTTAGTTTCAATTTTAACTTTACCTTCTAAATATTCTGTTTTTACTATTTCTATTCCATATTTAGCATTCGTATTTTTCGTTTCATTTCCTAATTCTGTGCTTTTCACATTTTCTTCTCTTGCTATTTTGTAATACTCTAGCTTTATTGGATATTTAATTCCAGCCTCTCTTAAATGTTCTTTTGATATAAATATTCCATCAAAAAATGTTTTCACAATAACGTCCTTTCTTCATTTTTTACAACCTTACATAATATACCATATTATTTAAATTTTTGCAATACATTTTCATCAATTTTCTCTGATATATCCGCATTTTTCGACATTAATTGACATAAAAAGTTACTTTTTATGTTCAAATTTATTTATTATACTTCCAACTATATATACAATGGCAGTTGATTTATTATTTGCAAAACTTTTCCCTAAGGCCTTTCCACTTACCGTAATTGATGCCACCAGTGCACTTACTAAAAATTGAATATTACTAGAAACATTATATGTATTTGAAATTTTTAATGCTATCATTGCACTTATCGCTCCACTCACAACTCCACAAATATCACCTATTACGTCAGCACAAATATTTGCAACCTTTGATGCATTTTTTATAAGTTTTAGTGATGTTTTGGCTCCTTTTGCTTTTTTAGTAGCTTTTGCATGAAAATGTCCTTCTTCTGCAACTGTTACTGCAACACCAATTATATCAAATATAATACCTATTAATATAACTATAATTAATATTATTATTGATAAAAATATGTTTAACTTTTCTATACCATTATTTGATATAAATGATACCGCTCCTGACAATATAAATGTTAATAAAAATGCTTGCAGGGCCCATTTTATGTTTGAATTATCTTTTTTATTATTCTTTTCTTTCATATTTTTGTTAGGGTATTTACCTAATCCTCCTTTTTACAATTTAATAAAAAAAATGAAAATAGAATTTTTTCTATTTCCAAGATTTTAAAGTTTATAGATGGTAAAAACTCAAGTAAATTTTACGGTTTAGGTCTGGTTGAATTTCTCTATTCTCTACTATATATTACTACATAGCCGTTTCCGTTTAAAGAGAACATCTAATCTTATTAGACACCAGATCGCCACTTAAATCCGTACCTTAATCCTTAAGTTTCCTTGCCTGTTAATTCTGGCAAACATTCTAGAAGTTTTCCTTGACATACTTTTGTTTATTGCTAGTCTCTTTTGCAAATGCAATTTCATAAATGATAAAATAATCCCAATACATTCACTCAAGACAGGCTACTCTATGTATTTCGTGTCTTGGCACTCACCATAGGTTTTACTTAAATTTGAATTTAAGTTTCAGCGAAACAAGGGGGGCTGATATATGCCATTACATCATTCCCTTACCTCTTTCTTCCTACTCACACACAAAACTGGCATTTCGCGCACAAACAAGAAGCCCTAATTTATATGCCCTTTAGTGGATTTTTAGCCCCACCCTCACAATAAAAAGTACGACTAGAATAATGCACCATCGCATAATATTATACCAAATTTTTCCAACATTTCAAACTTACTATAATCAAATTGTTCTTATTTTTATTTCTCTTTTTGTTAGTTAATTTTAGTATTTTTGTTTTTTCTCACTATATCTTACTTTTCCTTTCAATTTCTTATTATATTAATAAATTTAAGTATACATAATCAGGTGTTATTGTTTTCATGTTTTACTAAATATGCTTTCTAACTTCATTATAAATTTCTTCGTGAATATCTTCTATTGTTCTTAAATTCTCGTCTTTTATACAACTTATTTCATACCAATTATAATCTTTTGCTACTTGACATCCAGCATTATATGCATCTATTAAATGATTTTTATCTCTTTCGTGAATATCTTTTGTTTGATTATGTGAAAATTTATTTTCTCTATCTTTCATTAATTCAATACATTTTTCAACCGGCATATTTAAGAAAAATACTTCACTTGGAACTGGTAAACCATATAAATTAAATTCGAAATCCCATAACCAATCTAAAAATTTCTTTCTTTCTTCTTTATCATATATTTTTCCGGCTTGATGTACCATATTTGCAGTTGTATATCTATCTGCTAAAATTATTCCACCTTTATCATAATATTCCTGATATCCTGTTTTAAATGTAGCATATCTGTCTGCTGCATAAAATGTTGATGCAATATATGGACTTACGTCTTTTGCATTTTTTCCAAACTCTCCTGATAAGTACATTTTAACTAATGAAGAACTTGGACTATCATAATTTGGAAAGCTTACTGTTTTGTATTTTATTCCCTCTTTTGTTAATCTTTCTTGTAATTTTTGAAATTGTGTTTGTTTTCCGCTTCCATCTGTTCCATCTATAACAAATAATTTTCCCATTTTTTATCGCATTCCTTTCTTTTTTTCAAAATTAGTATAGCACAATTAAAATTAAAATGCTAGTTTTTTGAGAATAGTTTTTTCGGAATTATTGTTTTACTCTTACAGATGAACGAATATTAGAAGAAAATGGTTCATCATTATCTAATAAAAGCAATCTATCAAGTGCATTTAAATTTTATTCCGTGACTTTTTCAAAAAAGAAAGAGCCGCATCGACTCCTTCTCTAATAAACATAATTTTGTGGATTTACACATTCTCCATCAATTCTAATCTCAAAATGTAAATGTGGTCCTGTAGAATTTCCTGTAGAGCCCACTGCTGCAATGACATCACCTGCATTTACAGAATCTCCGACCTTTGCATATAACTTACTACAATGTCCATACCAGGTTTCAACACCATTTCCATGGTCTACAATTATTAAATTACCATATGAACCTTTTTTACCTGAAAATGTAACTGTTCCATTTGATACTACTCTAATATCTGTACCTGTAGTACATGCAATATCAAGACCTGTATGAGTTGACCTTCTTAAAGAACTTCTTTCTCCATATCTTGATGTAATCCTTCCTGTAACTGGTAAAACAGATAATTTGATATTATTTATGATAGCAATAGCATCTTTATTTTCGTTTTCTTCTTTTATTTCTTTTGCTGCATTTTCAACACTGGCTGTTGCTACTTCTATAGTATTTGTATCCACATTTTCTATACTTTCTGTGTATTTTTCATTAATCTGAAGATTTAATTCTAAATTATCATCAGCAAATTCTTCCTTTATTTCGCCAATAACTTTTTCAGCCTCTTTAAGTGTTTTTACATAAGATTTTGTTTCATTATTTAGTGCTACTTCATAATATTTGTATGTTATTACTGTATCTGTTTCTTTTAGTTTTTCAACTATTTCATCTACATCTAAATTGTTTGCTCTTTTTAATAATTTCAATTTATATTCAGGCTCTTGAATTAAAGAAATGTTTGCTATATATTCTCCTTCTTGATTAATTATGTTTTTCTCTATTAAATTTTTAAATTCATCTATTTTTGCAATATATCCTAGTTTTTCTCCTGCAATTGTTACTTCATATACTGGTTTATATTTTATAAATATAATCGCTAAAATTAGTAAAAAACCTGCTATTACGATTAGCATAACTTTTGCCATTTCTTTTGTAAGATGTAATAATTTTGGTTTTAAAATAAATATTCACTCTCCTTTTATTGTTATTTTTAGCGAAACTGCCTGACATTATACCACATTTTCTTGCATTTTGCAAATTTTGAGCTTTTTGCTTTTTTTTACAAATAAAAAAGAACCTAAAAATCGCTATTTTCAAGTGATTTTTAGGTTTTATAAATTTAAAACTTTCTAAGCCTCTGGCTCAACTATTCCATAGTTTTTACCATCTTTTAATTTGTAAATAACACAAACTTTATTTGTTTCAATATTTATAAATGGCATAAAATTATGTGTTGGTCTTTCTTGTAATTCAAGCATTGCATCTTCTGGTGCAAGTGGTTTTATTTCATAATAACCATATTTTAAAATTTCATTTTTAATTTCATTTTTTGTAGTTGTTGTTTGGTTCATATCTTTTATAGAACCTTCTCTCATCATTTTTTCTTTTTTAGTTTTAGTTTTTCTTATTTGTCCTTCTAATATATCTATAACTTTATCTATTGAAGCATATAGGTCTTTTTCTTCAGCTTCTGCTCTGTAGTTTTCTCCATTAGCTGTAATTGTAACCTCTGCTATTTGTTCATTTTTTTCTGCTCTTACAGTAACTTCTGCGCTAGATGTTTCAAAATATTTGTCTATTCTATCCAGCTTTTTTTCTACATATTCGTTAATTGATTCTGTAATTTTTATTTCCTTTCCTAAAACTTTTATTTCCATAGTAATTCCTCCTTCTTGTCCACTTAGGGACTTTCCTTTTGTATTTTCCACTGTGGTGCTTTTGCTCCCTTTGTGGTCTATATTCACATTATATACGTTATTTTTATTTTTGGCAAGTGTTTTTGCATATTCTCTTTTCAAAGTACAATTTTTGCACTTTAGACCGCAAAAATTGCACTTTGGATTTTATTCAAACAAATTCATTATCTCATCTCTACTAAATTTACTAATAAACGATGTTTTTGTAGAAAGCATATTATCAACTAATTCTGATTTTTTCTGTTGGAGTTCATAAATTTTTTCTTCAATAGAATTGCTAGTAATAAGTTTATAAACTTGAACATTATTCTTTTGACCAATTCTGTAAGCTCTATCAGTCGCCTGATTTTCAGCAGATGCATTCCACCATGGGTCGTAATGAATTACCATATCTGCACCTGTAAGGTTAAGACCTGTACCTCCTGCTTTAAGTGAAATTAAAAATATTTTAACATCTGGATTATTATTAAAATCATCAACAAGTTTTATTCTTTCACTAACTTTTGTGCTACCTGTTAATTTAAAATATTTTATATTTCTTTCTATCAATTCCTTCTGAATTATATCGAACATTGACGTATAACCAGAAAATAACAAAATTTTATGTCCTGAACTTACTGCATCTTCTATAATTTCCATACATTGGTTTAATTTGCTACTTTCTCCCTTGTAGTCTGATATAAATAACCCTGGGTGACAACAAATTTGTCTTAGTCTTGTAAGAGCTGCAAGTATCATAATTTGGCTTTTTTCAAATCCATTTACTTTTATTTGGTCTGCAACTTCTTGTTTTGCTTTTGCCAAATATGACATATATATTTTTTCTTGTTCACTATCCATAGAATTGTTTAAAACTGTTATCGTTTTTTCTGGAAGTTCTGTTAGTACCTCTTTTTTGGTTCTTCTTAATACAAATGGTTCAATTAACATTTTTAGTTTCGCCATTGCCTCTTGATTTTCTTCTTTAACAATAGGTGTTTCATACATTGTTTTGAACTTTTTATATTGGAATAAATATCCTGGCATTATATAATCAAATATTGACCATAATTCTGCTAAAGAATTTTCTATCGGTGTTCCAGTTAAGGCATATCTTGTTTCTGCTTTTAATTCTTTTATAGCTTTTGCATTCTGAGTATTACTATTTTTCAGATATTGTGCCTCATCTGCTATTATATATTTAAATGTATAATCTAAATCTTTGTATTTGTCTATATCTCTTTTTAATAAATCATATGATGTTATTACTAAATCATAATTTTTTATATCTTCGATTTTTTGTCTTCTCTCACTTGCATTTCCAGAAATTACTTGTACCTTAAGTTTTGGTGTAAACTTTTTAGCCTCTGCCATCCAATTTAATGCAAGTGAACTTGGAGATATTACTATACTTGCCATTTTATTTTCTTTGTTTTTTTCTATATATGATTCTATTATAGTCAATAACTGAAGTGTTTTTCCCAGTCCCATATCATCTGCAAGTATTCCACCAAATTTATAACTTTCAAGTGTTTTAAGCCAGCTGTACCCTATTTTTTGATAATCTCTTAAATCTGCCTTAACTTCTTTTGGTAATGGAATTTCTTCGTCAATATTATCTTTTTCCAGGTTCTCCACAATTTGTTTGTATTCACTATTCTTGGTAGTTTTTGTATTATTAAATTTCTTTAATAATTCATTTAAATATAGAGTTCTATTTACTGGTAATTTTATAACATTATTTTTTAAATCTTTATAATTTATATCCATTCCAGATGAAAGCTTATCTAAAAATTCTATATCTTCATTTTCATTCAAATTCAAGAAACTTCCATCTTTTAGCCTATAAAATTTCTTTTTTATTTTGTATTTATCCATTACTTCTTGGATTTCTTCTGGAGAAATACTTAATTTACTTAAATCTATATTTAATAAGTTGTTTTCTACTTTTACACCTATCGAACCAAGTTTTGGTTCTTTAATTTCCTTAGTTTTAAAATTGTCTGTAACCATTACCTCAAATTTTTGCATATAGTAATTTATATCATTTGTTAAAAATTCATATATTTGTTCATCATTTGGTATAATAAATCTTAAATTTTTTACATCTAACATAAACCCAGACTTTTTTATTACATTTAAATTTCTATTTTCCTGCAATTCATTTCTTAAAGCTTTTATTTTTGATTTTTCATCTAATGGATTAAATTCCTCATCTCCATAGCAGAATTTAACATCTGCAACTAAATAATTATTGTCATCATAATCCAAAAAAACTTTCACACCCAACTTTTCAGGTCTAAATTCTTCTATTTCTTCCTCATTAAGCCCTTCAACTTTTACATTATTCTCTATTTTTGGCATTATTACTGAATAAAAATCTTTTAGGTCTTTTTTTCGTAGCAGCATTTCAGATGTATAATTTTCTCTAAATGCTTTTATTACTTTTAAAGTTGATTCTGAAAATTCTTTATTACACCTATATAACCTATTTTCAACTAGCAAATAATCATATTTATGACCATTAAATAGGGCTATTTTGAATACATCCACATTTGGTTTTAAAAGCAACTCACCTTCATTTATCTTTGATAATTCAAACTCTATTTCTGGATTTTGTTCTATAAATTCCAATTTTCCATTTGTATAATCATACGTAAAATTCACCTTTTTATCTTTTAATAAGTCATACATTTCATCAATTATTCCTTCACCAAGAGTAATTTCTGCCTTATTGATAGATGATGAATAATAATAACCATATCTATCACTTGAATTTGAATATTTCATAATTTCTGCATATTTTAATATGAAATCCAACAATGGTTTTGATGAATCATCAAAGTTTTCCCTATCATGCACAAACTCCAATTTTTCACCATATTTAAAGTATTCATTATTTACCATTCTTGTATAAAACTCTGGCAAATCTTTTATTTTGTACATTCTTTTATTTCCTATTTTTAGTTCCAATCTCATTGTATTTGTGAATTTATCATAATTTATCTTTGGCTCAAATTTTACTTTGTCTTTGTTTGATAGCATTACAGTTTCATCTTCACTTAGAATTTTTAGTTCTTCATTGTAAAATGTGCTTATTAAATTATTAAAACTTCTATATTTGTATTGGTCATTTCTCTCTTCAGATTTATTTGTTATTTCATCCGGATTAAACTCTTTATCCCAGTATTTTGTTTGCTCAAATTTCATTAGTGTTGCAACTATATGTTTGCATGCTCCATAATATGTATTATAATCAATGCACTCACATGATTCTATTTCTATTTCTCCATTTTGTATTTCTATATCTACATGGTAATCATTATTGTTTCCTGATACTATTGATGTTATACTAAAATTATTCGGATCTTCATAGTTTGTTTTTACTATATTTACCCTACCTTCTCTTACATATCTTTTTGCTTTTATAACTCTTCTTTCTCCAGCATCCTCATTTATTTCTTCAGATATATTTTTATTTACTTGCATTTTGCTCTCCTTCTATTTTTTCTAGCAAGTTATTATACCTTATTTAAAGTCTTTTTTCAATAGATTTTAGCCTATTTTTTCCTTTGTCCTTTTGGTGACGGAAAATTTTCGGGACTTTTTCTATAATAAAAAAAGGAACCCAATTTTGAGTTCCTAAAAATTAATCATCTATTTCAATTTCTTCATCTTCTACATTATGTTGTTCATCTAAATCATTATTCTTTAGCCTTTCGTTTAGCAGCTCTTGTTTTTCATTCAATTTCTTCTCCATTGCTGAAATAGCTTTCATTTTAGCTGCTTTCCATTTTTCAATTATGCTTTTATATGTTTCTGTAACTTTGTTGTCATGTAATTTTCCAGAAATTTTTTCCCTCTCCTTAGCTATTTTTTGTTTAATTTGTGGTAATTGCTCTTCTTTAAATTTATTTAGCTTATCCTTTAAATTATTCATCATATTTTTAGCATTCTTTTTCGTATTTTTAAATTTTCTGAAAATTGAACCTACAATCTTTTGAAAAATATTCTGTTTTGGAATTAGTGCTAATTCTTCATCTTTTTCAAGTTTTAATTGTTCAATGTCATTTTCTCTATATTTTTTACACTCTTCAATAGTTTCCTCATATTTTTCTATTTGTTTTCTAATCTCTTCTCTTTTTGCTTGAAAATCTGCATCCTTTTCTTTAAGTTCTTCAATCTGATACTCTTCTTTCAATTTATTGGCTAATTCCCTTAATTGTTTAGTTTTCTCATTTAATAAATCGTAATTTTTTTCATTTAAAGCTTCTTCAATCTCATTTTTTAATTCCTTACATTTATTATCTATTTCTTCTCTAGCTGCTTTTAGTAGTATCTTATTATCTTCCTGCTCTAACATTATTTCTTGTTCTTTAGTTTCCAACTCACTTATTTTTTCACTAATATTTTTAAAGACACCATCATAGCTATCATTAATTTGCTCCAAAATTTCTTTATATTGTTTTAAAATATCTTCTTTATCTTTCATTGTTCCTGCTTGCTTTTCCAGATTCTCTCTAGCACTTGCAAGCTTTTCACTTAACTTATTTTGTCCTTCTGTTATTACTAATTGAACATATATTTTTACTAACATCGCTTGTACTTCAGTTAATTCCTTTAATAATTGTAAAAATTTCTTTTGTTCTTCATTCACATTTTCCATCTTCTTTTTCCCCCTGTGCAAATTTTTCTAACTAATTATCTTGATTCATCATCTGCAAGTTCTTTGTTTATTTGATTTAATAGATTTGTTTCCTTCTCTTTGAATTTTAACTTCATTTCTTGTAATTCCTTTACACTAAGTTTTGACCAATCAATTATTTTTCCATCAACTATGTCTTTTTTTAATTCTTCACTCATAAAATCCCTCCTTTTATTTAGTTTCCTTATAATTATTTTTAACATATTTTTTTCATCATAACAATATCTAATTGAATTATAAACATATTTTAATATTATCTACAATGCTTATATCCGTTGACTTTTTGTCTTTTTATTACAATAATATTAAATTTTTATTACATTCTCATTACAATTTTATATTTTTTTTAAATTTTATTGAAATTAAGTCTTTTTTTTAGTATAATAATTTGTAAATGCGGGTATAGTTTAATGGTAGAATCCCATGCTTCCGACCTGGTTGTGAGGGTTCGATTCCCTCTACCCGCTCCATTTGAAATCAAATTACGGACTTAACCCTTCCGTAATTTTTTATTTTATATAATCTTTTCCATTTTGAAACTTATAACTAAATTCATTTAATATATCTTCATAACAAGTAACCAATCGTCCTCCTTGTTTTATTAACTCATTTGTACCTTCCGAATTTAAAGAATCAATATTTCCAGGTACTATAAAAACATCTCTTCCCTGTTCTAAAGCAAAATCTACAGTAATTAAAGTACCACTTTTTTTCTTAGCCTCCACAACTAATATCCCATCTGACATTCCACTAATAATCCTATTTCTTGCCGGAAAATTCATTTTATCAGGTTTGGTACCTATTGGATATTCAGATATTATAGCTCCATTTGAATTTAAAATTTTTTCCTCTAAATAATAATTCTCTTTTGGATATATAATATCAATACCATTCCCTAAAACTGCTGTAGTTAAGCCTTTTCCACAAACTGCTCCGAAATGTGCATACCCATCTATTCCTCTTGCTAATCCACTTACAATATTTATATTATTTTGAGCTAAATTATAACTAAAAGTTTGCGCTACTTTTTTTCCATATTCTGAGCAATCTCTACACCCAACGATTCCAATGCTTTTATTAATAAAAACCTGTTTATTTCCCTTAATATATAGACATATTGGTGGATTATATATTTGCATTAAATTTCTAGGGTATTCGTCATCTTCTATTGATATTATATCTATTTCATTTTGTATCATATATTTTAAATGCATTTTTGCTATTATTTTATTTTTTGGATCTAAAATACTCTGAATTAATTTTTCATCTAATAATTTTACTTCTTTTAACTCATTTACAGATGCATTAAATATGTTTTTTATTGTTTTAAACTTTTTTATTAAATTTATATATCTTTTTATTCCTATTCCTTTTATCAATGTTATCCATATTTTATAATATTTTTGTTCTATTCTACATTCCTCCTTTTACACGCAAAAAAGCAAAGGAAATACATTTTTATATCTCCCTTGCCCCTTAAGCTATATTAATAATAACACTTTTTTTCTTATTTTTCAATACTGTTATAAAAATAATTAACAATCCCATTATATATTCCCCATGCAAGCTTATTTTGGTAATCATCTTGTAATAAAAGTTTTTCTTCCTCTGGGTTTGATAAAAAACCACATTCAACTATTGTAGTCGGTATTTCAACATGTTTTATTATGTATATATTTTCTATTGGTTTAGCTATTCTATTATTTTCCTTTTGAATAGCATTATTTAAATTATTTTGAATAGATACAGCTAGTTTATGCCCTTCTTCATTTTTAGCATTATAAAATGTTTGCCAGCCATCATATTGTTGTTGTGGTATCTTATTTAAGTGTATTGATACAAATATATCTGCCGAACTTTCATTCCCTATTTTTACTCTATTATGAATATCCGAAATTTTCTTTTGTTTTAACGTTTTTGAATCAATATCATATATAGCATTTTCATCTGACCTTGTTAAAATAACTGTTGAACCACTTTGTTCTAATAAATTTTGTAATTTTAAAGCTATTTTTAAATTTGTTTGGGCTTCTGTTGTTCCATTCGAACTTTGTGCCCCCTCATCTGGTACTCCATGACCTGCATCTATTACTATGGTTTTTCCAGATGCTGGTAAACTTACTGTTGAAATATATTTGTTTTGTTCTTCACTATTTCCTGTTGATAGAATAAATACAAAAATTGATAAGAATATTCCTGATAGAATTAATGTTATTCTTTTTTTATTTAATACAATCATAATAAACCTCACACATTCAATTTTACTAAATTATATGCGCAAGGTTTATTTTTATTACCGTAAACAATCAATGAAATCAAAACAGCAGAGTAACAATTATGTTTCCCTGCTATTTTATGCCAGAAACACCACACATTACATGCGGCGTTTCCTTTTTCTATACCTTTTCCGGATATAATATATATCCGTCAAAGTAACTTCTGCCATCAGAAATGCACTACACACTCCTATTAGCAGAATCACAACCGCCAAGATCAAAACCGGCAGAAAAGAATATTTCCTGCATGCTTGAACTGTACGGTCACTCGACTCCTCTATCCAGTTCTCAGCCACATTATACTGAGAAATGTATTCCGGAGTCCAACTTGTTCTGTTCGCATTTTCCTCTGCGAACCTCTTATTGTCCATTTGGATTTCATACTTTGCAATCCCAATGAACATTTTTGTTGTAACTGACAGTGACATTACAGCCACTGCCAAAACTACCATCCGGAAAATGATTTTTTTCATATCATCTTCCTCCTTTCTTTTTTTCAGCACGACCAATTGGTTACTCTACTCTTAATTATACCACACTCCACAAACTATTTCAACAATTTTTCCAAACAAAAAACACCCTCAAATTAAGCCCGTAAGCCTATTTGAAAGTGTTTTAATATATAATAAATTAATTATTTACAATATCTTTTAAAGCTTTACCAGCTTTGAATACTGGAGCTTTTGATGCAGGTATTTTGATTTCTTCCTTAGTTTGTGGGTTTCTTCCTTTTCTAGCAGCTCTCTTTCTTACTTCGAATGATCCGAATCCTACTAATTGAATTTTATCTCCTTTTTTTAATGCTTCTGTTACTACATCAACAAATGCATTAACTGATGCTTCTGCTGCTTTTTTTGTTTCTCCTGTTTTTGCAGCTACTGCTGCTACTAATTCAGCTTTGTTCATTATAATTACCTCCTAAAAATATGTGTTTATGTAGTTACTTTTAATGCTATTTTGTTGCACTTTTATAACCTACTTTATTAATTTATTCGCCAATCTTCGATAAAATCCCTCTTCTTTTAGAATTTTTTTTGATTTTTGTTTAATAATTTTATTTCGTCATAAGAAAAAATTCTAAAAATTATTATAAAAATAAAATAAATTATTATACTTACTAATAACGTTACTATTATTACCAATTTGTGCATTTTTATACATATTAAATTATAATATAATATTTTTGATATTATACACATAAATAATGTGGCTAAAAATGGTTTTAAAAAAACTCTTTTTAATTTCATATCAAGTTTTATACTTTTATTTAATACTGCTAAACCAATAATAAATGCAACTATATTACATACGATATTTCCAATTATAGCTCCATATATTCCAATATTATTTATAGGTATTAATACTATATTACAAATAAATTTACAAATCATTCCTATTCCAAATGCAATTGGTGGAATATTTACTTTTCCTATTCCTTGTAATATTCCATTTATTGTCTGTGCTAATATCATAAAAACAATAGTAATCGCACTAACCTTCAAATACATTGCCCCATTTTGTGCATTTGGAAACAATAAACTTAAAATTTGTTCTGGATATATAAACATTATTGCAGATATTGGCAACGCAATTATTATACTTATTAAAATAAAAACTTCCGCCTTTTTCCTAACATCTTTTATATTTTTTCTTGCCATTGATTTTGAAATACTTGGAACCATCGCTGTTACAAATGCTACATTAAGTGAAAATGGTAAACTACACAAACTATCTATTTTCCCACTTAAAATTCCATATTGAATCTTTGCCTGCTCCTCTGTTGTTATTCTTTTTAAAAATCTTACAATTGTAAAAGAGTCAATATTTTTATTAAATGATGCTATCAAACTACTTATAGATATAGGCATAGCAACTGTCACAATCGTTTTTATTGTTTTCCTAATCCTTGTTGGAGTATAATTTACAGTTTGTAAAATTTCTTGCCCAATTTCTCTTTTTTTGGATTTATAATATAAATAAATATATATAAAACTCAAAACAGTTGCCACTGTTGTTGCAAGGTTGGCAGCTCCTGCCATTATTGTGGTATTATTTTTTCCAATTAGTACAACAAATTCAACTAATACAATTGTAAACACAGTTTTAAATATTTGTTCTACAGATTGAGATTTTGCCGTTACTTGAAAATTTTGCCTACCATTAAAATATCCCCTTATGACAGAAATTATTGAAACAAAAAATATTGATGGAGAAAGCGCAATCAAAGAATACTCTGCCTCAGGTATTTCAATCCAATTATTAGCAATTGTTTTACTACCTAAAAATAACAATATTGAACCTGTTAATCCTATCAAAGCAAAAGTAATAAATGCAATCTTAAATATCTTATGAGCACCTTTACTATCCCCTACAGCCAACCTTTCAGCTACAAGTTTAGAAATTGCATTAGGCACACCAGTAGAAGAAAATGTAAGTAATAACGCATATATTTGAAAACCACTACTATAAATAGCATTTCCACTATCTCCAAAACCTTCCTTATTTGTCAAATACAATTTGTAAACTAAACCTATAAATTTTATTAATATCTGTGATAACAGTAAAGACATTATTCCTTTAAAAAAACTTTCTTTTCTATTTTCCATAAAAATCGTGAAACCCCTTGACAAATTTACTTTTTTGTAATAAAATTATTCAGTATTATGAGAAAATATGAATTAAATATAAGACTTCTCCCCGGTGGTTTTAAATTTAATTATCATATAAATATATATATTAATTAAAAATAGGAGGGTACATTTTACCATGAATAATGTAACATATAGTGTTAAAAAAAGTGAAATACAAAGAAAATGGTATATAATTGATGCAGCAAACAAACCATTAGGTAGAGTTGCAACAGAAGCTGCAAGATTACTTGCTGGAAAACATAAACCAATCTATACAAAAAATATAGATACAGGTGATCACGTTATAATCTTAAATTGCAAAGATGTAATATTAACAGGAAATAAAATAAACCAAAAAATATACAGACATCACTCTGGATATATTGGTGGAATGAAAGAAGTTCCAGCAAAGGATATGTTAGAAAAAAATCCAGAAAAAGCTATGATGTTAGCTGTAAAAGGAATGTTACCACATAACTCTTTAGGAGCTCAAATGCTTAAAAAATTAAGAGTATATGGTGGAGCGGAACACGAAAACCAAGCACAAAAACCAGAAATATGGAATTATTAATTTAAAGGGAGGAAATAATAAATGTCTAACGCTGAAAAAAAATATTATTACGGTACTGGTAGAAGAAAAGACGCAGTAGCTAGAGTAAGACTTATAGAAGGAACTGGAAAAATCACAGTTAACGGAAAAGATTTAGATGAATATTTTGGATTAGAAACTTTAAAAGTTATAGTTAAACAACCTTTAACAGTTACTAACACAACAGCTAAATATGATGTAATTTCTACTGTAAAAGGTGGAGGATACACAGGTCAAGCAGGTGCTGTACGTCATGGTATAGCTAGAGCTTTAAATGAAGCAGATATTGAATACAGACCTATATTAAAATCAAATGGATTCTTAACAAGAGATCCACGTATGAAAGAAAGAAAAAAATACGGTCTTAAAAAAGCTAGAAAAGCACCACAATTCTCAAAGAGATAATATATTTTTTAAACCTCAGAAGTTTCTTACTTCTGAGGTTTATTTTTCAGAATTTAATCGAATTTTACACTATTATTACCAACAAGAGTTGACAATTTTATGTAAATTTGTTATAATTATAATGATTTTACTGGCAGTTACTAGTAAAGAATAAAATAATTCCTATGACTTCTAGGATTTACATATAATTTATTTTATTAAATCGAAAGGAAAAGTTCGAATTTGAAGTCAATTCGAACAGTAAAAATTATGAAGAAATTCTTTATTAATTGTTTCAAGAGAAACATAGGGATTTTTCTTGTTTCAACAGGTATTTTATTGATGTTAGTGTATCGTCAAATACCACCGGTTGACTCAAACATACCTACTTCTATTGCTTCGTTTGCATTGTTTGTAGTTATGATCTTTGTAAACTACCGTGCATATGTAGCAGAAATACGACACTATAATTTAAATTTAAATGAACGGTTATCAACAGAGTATATGTATAAAGCAGAGAACTTGCATCTTTTAAATGTTTGCTTTAAAATTTGCCAAGGGATTTGTTTACTTTTTGCAATGCTCTTTATTTACCAACCGTTTTATCTCCTTATAATTAAAAGTCCTTTATTTTTTTATAAAGAGATTCCTGTACTTTTATGTGCTGGTTACCTGTTACTAGCGTTAGGTGGCATAATATTAGCAACAAACGATTCAGCAGCAGAATAAATCCTGTTTCTTGGGGAGGTGGAACTATATCTTGGTTTCACCTCCATTCTTCATATGCTACAATATTTTTAATTTAACTTGTAAACCTAATTTATATATAGAAAGTTTTTTCTAATTTGTTATATTAATATTTTTGCATAAGCATTTGGTTATACTGTAGTAAATTCTCTAAACAATTATAACGATTGATAAATTATTAGACTTTGTAACTTAAAAATAAACAAAAAAATTTTATCAAAATCAATTTAACCTCAGAAGTATTGAACCTTCTGAGGTTTTTATTGTTATTTGGTAAATTTACTATATTTCTTTTATATTCTTGCAAGAATTTCCACCTATTCATACATTTTTTTCACCTTGATAAGATTTGAATATTCTAATTCTTTGTTTCTAAAAGGCGCCTCCGTCCACCTCCGTGAACCTCCACCTCCGTGAAAATCCTCCACCACCAGAGAATCCGGCCTCCACTTCCGAAACCGCCGCCTCCTGATGATATATCAGAACCTACTGAACTCATAAATTTTTCATATGACCTTATAAATCTAGTATCTAATCCAGAATTATAGTAAAAGAAACTATAATCATTCAAAATATAATCAAAAATTTCTTTGTCATTTAAAAGATTTAATAAATCATCATCTAATGATAAACCTTTTATTCTTTTGCTTATTTTGACTGCTATTCCAAAACTTACTGAATAAGCTAGATATTTTCCCCATAACTTAACTTGTTCTATATCTCTATCTTCCATCATTGTATAATCTTCTAATTTATCCTTAAAACTATTTATTTTACTATAATCTTCTATCATTTTTACACTATTTTTCATCATCAAATTATCTGTAAGCATAATTATCATAGATATACAAAGAAGAATTTCATCGGCAATTATATATCGATTTCCTATATCACATTTTACTAAAGATATTATAATTATTACTAAAAATATAGAAATTATTGTAACTGTTGTTGTTACTACCCTTTGTCCAGTTATTTTATTTATTAAATTGTTAACCTTTTTTCTTACTGTAATTATAAGTGATAATATTCCATAAATTATAAGCATAACAACAGGGAAAAATATAATAAAACTCATTAGACCAACCATTCCAGCATATTCATCATCATAAATTTGGAATCCTTGATTTAATATATGTTTTCCAGCTAAATACACTGTAAAGAAAAATAAAAATGTATTAATTATTCTGATAAGTTTTGGAACACCCTTTTTATTTGCACCCATATTGTTTAATTTTTCCTGTACAACATCATTTAGCTTTTTAAATCTTAGTTCAGCATCCTGGTCTTTTGGCATATCTTTTAATCTTTGTGACAATTCTACAACATCATTTCCCATAAATAGCCAGTTATATACCATTGTTTCAATACTGTCCATCTCTGATTCTTTCGCTTTATTTTTCGAGATAGGATATGCAGAATAACTTCCATCATTCTTTTGTGAAAAGTCTTTTACAATCTCTAATTTGATATTATCTTTTTCGATTAAGTTTAATATAACAGCTATAATATCCCTTGCTAAAATATCTCTGCTACCTTGTAAACATCCAGCTAACATTGGATTGTACTTTTTAAATAATTCATCTTCATCAAATGGAACCATGGTTATTTTTGTATCTTTTTCATATTTTAGTAGTAATATTACCCAATATACTATTAGTGCTAATGCAAATAAATAAACATTTCTTGTATATGATTTCTTTTGGTCACTCACTTTTGCTATTCTTTGTTCATTTTTATAAATTATATCATATGCATTTATATTGGTCTTTTTTTGTGCATTTGTCATATATGATTTATCAAATATTACCCTTGCTGCTACATATTTTCCTGTAGCAACATTTGTTACACTAAATCTTGCATATTCGTTATTAACTATTTTTGAAGTACCATTATCTGGACCATGTCCCCAAATTTTTATATCATTTTGATTATTTGGTAAAAATATATCTATATTTAATTTTTTTATTGAACACTGCCATTCTCCACCTATAAAGTTATAATATAATTCCCCTACGTCATTATGCTCAACACATACATTTTTTAATAGATATTTAACTCTAAATGTTTTTTGTGTATTTTGAGATGGAGAGTATATTTTTAATTTGAATGAATCATTTGTTTTTTCCTCTGTATATACCCCTTTACTACCATTTGAGGCACTACTAACCTTTGAATAATCATCTTCAGTATTATCCTCTTTTACTAATGATACATTTTGAACCTCTACTCCCTGTGCATTATATATTTCATCTGAAATTTCAGAAATAGTATCTTCTTTATTTTTATATTTTGTAGGTATTGTTATATAAATACCATTGTAATCTCCATTAAATACGTATTTTAGTGTTTGTTCAATCTGTAAATCACCATTTGACTGAATTGTTGCTTGTATATTCATATCGTCTATATAGTAACTTTTAGCTTTTACTTCTGTTTTACTTAACAAAAGAAATATTGTAGATAGAAATAAAATTATTATTAATTTTGTTTTTAGTTTCATTTTTCCCCCTTTTAAAAAAGCTCCAAAGTAAAGAATACTTTAGAGCTTTTTTTATCTTTTGAATTTGTCAAAAAATCCTTTTTTCTTCTTTGGTTTTTCTATTTTTACATATTCGTTTTCCCAGTCTTCTTCTGTCTTTTTCTTTTGGGTGATTTTTTCTTCTTCTTCTTTATTTATTTTTTCTTCTTTCTCATCTTCCCAATCATCATCTTCTTCGTCGTCATCCCAATCGTCGTCGTCTTCTTCATCATCCCAATTATCATCATCTTCTTCATCGTCCCAGTCTTCGTCATCGTCGTCTTCCCAATCGTCATCAAAATCTTCTTCTTCGTCTAGTTCTTTATCACTCTTCTTTTCTTTCAAATTATTTCCCCAAATATCATAATGTATATCGTCTTCATCTTCTTCCATATCCTCTTCATCATCCCAGTCGTCTTCTTCATCATCTTTAAAATTTTCTTTCTTCTCGAAGCCTAATATCATGTCTATTTTTCTATCAATATCTAATTTTTCATTATTATTTTTCTTTTCTTCTGGTTGACTTTCTTTTATTTCCTCATCATCCCAATCATCATCAAAATCTTCATTTTCTTCTTCTATTTCTGTTATTGGAATATATTCAGATAAATCTTTACCATATTGTTCTGTTACTGTTTTATAAAAAACTTCATAGATTTTCTTCATTCCTTCAATTCGCCAATAATTAGGATTTATTATTGTTACAGGTAAATTTAATTTTTTTATTTCATTATCAAATTCCTCTGTCTTTTCTTCTAATGATTTTAAATATTCTATATTATATAGTTCTCCATACATTTTTTTCGTAGCTTTTTTTGCTATTTCTTTTAATAATAATGTATATAAATTATTGATTTGAGTTAAATCTTCTTCTAGGTTTTTACATGCTTCTTTCATTAATTTGTTGTGTTCTTCTATACCATTAACAGCGGTTAATCTTTCATTATCTAAAAATTGTACTAAATATTCTTTTAATGCTCCAACAAATTCTAGTTTACTTTTAGCATCTTTTATATTTTTTTTATGTTTTTCAGTTTTTATTGAATTATTTTTTATTTCAGTAAATAATTTATTGGTTTTATCATAAATCCCTGCATATATTTCTGTTTCGCGCTTTTGAATATCTACACTCAACATTATTGCTTTTGAAATTACATCAGTATTAAATGGGATTTTTTCTTTTTCACCGTTTTTTTGAATTTTTTCGTTTAATTCTTGTTCAATACCATCTGTTTGCATGTCTATAAATTGTTTTGCACGTTTTTCTATATTTAAATCTATATCTTGGTAATCATCTAATGTTTTATTAAGCTGTTTGTTGTAATCTCCTTCAATATCTCTTCTTGACCTTCCACATGATGTTCTTATCGATGTTTTTTCATTAAAAGCTGCTACAACATCTATAAATTCTTTTTGATTTTCTTTTATTTGTTCATTTATATTTTGGATGTTTTCATTTATTGTATCAAATTTTTTTTGTATAGCATCAGAATTATCATCAATATTTTGAAAAACATCTTCTCTGTCTTTTTGATATTTTGCATTTCTTTTATTTAGCATTTCTTGTTTCTTTTGTACTTCTCTAATTCTATTTGCAATAGAATCATATTCTTGCATTATATTTTCTTCATCTTCTGAAATATTTTTATATTTTTCTAAACATTCTATTAATTCACAATAATCTTTAAAGTTTGTTTTCACATTATTTTTCATATTGTATCCAAACATTTGATTAAAATATCTTTCTAATACTATAGCATTTCTTTCATACATACAAAATTCCCTCCAAAATCCTACTATTGTCGTAAATTATATTTTATGTCTTCTTCTGTCTATTGCATAACTACTTCCCATAACTGCTTTTACAGCATGTTTTACTTGAGCTGCAGTATCTCCTATCTCTAGTATATTTGCAAATCTACCTTTATCAACAACAACAACAGCTATTGAAATAGATGTTAAGGGGAATTTTTCAATTATTCCTTTTCTGTTAGCTACTTCTATATATCCATCTTTTTTGTCTTTTTCATTGTAGAATTTTTTTACTCCACTATCAAAATTATATATTATTTCCTGGCAAAGTTTTTCTACATCTTTAAATGGTACTATTGATATGAAATCGTCGCCTCCTATATGTCCTACGAAACCATTTCCATAGCTATGAACTGCATTTAGTATTGTATGTGCTGTATATTCAATTATTTGGTCACCTTTTAGAAAACCATATACATCATTATATGCCTTGAAATTGTCTAAATCTAAATACAGTACTGAAAATTCCTCATTTTTTATAAGATGTTTTTTTAATTCTGAGTTTATCTGTACATTTCCAGGTAAACCTGTTAAAGCACTCATTCTTCTATTTGTTGTAAGCAGTCTGGTTAGATTTTTTACTGTGTAATATAGGTATCCTTCATCTACTGGCTTTTTTATAAAATATTCCACTGATTCATTTAGTATTTTTAACCTATGCTCTCTTGAACCATTTGATGATACAACTATAACCGGGGTTATTGTGTTGTCCTCATCTTTTCTTATTTTTCTACATACATCTAACACGTCCACATTTATTGCATCTTCATTTATTACAATAAGTGCTGGTATATTTTTTAATGCTATATCTATTTGCTCTGTTTTTACACTAATAAATTTGTACTCTTTATCTTCTCTGAATAGTTCTCTAAATATTATTATTGAAGATTCGTCATCATCTATTATATATACTTCATTTACCATTTTTCTACTCCTTAGTATATTTTACTCTTGAAGTTTTTGATAATCCATTCTTATTATAAATAGTTACCGTTAATTTATTCTCTCCATTTTCAAGTTTTACTGTTGTTGAATATTCTTTTCCATTTATTTCTTCTGTTTGTGTTTCATTTGAATTTAATTTTATTTCTATTTTAGCTAATTCTTCATCATCTGACCCTGTTATATAGAATTGTTGCCCATCTGTTGTTATTTTTACGTCTGGTTTGTTATCTCCTATTACTTTTTGTTTTTTTGTCACTTTATTTCCTTCAACATCAATTGCCCCAATGTTTAGTGTATGTGTTCCTCCTAGGACATCTATAAATGTTTCTGTTTTTACGTCATTTATTGTGAATTTTTTTGCTTGGTCTTTTGCATCATCCCAATAATATACTATATAATCTATATTTTTATTGCTTGTTACTGTTGCTTTAATCTTTCCACTTGCTTGCTCTAGTGTTATTATTGGTTTTTCTTCTATTTCAAACGTGTTTTCATATGATGATGATGCTCCATTTATGTCTTTTGCTGTTATTGTTATTTTTGTTTCTCCAACAGGTAATTCTACTTCTTCGCTTATTTCATTTTCTCCTTCTCCATCTATTTCCACAGGCTCTTCATCATTAATTGCATATGTCATATTTGATATTTCTTTGTCATGTGTTACTACTATATTTATTGTTGATGCATTTTCTCTTTCTATTGTTATTACTGGTTTCGTACCTAATACATCTCCTGTTTTACTATCCGAACTATTTGCTTTGTTTTTATAAAGTGCATATGCTCCAGTTGATGTTAAACCTATTCCAAAAATCATTAAAATAACTACATAAACCATAACTATTGAATGTATATTTGTTTTTCTTCTTTTTTTAGTTGTATTTTCAACTGATAATATTTGATTCATATTTTTCTCTCCTTATATACCTCTAAATTATAACATATGCCTTATTTATTGTAAACATTTTTTTGAAAAACTACAAAAAATGTCGAGATATATTTTATTATATCTCAACATTTTTTATTATTTATAATACGTATTTTTTTATCAATATTATTCCTGTTGCAAATACTACTAAAATCACTGTTGCAGCTGTTATATACATAACCATGTTACTTGTTATACCTGTTTTTATTGATAGTAATACTGATGCATCATCAATATCATCTTCTCCTGGTTTTTGGTTGTCTGGAGTTGAATCTCTATCTGGTATATGTTCATCATTATAGTCTTCAGATATTTCTGCAGTATTAGTTTTTAAACCTAAATTATCACTTCCGTTTATCCATCTTAATATAACAGTTACTTCTGCACTTTCACCTGGTTTCAATAATGTATTTTCTAATAATCTTGTAGATATTACATTTCCACCTTCATCTGTCCAGCCTTGATTGTCTTCTGCGTAGAATTTTAAGCCTTGTGGTACATAGTCAGTTATTTCTTTTGCATAACCTTCTATATCACCTTCGTTTGTAATTTTTATTGTATATCCAAATCTTACTATTGTTGAATCTAGTTTTTTCTTGTTAACTTCTACTTTTGGTATTATATCAGTCTTATCATCACCAGTGTTACCTGTTTGAGTTGTTGTAGTATTTCCATCCTCTGTTACATATACTGTTGATACATATTTTAATAAACTTAGATCAAATGTTTTTATTAAAATTACTTCATAATCATCATCATCTTCGTTTTTCTTATCAACATTGTCTGGAGTTGAATCTATATCTTTTGGTACATCATCTCCGTCTTTATCTTCGTATTTTGTGATTTCTGCTACATTTACTATATTTGTGTTTGATGGAGCATTATCATTTACTTTACAAAGTACTTGTACATCTCTATAATCTAGTCCAGAACCTGCACCATCATCTGTTTGTTTATCAAATGCTTTTAATAGATTTTTTGCATCTTTATCATCTTTGTTATATCCTAAATATGTTGTTTTTATTGTTTTTCCATCTTTTCCAACTGTCCACCCATAATTTGTATTAAAATCACAATCTACATAATCTAAATAATCTGGTAAATGGTCTGTTATTTCTCCTGCATATACATCTGTTTCTCCTTCATTGTATACTCTTATATTGTATAATACATATGATTTAGCTGCTACTGTTAATGGGTCTTTTACCATTATATATGTTGCATCATGACAATCTTTATTATCTCTTAATTCTTTAGTATCAACTCTTGTAGCTCTTGTATATGGATTTGTTTTACTTCCTATTTTTCTGTTTGCTGTCAAATATTCTCCATCATCTATATAAACGTCATTGCTTATAGCTGTTATGAATTTTGTTAATGCTAAGTCTACATTTCCAAGTATTATATTGTCATAATCTTCATCATCTTGATAGTTTTTATCTCCATCTTTTCCTGACCATTTATCTGTTTGTGAATCTCTATCTGTTAATTTTCCAGTATCTTGTTTATTTCCATTTGTATCTTCTGCCTCTGTTATTGCTGCCTCATTTCTTATTGTTACACCTGCTCCATCAGCTGCTGATACTCTTAATACTACTGTTACACTTGTTCTTTCTAAACCATCACCATTGTAGTTATTGTCTTTGCTGCTATCATAAGCTTTTAGTAATTTATTTGTTCCACCTAAATAGCTTTTTACATCACAAGTAATACTTGTTGTTGTTTCTCCATTATATGAATCTGTTTTTAATTTATCATTTACAGAATCTATTGACCAACAAGAATTATTTTTAGAAATTAAGTTATATGTTGTTTCATCAACTTCGATTTCTTCTGATTTTCCTTGTGAATCACATGTTATTAGTGTTTTTCCATCATTTGGTTGTTTTTGGTATACAAATTGTAAACCTGTTGGTATATTGTCTGTTATTTTATCTACATATCCATCCACTGAACCTTCATTATATACTGTAAATGTGTATGTAACATAATCTCCATGTTTTACTTGTATTGGTGTCTTATCTTGAGTATATTTTGCTGTTGTAGCAGTTTTGTTTGCTAATTTTGTTGTGTCTATTGTAGGTCCTTTTCTTCCATCTTTAACTACTCCATTTGAATATATATTTGATATATATTTTTGTAATGCTAAATCGAATTCTGCTGGTTTTATTACAATAACCTCAAAATCATCGTCATCTTCTCTTCCTGGGAAATAATCATCATTGTTTGTTCCATCTTTATATACATCTTTACTATTATCTCCGTTTTTGTTATCTCCACCATGATATCCTGTATATTTATCCCCTGTTGTTTTTTGTGTTGTTGATGGATTTTTTGTTGTATCAGAATCTCTATCCTTTGTTACTTCTTGATTAGATTCTGAATCATATTCTTTTGTTATATAAGCTAAATTTGTTAAATATGTATTTGTTGTTGTTGATGGTTCTTCAGTTACTTCACATTCAAATTCAATTTTTTCTGATGATAATGTATTTCCTCCATCATATGCTGCTAATACATTTTTGCTTGCATTTGTAAATGTTATTATATTTGTTGTTTCATCATATATATATGAATATTCTGTGTTTCCAGATTTATATGAACCTGTTTTCGCACCACTAAGCTTTAATCCTTCTGGTAGTTTATCAACTATTGTTTTTGCATATCCGTTTATGTCACCTTCATTATATATAGAAAGTCCATATGTTACGATATCACCTTTTTCTACTACTACTGGATCTTTTCTATGTTTGTATGTTGCTGTTCCATTTTTTTCAATGTCACTAGCTACATATGTTATATTTCTTGTTGCAAGTTGACCTTCTTCATTTGCTATTAGTTTTACATTTCCTTTTGAATCTTTTAATTTTACTATTGCTTTTCTTAATGCAAAATCTAGTTCTTTATTTATTCTTGCATTTACTGTTAAATTTATTATTTCATTTTTTGGTGTTACTTCTACAATTGGTTGTTCTGTTTTTGTTGTTGATACCCATAATGTTTTTTGATTTGCTTTATATGTTCCATCAAAATCAATTTTAATGTTGTTACCTGTAACACTTGTTTTTGGTACTGATACATAAAATTCTTTTCCAACATAGTTAGCTACTGTTTGGTCTGAATTTTTTACTCCATTTGCATTTGATATATAGCTTTCTGTATTTGCACTTCCATTTACTGTTATTGTATTTGATAAACTATATACTGACGCTCTTGTTGAATCTATTTTTATTGGTCCTACAACATAATAATTTTTGTCACTTACCTTTTTTTCTTGTATATTTGCTGTTGATGGGGTTATTTTTAATGGACTTCCTGTTACTTCTGCTGTTGTACTATTTGCATAGTTATTAGCTGCATCTATTAAATATTCACATAATATTGATGCTTGCTCTTGTTGCCATAAACCAACTGTTGCCTTCTCTCCACTTACTGATGTTTCTTCTTCGAAATTATTCATTGGAATCCAATTAAGTGAATTTGTATCTTCCATTCCATTTGATTTTACTAGAAGTAATTTTTGTTTTTTTACATTATATGTTTCACTATTTTTACTATTATTATCTAGATAATTTGTATAGTACCATAATGCTGCTTGTTGAGCAACTTCTACCATTTCATCTGGTAATACAACTTCTTGGAATTTTCCTTGTTTATCTTCATAATAATATCCTTTTTTTCCTTTATCTGAAACCCAGCTACTATAATCATATCCTTCTTGTTTGATATATCTATATCCATTTAAATCTACATCATATCCATTTTTATCTATAGCATCTAATGATGTATATACTATACCTGCTTTTGCAAGTATTTCTCTTTTTTGAGCTAAATTAGCAGTAGCATCTGTATTGTCTGGTATATATATATTATCTAATATCCATAATATTTGTTTTAAATATTTGCTATTTGCTATATTTTTATATACATCAACTGTATTATTTTTTAATAAGTCTATATCACTTTGAGAATTCAAATTGTATGTTCTATTATAAGTTGATGTTGTTCCAATCTTTCCAGTTACCCATGAATCTCCTACTGTTGCATTTAAACAGTAATAAGTTGTTTTATTATTTGAATCCATTATTTGGTAAATTGGATGATGAGATTCTTTTTCGGCTCCTACTGTGTTTAATGCATATCCATCTGTATATTTTCCATTTACATATCTAAAATAAGATAATCTTAATGGCACAGCATCATTTCCTTGATAGTCTTGCATGGCAAAACTTAATGTTGAACCTATACTTAGGATAATTACTATTATTGCAATTATTAATTTTTTGATATTCCTTTTCATTTTCATAAAATACCTTCCTTATTCATATTTTAGCTATACCTATTTTACTATCTTTATTTTTATTTTTCAATATAGTAGAAATTTATTATTTTTTTTATGTTTAGTATAGCTTACGGACCGCGTTATTTGTAGTTTTTTACAGTTCCTTTACAATTATATTACATTTTTGTTACAAAATCAATGTTTTGGACTAATAATTTTTACTTTTAGTTATATTTTTTATTTTCTAATATATATTTATATAAAATCTATTTGGAGGAAAAAATGCATTTAAAAAAAATATTTTTGTTATTTACAATTTTGGTTATTATTTCTATGCCTATAACATCCATAGCTGATGATTATATAGAAGAATCTAATGATATCTCAATAGAAACCTCTTCCTCATCATCTCCGGAACCCACTGTAAATGCAAGACATGCGGTTGTTTTTGATAGATGTTCTAAGACTATTTTATATAGTAAAAATGAAAATGAAAAGTGTAAAATGGCTTCAACCACCAAAATACTTACAGCAATAATTGTTCTTGAAAATTCCCCTGATTTAAATAAAGTAGTTTCTGTTTCTAAAAAAGCTGCTCGGTACAGGTGGTTCAAGATTAGGTCTTTCTTTTGATGACAAAATAACCATCAGAGATTTGCTTTATGGTTTGCTTATGGTTTCTGGAAATGATGCTGCCGTAGCACTTGCTGAATCAGTAGGAAATGATATACAAAATTTTTCCTGCATGATGAATCAAAAGGCTCTTGACATAGGTCTTGATTCAAGCCATTTTGTTACTCCTCATGGATTAGATCAAGATGAACATTATACTACAGCTTTTGAGTTGGCTAAAATAGCTGACTATGCTCTTAATAATGATACTTTTTCCAAAATTGTTAGAACATCTAATTATACTATAAATATTAATAATAATCCCAAAAATTTACATAATACTAATGAACTATTAGGAGTCTTAGACGGTGTTTATGGCGTGAAAACTGGTTTTACAAATGGTGCTAATCGTTGCCTTGTTTCTGCTTGTAAAAGAGGAAAACTTGATATTATTTGCGTTGTTTTAGGTTGTGATACAAAAAAAGATAGAACTCTTGATAGTGTTAAACTTATTAACTATATTTTTGATAATTTTTCTGTAATTGATGTTGGTGATGTGATTAATACTAATTTTGATATTTGGGTTAAACAAAAGTCTAAGTCAATTTTGATAAATAAAGGTAAATTTTCTAATTTAAATCTTTGTTTAGATGATAAACAAATTAAGTTCAAAAGTATTGCTGTTAAAAATGATTCTTCTAAAAATGTTAACACTTTTATTGATTTTAATAGGAATTTAAATGCTCCTTTGGTTAAAAATTCTGTTGTTGGAGTTTTAACTGTTAATGTTAATGGTTTGGATTATTTTTCAGTGGATATTTTGAATAGAAATTATATTGAAAAAAAGAGTGTGTTTAATTATATTTTTTCTTTTTTAGAGGACTATTTTAATTATTTTGAGATGTAAGTATAATTGACTTACAAAAAAAATTTCACACTTTTGACTACTAGTATTGACTTTTATATATTTTTTTGTTATTATAGTAAAGTATTTTTTAGTAAAATACTTTTGCAGGTATAGTTTAGTGGTAAAATGAGACCTTGCCAAGGTTTAGTCACGAGTCCGATTCTCGTTACCTGCTCCATTTTTATGTACTATTTTTTTATTATGTGCATATAATCTAATATAAGGCGACTTAGCCAAGCGGTAAGGCACGAGTCTGCAAAACTCTGATGATCGGTTCGACTCCGATAGTCGCCTCCAAACCATCCCTATTTGATAGTATTTGAGAATATCCAACAATATCTCAAACTACTGTAAATAGGAAATTTTTATTTTAATAATATTTTGCAATATCTGATTTCATTCAAAAACAGAAAAATTTCATCCAAAATAATGGACATAATATAAATAATAGATTTTATCAATATTATTTTTATTGACAATCTATTTAAAATTCAAACGTAAAAAAAACAAAAATCCAAAGTTTTACGGATAAAAGCGTAAAACTTGACTTTTTTAAATTTATACCATATAATGATTTTAGAGGTGATAGAAATGCTTAAAAGAGAACAATATTTAAACCAATTAATAGAAAGTAAAGATTTAAATTTAATAAAAGTCATAACAGGTGTTAGAAGAAGTGGAAAAAGCACATTATTATTACAATATAAAGAATATCTTATTTCACAAGGTATTTCTGAAAAGAATATCATATATATGAACTTTGAAAGTGCAGACTGGTATTCTATTAAAAATTATGAAGATTTATATAACTATATAAAAAATAATATTAATAAAAATAAAAATTATATTTTACTAGATGAAGTTCAAAATATAGAAAAGTGGGAAAAAGCTGTTAATTCATTATTAGTAGATATTGATTGTGATATTTATATAACTGGTTCAAATGCATATTTATTATCTTCAGAACTAACAACTTTGCTTGCAGGTAGAGTTTTGACTATAAAAATTTATCCATTTTCTTTTAAAGAGTTTTTAGCAGAATATCCTTTCAAAAATGATGAAGATAAATACGAAAAATTTGATAAGTACTTAAAATATGGCGGTATGCCAATGCTTGTTAATATGAATGATAACGAATTACTTATGACCAATTATTTAAATGATATAAAAGAAGTTGTATTAAAAAAAGATATAATAAATAGAAACAATATAAAAGACGTTGTTTTTTTAGATAATTTAATAAAATATATGTCTTCTTGTATTGGAAATTTAACCACTCCAAACGCAATATCTGATTTTATGAAAAAAAATGGAAGTAATATAACTAATGAAACCGTAGATTCATATTTAAAAATGATTGAAAATGCATACTTTATTTATAGAGTTCCAAGATATGAACTAAAAGGAAAGCAATTATTAAAAACGCAGGGAAAATATTATTTTGTAGATAATGGTTTAAAAAATATAATAAGTGGTTTTTCATCTTATGACACAGGAAGTAGTTTCGAAAATCTTATATATATAGAATTGTTACGTAGAGGCTACGAAGTTTATGTTGGAAAATATAATAATATTGAAATAGATTTCATAGCTATAAAACCAAACGAAAGAGTTTATTATCAGGTAACAAGAAGTATGTTAGATGAGAATGTTGAAAAAAGAGAAAAAAATTCACTATTAGCTGTTAAAGATAATTATAGAAAAGTTATATTAACTATGGATAATGTTAAAAATAAACAAATTGATGGTATTGAAGTTATAAATATAATTGATTTTTTAATGAACTAATATTAATTATAATTTTATCAGAAGATATCTATCACCATTTTATCGATTTTTTATATGTTCTATGCTAAAAATAAAATTACTTGTAAAATTTTACTATGTTTACTTGTTTTTTAAGATAAAGTTTGAACTGTTGCAAAATTGCAACAGTTCAAACTTTATCCAAACCTTATTCTTCAAATACATATCACCTCAAAGAATTTCCGTTTTCTCTATCCCACTAACAACTTTTTTAGCAAACTCATCTGTTATAAATCCTGGTTTCTCATAAAATCTACTACTATACTTATTAATAGTATACTGTATCTCATCAAAAATCATCTTCTCACTCATATCACTTATAGAAAAAATTTCCGCATTCTGAAATTTAATTTTAGCATCTTCCCACCATTTTTCATTAATATTACTATTTTCAAACTGCTCTATTCCCTTTTCATAAAACGAATATGCTGAGTGGTAATCAAACCCTTTTTCCAATAATTTAGGATATAATTCTGTCTGGTAAATCCTATCACAAATAATATCTGTGAGTACATGTACTACATACCCCATCAAATAAGTTTGTTCATATTTTCCTTTATTATCTTTATAAAAGTTGATTATATTTTCTTCCCAAATATCCAAATTTTCATCTCTGACATGAGTTCTCCATCTATCTTCTTTACTAGCAAAACCATATGCATTTACACTATCTGGAACCATCAATCCTAAATAAAAATTATTTGTATCATATATTGGATATTTTTTTTCTATTTTGTATCCTATAAATTCGTGAAACAATATACTTGGCATCAAAATTCCTCCTTTTATAGACTAGATTATATCCCATTTCATTAAATTTAACAAGCTACTTTACAGTTATAAAATCCTTAATATTTAAATATTTGCTATCTCCTATTCCACTTACATTTTTAATATCTTCAATACTACTAAAATTTCCATTTTGTTTCCTATATTCAACAATTCTACTTGCAAGTGAAGCTCCAATTCCAGGCAATGTTTCAAGTTCTGTTTCTGTTGCCTTATTTATATTTATGCTTTTATTATTTTTCGAAGATGTTGTGTCATTTTCTATTATATTTTCGCCACTTTCCTCGTTAATTATCTCTTCATCACCTATATCATCATCAGTAATACTTGGAATTTTTATTTTTATACCATCATCTAAAACATAAGCAAGATTAACCTTAGATATATCAGCATTTTCTGTCAATCCTCCTGCTGCCTGTATTGCATCTTCTATTCTGCTACCTTCGCTTAATTTTACAATCCCCGGATTCTTTACACTTCCCGTTATATGAACTACAACTAAATCTTTAGCAGATTCGTTTTCTACTAAATTATTATTTGTAGATGTATTTGTTATTAATATATCATTTTCCAAAATCGTATCATCTTTCGTTTGATTCTTATTATAAATAAAACTTATAATTCCAATTAAAACAGCTATAGCAATAACTGTAACTATAATTTTTTGTTTTTGACTTAAATTTTCTAACATTTTTCCTCCTTTTTTCTCAAAATTATTGCAAAATTTGATTATATATTGTATATTCTAAATATTAAATAAAAGAAGTGGTGAACTCATGAAAAATAAATTATTAAAAATACCAATATTATTACTTGTATTTGTTTTTGTTATACAAATTAAATTTAGTTATGGTTATAAAAATGAATTAAATATATATTCAGACTCAGCTATATTAATGGATTTCAAAACAGGAACTATACTCTATTCTAAAAATTCAAATGAAAAGATGTATCCTGCTAGTACAACAAAAATCCTAACAGCAATTATAGCTTTGGAAGAGTGTAATTTGGATGATATGGTAACAGTATCCAAATCCGCAATATCAGTAATTCCACCTGGTTATTCTTCAGCCAACCTTTTAGAAAGTGAACAAATAAGCGTAAAAGATTTAGTAACCGTTTTCCTTGTCCATTCTGCTAATGATGCAGGTTATGTTCTTGCTGAACACATATCAGGTTCGATTGACGAATTTGCTAATTTAATGAATAAAAAAGCAACTGAAATTGGTTGTAAAGATACTCATTTTACTAATCCCAGTGGAATTCACGATGAAAATCATTATACAACAAGCTATGACTTAAGCTTAATTGCAAGATATTGTATGCTAAATAAGAACTTTAGAAATATAGTTTCTCAAAAAAGTTGTACAATAAATCGTACAAATAAATCTGATGTAAGAACATATAAAAACACTAATGATTTAATAAATCCATCTTCTAAATATTACTTAGAAGAATGTGTTGGTATAAAAACAGGCTATACATCTCAAGCCAAAAATTGTTTAATCTCAGCCTGTTCTAAAAATAATCTTGCTTTAATTTGCGTTGTTCTAGGCTCTAACCAAATGTCTAATGGCGAAAGCTCAAGATATCAGGATTCTATAAATCTATTTAAATATGGTTATTCTAATTATTCTGTAAAAACATTTGCAAATAAAGATGATATTATTAAAAATATTGAAGTAAAAAATGGCACCAAAGAAACCAGAAATTTGGATTTAATATTAGAAGATTCCATCTCGGGGTTACTGAAAAATGGTGAAAATATTCCTGATGCCTCTATTACATTAAATGATAATATTTCTGCTCCAATTGCTAAAGGAACTGTATTAGGAACTATTTCTTATAATATTGATAATATGCAATACACTAAAAATTTAATAGCATCTCATGATGTTAATAAAGATGACTTTACATTATTAATTTTAGAATTACTTTTAGGGATTATTTTATTTGTGATATTAATTACTATTATAATTTTAAGATTTAAGAAAAAAAGAACTTAAAATATTTATATTGGAGGGATTTAATCCCTCCTTTTATTTATAATCTTTTCCTATTATTACCGTTACATCTACTGTACTTGAACTTGAAGCACTACTTGATATATTTCCAACTCCTAAAACTTTTTTTATTTTGTCTAATACATCACTTTGTATTGCAGATTTATTTATTATTGTTGTTTTACTTGTAGCTGTGGTTGTTCCTGTTTTATATACATTATATCCTTGTGCTTTTAATTCTTTTGTTACTTCATTTAAAAGTGTTTTATCTCCACTTCCATTTAATAATTCAATTTTAATTTTTGAATTTTCATTACTTGAATCTAATTCTTCATTACTGCTTACAGAAGAATTTATTGCATCAACATTGTTGCCAGATGCAACTTCTTCCTTTCCATTTTGCTCTTCAAGTAATTCTTTTATTAATGCTTCTGTTTCTTTTTTATCATATATGAAAAATGATAATTTGTTATAATATCCAGCCTCTCCTGGTATGTTTTCTGCTCTTATATTTTCCGTACTAAAATCTACTGCATATGCAACATAGTCTTTTATTGTTGACCAATTTTTTATGTTTGTTGTTACATTTTCTTTTACTATATCTATAAAACTTCCTATTTTGGTTATATTTTTTAGTTGTAATGTTTGTTTTGCAACTTCTGTTATAAATTCTCTTTGTGTTTTCATTCTTCCTAGGTCGTTATCTCCATATTCAGATGGGTATGATGTTCCATTATTGTTTTTTCTAAATCTTACTAATCCCTCTGCTTGTTCTCCATTTAACTTTTGAACTCCTTTTTTCAAATGAATTGCTAAGTCTTGAGAACTATCATCATAATTCATATCTATTGGTACATCAAACTCTACTCCGCCTATTTCGTCAACTAACTGGACTAATGCATTGTTACTTATTACAACATAGTATTTTATATCTAACCCTGTTATTTTATTTACTGCATCTAAAGTTTTTTCCGGACTTGATTGATATAATGCATTTATTTTATTATATGATGTAGCTGTATTTTTATTTTTTCCAACAAATGTATCTCTTGGAATTGATAATAATGTTGCTTTTTGCGTTTTTGGATTATATGATGCAACCATTATTGTGTCTGTAAGTTTTGACGATATATCTTCACTTACTCCCATTATTAATACTGTTAGAGGATCTAAATCTGCCAACTTTCTTTCATCTTGACCCATTGCTGTTTGTATCATTCCTTTTAGTCCCCAACCGTTTTTATATCCG
Source organism: uncultured Clostridium sp. (assembly GCA_900553125.1). Taxonomy (GTDB): domain Bacteria; phylum Bacillota; class Clostridia; order TANB77; family CAG-508; genus CAG-269. The sequence continues at coordinate 9,037 of USCB01000003.1, read as the reverse complement.
CTATATCCTACAAATCCTAATATAAATAGGATTATCATTCCTAATATTACTAATAAAACTTTTAATCCATTATGTTTTTTTTGATTTTTTTTCTTTTTTATATTTTTACTTTTTTTACTCATTTGCTATTATTTTTTCACTCTTTTCTATCTAAATTAAAAACTATACAAAAAAATTATAACAAATTTTTACCTAAAATGCAATAGTTTACTATAATATTATTATCATATAAAATTTTAGTAATATATGAATTTTCTATTGTTTTTGATATTATTCCTTTTTGATTTATAGATACAACAAAAAACATTATTGTTAGTATTATGTATATAATAAGTAATCCTTTAAACAAACCATATAAAACTCCACCTATTTCATTAAATTGTTTTATTAGTGGCAAATTTGCAACAAATTTTGTTATAAAGCCTAATACTATTAATATTAACCTTGTTACAATAAATAATAAAATTCCTGTTAATATTTCTACTCCTCTAATAGAAATTGTATTTGCAACTAATTCTATTGTTTTTTCCTTTGCATCTTCTTCTGCATTTTTTATTGAGTCTTCTACATATTTTTGAATAATATTACTACTTTCTGTTTTTTCATTATCTGAATTATCTTCTTTTTTACTGTTTTCTATAATTGTTTGCTTTATTTTATCATCTATCTCTGTATTATTAATTATAAAATTTGATACAGGCTTATATAAAATAAAAGTTATTATTATAGCTATGAAAAATGCTAATATATTAAAAACAACATTTATTAATCCTTTTTTATATCCTATTATTATATTTAAAACTAAAATTGCAATTACAACTATATCAATTACTATTCCCATAACAACCACCTACTACAAGTTTATTATTTCTATTCTATCTTTATATATAACTACTGCAATATTATTTGACAACATTACATTTGTTATTTCCTGATTTGATGTATATCTTTTTATTAACATTGCATTGTTATTCAAAATGTACATTTCTGTTCCAATATTAATTGCTATTATATTTCCATATGAGTACATTTCTTTTGCTATCTCATCAAAATTATATTCATTTTTTTGATTATTTGATGTATTTATTATATTTAATGTAGATTTTGAATCAAATATACCTTTTTGTACTTCTTTTATGTATGCTACACTACCATTTAAGTTTCCAGAAACGAAAGATGTCATATCATCTATTTTTATTAATTCATTTTCTTTATTATCTTTTACAATATTTACACAATCATCATATACACATACTAACTCATTTTTTTCCTGATATTGTACTTTTATTAGCATTTTTGATGTAGTTGTTTCATTTGAATATATAATTGATTCTTCCGAATTAGTACTAGCTTTTTCTACTGAAATTATTTTAACACTTGATTTTATTATAGTCCCTGATGTATCCATCTCAGCAAAAGCCACATATTTGTTATCATTTGAAATTGATACATCAATTACTCTTGTTGATGATAAATAATTTTTTAGTATCTGTTTTCCATTATAATCATATACAGTAACAATTGATTTATATGTTGTATCTGTTGTAACTAATGCTACATATCCATTTTTATTTACATAAATTTTTAGAATTTCGCCTTCAACAGTCTGTTTCCATAAATATGATTTATCTGATATTAAACAAAATTCTTGCCCATTTTTTTCTGCTATTGCTAAGTATTTATCATTTGATGCAGAAAGTGCTGTATTTATATTAACTGAAATATCTGTAATGTTTTCTCCTGAAGAATTATACAGTTTTAAATTTTTTTCATTTAAAATTCCAATATATTTATTATAGCAAAATATTTGGTTATTTTTATCTACATTTAAGTCTATAGTTGCTACATCTTTTGATGTGATATCTTTCCTAAAAACATTTATATCTACCCATTTTCTAAAACTTTCTTTTCCTATGTATAATGAAAATATTATTATAATTGCTACAACTATAGAACTAATAATACATGTTATAACTATTTTTCTAATATTTAACTCCCTTTGTAATTTGTATTGTTCTTCCTTATCCATTATTTCTCCTTTTTACTTCTATTTGATTTACATTTTATCAAATAGCCCTAAAAAATGCAATAAAAAATTTATGTATCTATTTATAAAATAGTTCCATAAATTTTTTAATAACTTATTCTGATTTTAATCTATAAAATTCGGCAATCAAATCATCTAGCTTAACACTAAGTTCATATATATAATCATAATCTTTACCTTCAATAATGCTTTTATTTAATTCATCTCTTAATTTACAAATTTCATCATTTAACATACGCCATTTCTCCTTTAAGTCATAAAATTTATTTTTTCTTTTTTCTCTTACATATATTACTAAATTATCACATAATTTTTATACCGTCAAGTATTTTCATATATATTTTCCAAGTTTCGTAAGCCTTTATTCATCTAAGTTTTAGCATATCTGATAACCTTCGACATCATCTATTATTTTACTACAGAAAGAACCATTTTTTCTAAATCAAAATTATCTTTTAAAACTTGATTTACAAAATTTAAGTCCATTATATCAACTTCTTCTAAATAATCAAAAGAATTTATTCCTTTCATAAAATCAGATAAAAACATTCCTGCAATAGATGTAACATCATTATATTCCTTTACATATTCTCCATACATCATTTTTTTAGTTCTTTCAAAATCCTCTTCATTCAAACCATTTTTCTTAAAACTTTCTATTTCTTCTCTTAATCTTTCAAATAAAATTTCTGGGTCATTAGCCTTTTCTGCAATCAAAATATAAGCATAATTTTCACCAAATTCATAAGATAATCCTGGTACATTAAATATATTTCCTATTTGATACATTTCTTTATATAAATTAGAACTTTCTCCTATAAGCATATTTAAAATTATTTCTGTACCTATGTGAACTCTTACTTTTTCATTTTGGTTTGGTACTTTACATTTTATTCCTATGGTAAAAAGTGGCTTACTAACATTCATTTTCTGTTCAACTTTTGGTTTTACAATTCCTTGTGGTTCTTCTTCAAAAATTCTTTTTATTTCACCATTTTGTTTTGTATCAATCAATCTTTTCTTAATTTCCTCTAATAAACTTTCTGGCTCAAAATCTCCACTTACAACAAGACACATATTTGAAGGATTATAAAATGTATTATAACATTTATATAAAACCTCTTTATCAATATGGCTTATAGTTTCAACAGTTCCTGTAACATCAAGTTTTATAGGATTTTTATAATACATTGCATCTAATACATTTAGGTAAACCCTCCATTCTGGATAATCATCATACATCTTGATTTCTTGACCAATTATACCTTTTTCCTTTTCAACATTTTCGTCTGTAAAATATGGATGCTGTACATAATCCATAAATTCATCTAGCGCCTCATAAAAATTATCTGTACATTCATATAAATATGCTGTATGATTATTTGTTGTATATGCATTTGCACTTACTCCTAATGAGGTTAAAACATCTAAACTATTTTTTCCATTTTCTTGTTCAAACATTTTATGTTCCAAAAAATGTGCAACACCTTTTGGTACCTCTATAGGCTCCTTTTCCCCGGGTACAATAAACTTATTGTCATTAGAGCCATAGTGTGTTCCCCATATTATATATTTTTTTTGTATCCCTTTTTTAGGTATTATCATTACTGTTAAACCATTCTTTAATTTTTCTACATATAAAGTTTCTTTTACCTTTGAATTAAAAATTGTCTGCATTTTATCCCTCCTAATTTCTTAAAAAATATATTGTATTTATTTCCACTTTTGATGCTACATTTTGTATTTGTTCCTTTGTTACTTTATTTATATTTTCTATATATTGTTCAATCATTTCATTTGAATCAGTAAGTTCCTGACCTAAAAAATATATAATCTCAGTATCTTGTTCATCATCTATTGTATTAATTTGAGAAATTATACCTTTTTTATCATTCTGAATTTGTTCTTCTGTAAAATCACCATTTTTCAAATCTTCTATTTGTTTTCTAATTATATCTAATGCTTTATCAAAATTTTCAATTTCAATTCCTGCTGTTATAAAAATATTACTTTTATATCTTACATAATTTGAATTTGCTGTATATGCTAAACTTTCTTTTTCTCTAACATTTTGAAATAATTTAGAATTCGCACTTCCACCTAATAAACTATTGTATAGCATTGTTTCACATTTTAAATTTCTATCTTTCAAATCATTTTCATCAAATAAAATATCACATCCAATTACTACCTTACCTTGTGTAACATCTAACTTTTCCTCTATTTTTCTTTCTTGTACTTCATTTTTAGCTGTTATTTTGTTTATTATATAATTTGCATTTCTCGGCTGAAGATTTTTTATATCATCATTTTCATTAATAATTTTTAGAGTTTCTTCAATATCAACCTTTCCTGAAACAAAGATATCTATTTTACATTCTTTTAAAAGTTTTTGATAATATTCATATAATGATTTTCCATTAATCTCATCTAAATCCTCTATATATCCATAATTAAAAAATCCAGCAGACTCACCTTTGTACATTTCTTCCACACATCTTGACCTTGCATATGCTGCTTTATTATCTTTTCTAGCCTCTATTCTTTGTCTTATATTTTCTTTTTCTTGTTCAACATACTCTTCTTTGAATTTTCCATCTTCTAAATATGGATTTAATACTATTTCAGATAACTTTTCCATACTAGTTTTCAACATATTTTCACCAGAAAGTGGAATAAATTCATCATTTAAACTTTCTAAATAAAATTTTATTACATGATTATCTCCATTTTTATTTAATCCACAATCAAAATCTGCCCCATACATTCCTTCTAAAGTTTTACTTATTTCTTCCTGTGTTGGCATGTTTTTCGTGCCTCTTCTTAATACTGCCGCTAGCACTGCATCATATGTTACATTTTCTTTTGCTAGTGGTGTTGTCAAAAATATTGCTATTAAATTAGTTTTAAATTTTTCTGTGTTTATGTTGTGTAACTTTATTCCTTGTTTGATTTCTTGTTTTTTGTATTCCAATTTTATCATTCCTCTCTTTTGATTTTTGATATGTTTTAGTATACTACAAATTGGGTTTATTATTCAAGTTTTTTTCATCACTCTTGCAATTTGTAATAGAATTAAAAAAATACCAAAATGATACTTTCTTAGTATCATTTTGGTATTTTTTATTAATTAAAATTTTCTTTTTCTTGCTGCTTCTGATTTTTTCTTTCTCTTTACGCTAGGTTTTTCATAATGTTCTCTTTTACGAACTTCTTGAAGTACACCATTTCTAGCGCATTGTCTTTTAAATCTTTTAAGCGCATCTTCTATATTACCATTATTAACTTTTATCTCTGACATTATTCATTCCCCCCTTCCGGTCATACATGAATGTATGTGGGATTCTTTCTAATAGGCTTTTTTTCTCTACCTTTTTACCCGATATACCTATATATTATACTCTATTAGATTGGGGGTTGTCAAGGGCTATTTTACTTAATTTCCTATAAAAATTTCTTCTTTATCTTTCAATCACTTTGTTTTGAGTTACTTTGCTTTTTCCAAAATTGCTTGGTACAACTGGACATTTACATTTTGGAACAAAAGATTCTACACTCCTATGGTCATCAAATAAGACTTGTCCTAAATCATAAATATTAAATCTGGTAAATGTGTCAATATCCTTTCCTTTTTTATCATAAATATCAAAAATCTCTTCTCCCACTTCATGAATAACAGCAATTGCATTTTTAACTTCTTCTAAGTTTACATCATTATTCCTACGTATCTTTGGAAATTTATTTCTAAATTCGTAATCTAAAATAAGACAAGCCTCCCAATCCCTTGGTCTTTTTCCTCCTTTTTTATCAATATTATCAACTAGTTCTTTTGTAACCTTTTGTAGTTCTATTCTTATTCCTGGATTTTGGTGATTATTATAAACAGCTAAAGTTCCGACAAACGGTGCCGCAAAATATTTTGGTGAAACACTATGTATTACAAACTCCATATTTTCATCTTTTCTTTGCTGTTCTTTCATGTATTTTTTTAAAGAGAATATATCTCTAAAAGAACCCTGTGGCATATTAAGTTCAGACCCCACTTTGTGTCCTCCTCTTACTCTCCAAATCTGCTCAGCTTCTTCTTTTTTTATTAGAGCTTTTTCATCTAAATTCTCAACCTTGTCCACAAATATACAATCAACTGTTAGTTTTGGAAAATTTTCTTGTAAAAAACGTAAACCATCTAATTTTTTCATAATCTATAAATATCCTTTCAAAAATTTTATTAATAAAAAAACACAAAGAGGCTATTACAGCCTCATTTAATTAACCACACATTCTACATGTAATTATTTTTTTTGTTTCAGCATTGTTTTGAACATTTTTTTCGTCTTTGTTCATAATATGTGCCTCCTTTTTTATTTATGTTAATTGCAATTATATTGCAAAATTAATATCTTTAATTTGCCAAACATAATGGGTCTTCTTCAAATAATGACTTTTTAAGTGCCAAAGCTGATGCTCTACATCCTCCACATATCATTTTATATTTACATTCTTTGCATTTTCCTTCAAGTTTATTTTTATATGCTCTTAAATCAATAAACAATTTGTTTTTGGATAATATTTCATCTAAAGGCTTATCTTTTATATTATCTGCAAATTTTGGAATATATGAACATGCACCAACATTACCTTTATAATCTATGTAAATAATCTCATCGCCAGCTTGACATCCTGCATATATCTTACTTAAATCATCTTTTTCTATATCTATACCCCAAACTTCTGAAAAAATTGGAATCAATAATGGATCTCCTGTTCTGAATTTTACACCTAATTTTCTACAATTTTGAATTAAATTTCTTATTATATTTGTATATTCTTCATTTGATAAAACCATGTCTTCTTTTGCATTTCCTGCAACAATAACTCTTCTTACATTAAATTCGGTAGCTCCATTTTTTGCTACTAAATTTAATAATTCCACTGCATCTTTTGCCGTTTCTTTTGATAATGTATATTTTATAGCATATCTTATTTTGTATTTATTTAAAATCGGTAATGTATCTATTACTTTTCTAAATGCTCCTTTTTTCCTTCTAAACTTATCATGAGTTTCTTCTAACCCATCTAAACTTATTGATAATTTTATGTTTTTATATGTAGAAAGTTTTTTACATTTTTCTTCATTCAATAATGTGCCATTTGTTGTTATTACTATATCCTCAAATTTTTGTGCAAAATCCAATATTTCAAAGATATCACTTCTTAAAAATGGCTCACCTCCAGATAAATTAAGCATTGTTGTACCATTATACCATAATTCAGAAAGTAGGCTTTTTGCCTCTTTTAAAGATAATTTTTCATTATCGTTTTTTTCAGATACTCTACAATGTTTACAATTTAAATTACATTCATTGTTTATATCCCACTGTGCTATTGTTGCCATATACTCACTCCTTAATATATTTTTTAAATTTTTCCCATGCCTCTATTTGAACGTCATAGAACTCATTTTTGTTTATCATTTTTTCAATGTCTTTTTTACTACACCATTTTACTTCTTCTACTTCTTCCTTTTGAAGTTCTATGTTTTTTATGTCTATGTTTAATTTTATATAATACAAATTGTATATAGTTTTATTGATTTTTGTCCTATAAAATAGATTTAGCTGCTTTTCTTTTATGTCTATACCTAATTCCTCTTTTACTTCTCTTATTGCTCCTTGTGTATTTGTTTCATTATTTTCTGTGTGCCCACTTGTAAATCCATATTTTCCACCTTTTGATTGACTTCTTTTTTGAATTAGGTTTTCATTTTTATTATTTTGGATAAATATTGTTACTACTTGCATATTTGCCTCTCTTTTTTATATTATTATTATATGCTTGGTTATTTGGGTTTATGACAAAAAAATGTAAATAATTAATACAGAAATTAATTTACTGTTTGTCAGGAAGATGTAAAATATACTTAAATACATACTTTATCCATCAAAATATATATTTATAAAAGAATTTAAATCAGAAAAAGTTACGTAAAAAAAAAGAACTACTAAACTTTTGTTTAATAGTTCTTTTTTGTTAGTAATAATTACATAGCTTCTTCAACAGTTTCTTGGCTTTCAGAATTTTCTGTTTCTTTAACAATCTCTAAACTTCCAATTGAAACCTCATAAGCAACTTTTTTTACTACTGTTCCATCTTCATATTTCTTTTCATAATTTCTTGATTGGATTCTACCAACTATTTTAACTTCTGTTCCAACTTCTAAGTTTTGGCAGAATCTTGCATTTCTTCCCCATGCTATTGATGGAATATAATCTGATTTATTGTATGCTCTATTTACGGCTAACAATATATCAGCAATTTCTCTTCCAAATGGTGTTTGTCTATAAATAGGCTTTTTACAAATATATCCAATTAATACAACTTCATTTGTTATTGTATCTTTTTTTGCTAGTTCGTTTAATTCTGTTTCTTCTCCCTCTTCTGATTGCTCTTCTAATTTTTCAATATCTTTAGCAAATACTGTTAGTATTAATCTGTTTTTTTCGTTTTCGTAGCTGTTGTATGACCTAAATTGTCCTTTTACTAATAATTTGCTACCTATTGCCATCATGTCGTCATTAATTAATCTCTCTGATACTGTTACTGGAATTATATCTGCATTTCCACTTAGTCGAGGTGTCGAAAGATCAAATGTATAAAATCTTTCTCCATAAATTTCATGACTGAACTCTTTTTCAGATGTTACCTTTCCTACTAATGTTAAGTAGTTGTTTTCTAAATAATTTGTATCCAATTTTTATTCCTCCCTATTTCTTTTTTGGATTTATCTAGAGTGCCTCTTAATTTTTTCGGTCTCAAATCTCATCTTACTTATTATACAACACTTTTGAGGTTTTGTCTACATAAAAAGTTAATTTTTTCTAAATTTTTTGTAAAATTTCCCCATAAATAGCTAAAATTGTAAATATTATTAGTATATTATATAATTTATTAACATTATTTTTCTCAATTCCAATATTGAATTCTTGTTCA
>USCB01000002.1 GCA_900553125.1 uncultured Clostridium sp. | reverse complement strand
TTTTTGTATTGGGGACGGTTCTTTTCGCGAAAAGAACCGTCCCCAATACAAAAAACAAAAAAAGGCAAACCACCTAGTTCACCTTTTTATTATTTCTCTTCTCCTCTTCCTTCTGGAAGTGCATTGCTTGGTAATTCAATTCTTATTCTTATTCTGAATACATATGTTGCTGCTCTGACTATTTTGCTATTTTTTATTCTTTGCCATAATGATGGTTTTGTTTTAAATGTTGTTTCATTTTGATATTCTTCCATAAGATTGTTCTTTTCATTATTATTTTCTATAGTTTGAACCTTTTCTTTTTTCTTTCTTTTTTCTTTCTTTTTTTCACTAATAGTTTCTACTTTATCATTTTCTTGTGTTTCTTCTACAGCTATATTTTCAACTTTTTCTTCAGGAGTTGGTATTAATTTTAATGCATCAGATATTTCTATTCCAATAAAACTTAGAGCTTTTGAACTATCTTCTAATCTTTCCATGTCAATCTCAATATGTAAATTTGATTCTAGGTTGTTTACTTTTGCTTTAAGAATTTTCATTGCGTTTGTATATTTTTGCGATGTTTTTCCTTTGCATCTTGAAATTATTTCTAAGTTTTCTATAATTTCTTCTGGAAATTTTTTCTTTGCCTCTTCTATCTTGTCTTTCCAGTCATCTTCTTTATTATCCACGCTTTCTATAATTTCGCTTAAATCTCCAGCTAATGCTATGTTTTCTTCTCTTTGTTTTATTAATTCCTCTACCTTTTTGGTGTTTTCTTCAAATTGATTTATAGCAAATTCAACTAATTCATAAGCAGCATTGTATACACTTACAGGGAAATTTTTCTTTTTTGGATATTCAATTAAATATGTTTTTATAGATTCAATCAAATCCTTAAAATATGTATCTTCTTCTAGTTGTACTATTTGTTTTTTATTGTTTGGATTTATTAATTTTTGAACCTTATCTATATTTGATATTATTTTTTCTTCTGTGATTACCATTCTCACATTTACTATGCCAGATTTAGACATCGTAAACTTCCCTCCTTCGTTATTGTTTTAAAGTATTTTCTACATAAATCATTTTTATTATACACCACTCCCCTAAAAACTACAAGGAATTTGCAAAAAGTTTATTTTACATTTTTGTAACAGAAATATTACATTTTTATTACAAATTATTTTCTTTCATTATTTTTTCCATTTCTACATTTCTTTTAATCTTTAATGTTGTTGTTTTTATAAGTTCTTCATCTGTTAATATTAATTTTTTAACATATTTGTATTTTGGCATTGTTTTATTTACTTCTTTTACCCAATTCCAGATTTTTTCTTTTAATTCTTCTTCCGAAATCTCCCCAATTTGCTTTTTGATGTAATCTTTGTCATAACATACTTTTACTGATAGCATTACATCTCCATCTCTTGCTGGCATACCAAATACCATACATTCTTTTATTAATTCTGACTTTTCTAATAAACTTTCAATTTCCTCTGGATATACATTTTTTCCATTTTTTAATACAATAACAAATTTCTTTCTTCCAGAAATATATAAATATCCGTTTTTATCAATTTTAGCTAAATCTCCTGTACGGAACCAGCCATCTTCTGTAAATACTTCTTTATTTGCCTCTTCATTATTATAATATCCAAGCATTACAGATTCACCTTTTGCTAAAAGTTCTCCCACTCCTTCTTTATCCGGATTATCTATTTTAACCTCTACGCTTGGAAATTTCTTACCAATAGAACTTAATCTTTTTTGTTTTGTAAGTTCTGCTGCAATTACTGGTGATGTTTCTGTCAATCCATATCCTTGTAATACATTAAATCCTAAATCCCAAAATCCTTTTTCTTTTTCAGGTGATAATGCCGCTCCACCTGCAACCATTACGCGTAAGCATCCTCCAAGGTTATCGTGAATTTCTTTAAATATTTTTTTTCTTATATCAATTCCAACTTTTAATAAACAATTGCTTAATTTTATACCTTTTTTAACAGTTGGCATTTTGCCTTTTTCTTCAATTGCTTTCATTAATTTGTCATACATTTTTTCAAATACAACAGGCACACATATCATTGCTGTTATCTTAAAGTTTTTTAGCTCATCCGCAATATGTCTTACTCCTTTTGAAAAGATTATACTACCACCAATTGATAATGGATATAAAAATCCAACTGTGCATTCAAATGTATGATGTAATGGTAGAAATGATAGAAATCTATCTGTTTCATCTAATTCAAAAACATTTCTAATATCTTTTACATTTGTACAAATATTTTTTTGAGATAACATAACTGCTTTTGATTGATTTGTTGTTCCAGATGTAAATAACATTATTGACATTTCTTCATTGTTTATTTTACTATCAATAAAATCTCTGTTTCCGTTATCTAATAACTCCTTTCCTTTTTTTGTTATTTCTTTTAGAGAGTATTTATTAAAATCATTTTTCTCTAAGTCCATAGAAATGAAGTATTTTAGTTTTGTATTTCCTTGTTTCTGAATTTTTGCCATACATTCATCATATTTTGATGAATAAAAAATTGCCTCTACCTCTGAACGAATTATTAAACTTTCTATTTCATTTTCTGGCAAAGCTTTGTCTAAAGGTACGATTATTCCTGTACCTGTTGCTACTGCCAAATATGAAAGCTCCCATTCATATCTATTTTCTCCAATTACTGCAATTCTTTTATCTTTTAGTCCCATTTCCACAAGAGCTGTACCTAAACTATTTATTTCATGGTAAAATTCTTTATATGTTACTTTTTTTGAATCTTCTAGACCTTTTCCTTCTTTATAAAATGCCGATCTTTCTCCAAATTTTTCTGCTGAAATTTTCATCATTTCTTTTAAATTTTCAAATTTAATGCTTCTATCTAACATTTTTTATATCTCCTTCAACCCTTTTATTACTGTATTTTCAAATTCTTTATATACTTTTCCTACATTGAAACTTTCTTTATCTCTTAATTTGTATACTAGGCATGAACATATTAATCCATATATTTCTGATGCAAAAATTTTTTCATCTCCATTTTTTATTTGTTTTGCCTCAATTCCTTCTTTTACAATTTGTTCTATTTTTTTTATGTATTCATATATGTATTCTTTGCATTTTTGGTTTCGTTTCTCTGTTCCATAAAATTGACTTAATAGTATTGTTATTATATCCTCATATTTATCGACAATTTTTACTTGAATTAATACTATTGCTTTTATTTTGTCTATGTAGTTATGATATTTGGATGTTTTTATGTCTACACTGTTTTGTAATAATTTTACTCCTTCTGATATCAGAAAATTAAATATTTCTTCTTTGCTTGCAAAATGATAGTATAGTGTTCCTTTTGCCACTCCTACTGTTGCCGTTATTTCTTCTATACTTGTATTTTCATAACCTTTTTCTGCAAATAATTTCATTGATGTTTCAAATATTTTTCTTTTTGTTTTATTCAAAACTTATCCTTCTTTCTCGTTTAGTTTTATACTAGCTTATTATATATAAATAATTTGATTTTTGCAATAGGTTGATGGAAAATTGAATTAGTGGTCGATATAATTTTTTCAAAAATTTATCTAAAAAACTTGAATTTATTTTCATTTTAGTATAGTATATAGAAAAACAAAACAGGAGGATAAAAAATGCCTAAAAAAACTAAAGAAATGAATAATACAATAGAACATATAAAAGAATTCTTATCTCCCAAAAAAGAGAAAAAGGAATCCAAAAGCAAATCTAAAAAAACTGATAAAAAAACCAAAAAAACAACTTCAACAGTTTCTGTAAAAAAAGAAAAAACTACTACTAAAAAAGAAAATTTGGTTTCTAAAAATAAAGAAGTAACAAAAAGTACTGTAAAAGCTAATACTTCGCCAAAAATCACGAATAAAAAGCAAGGAAAACCTACAATACATGCTTTCTCACCAGAATATTATGATTTACCATATAAATACAACAAAACAGTTGTAAAAATATTAGCTCAAACCCCTACAAACTTATTTGTATATTGGGAAATTTCTGATGAAGATAGAGAAAAATTAAAAGAACAATACGGAGAATATTTCTTTGAAATAACAAAACCGGTTTTGGTTATACACAATTTAACAATGAACTATTCATTCGAAATAGATATAAATGACTTTGCAAACAGTTGGTATTTCCATGTAAATGATAGTAGCTGTGAATACAAAATAGAACTTGGCAGACGCCCTATTCCTATAAACTATAATTACATGCCACAATATGATGTAGAAAAAAATGGTCCAATAAATCCAGTTAAAACACCTTACATTTATATTTCATCTTCAAATAATTTGGAATCACCAAATGACCATATTTTATTTAACAACCAAAACAAAATATATTTTAGAAATGTAAAAACAAATCAAATTATAGAAAAAGATGTTAAAGACTTTCCATTTATTGTTAAAGATAATGAATTTGTTAATATTTATGAATTATACAAAAAACTATATAAAGATGAAATTTTTGATGACAAATTTGACAGAATGAACCCATCTTCTGGAAACCCATCATCAGGAAATCTAAGTTCTTGGTAAAACTTTAATCTAGCTTTCGTTTGTTTTGTAAGCTAGATTTTTTACATTGTAATTAAAGAAAGGAAAAATCAAATGCAAAAAAAAGGATACGTAAGCTTTGTATTACATGCGCATCTTCCTTTTATTCATCACCCAGAAAGTAATGATTATTTGGAAGAATCGTGGTTATATGAGGCAATTTCAGAAACATATATACCATTATTAAGAAATTTCAAAAAATTAGTAGATGAAGGAGTTAATTTTAGAATTACAATGTCAATGACCCCTCCTCTACTTTCAATGCTTGATAATAAATTGCTACAACAGAAGTATATTAATTATTTGGAAAACTTGATTGAATTATCTGAAAAAGAAATAAAAAGAACAACATTTAATGAAAAAATGAATAATTTATCAAAATATTATTATGAAAGATATTCTGATGACTTAAGACTATTTAAAGATGAATTTAAATGTGACCTTATTTCCCAGTTTAAGTATTTCCAAGATATTGGTGTATTAGAAATAATAACTTGTGGTGCAACACATGGATATTTTCCAATATTATATGTAAATGAGAAAACCGTTCGAGCTCAAATTGCCGTTGGTGTTCAAACTTATGAACGATATTTCGGAAAAAAACCCCGTGGTATTTGGTTACCAGAATGCGGATATGTTCCTGAAGCTGATAAATATTTAAGAGAATTTGGTGTAGATTATGCAATTGTTGAATCACATGGTGTTTTATATGCTAACCCAACTCCTATTTATGGCACACTTGCTCCAATAGTTTCACCTCAAGGCTTTACTGTTTTTGGTCGTGATATGGAGTCTTCAAGGCAAGTTTGGAGTTCTATTAATGGCTACCCGGGCGACTATAATTACAGAGATTTTTATAGAGATATTGGTTACGAGGCAGATTATGATTATATTAAACCTTATATCGCACATAATGGCGTTAGAGTTCATACTGGTATAAAATATCATAGAATTACGGGTGATACAGATAATAAAGATATTTATGATATTCAGTGGGCAAAAGATTCTGCTGAACGTCAAGCAGGTCACTTCTTAAATTCTAGAACAGAGCAAATTGAAAATGCATCTCATTATATGAATAAACCTCCTATTGTTTTATGTCCTTATGATGCAGAGCTTTATGGACATTGGTGGTATGAAGGTCCTTATTGGTTATATATTTTGTTTAAAAAAATTTATTATGATGAATGTAATTTTGAACTTATCACTCCATCTGAATATATGGATAAATACCCAGAAATACAGCAGTGTCAACCTTGTAGGTCAAGTTGGGGTGCAAATGGTTATAGTGAAGTTTGGCTTAACCCTTCAAATGATTATGCTCATAAACATTTACATACTGCCGGAGATAGAATGTGTGAGTTGGCTTATAAGTTTAGGGATTCTTATGATTTTTTAAATAGTCTGGATAACCAAATAAAAGAACTTAAAAAGGAGAAAAAGCCTATTACTTCTATTACTTCATCTAGCAAATACAGAAATGCTAAAATACAAGTTCGTGCTTTAAATCAAGCAGCTCGTGAGCTTTTACTTGCCCAGAGCAGTGATTGGCTATTTATTATTACTAATAATACTATGGTTGATTATGCTCACAGGAGAATTAAAGACCATATCGGTAGATTTACTAGACTTTATAATGAACTTAATTCTGGTAAAATTGATAGGAAATTCTTAAGTGAAATTGAAGAAAAAGACTGTGTTTTTCCTGACATTGATTATAGAATTTATTTATAATTTTTTACGAATACTTTCGCAAATTTTGTATATACTTTTGGTAACAAGATTTGTGGAGGTGTTTTTTTATGGATATTAATCGTATTAATTCTATTTTGTCTAATGATGAGAAATTTGATGTTTTTTATAAGGACAGGCCTGTGTGGATTCAAGGAATTTCTAATGATATTGCAAAGGTTGGGTTTGTGGATAATTTTGAAGAGATGGATGTTAGGATTTCAGAATTATATGAAAAGTAGATTAGAGCCTATAAGATTTTATAAATCTTATAGGTTTTACTTTTAAAATTTTAGTCTTTCTATATACTAAAATCGTGTCAAATTTTGTCGAACGATTTTCCTTGACATTGTAATCTTTCCGCCATATAATTTATAAAGATTTTTTCAAATTTGTTTAAATCATAAAAATTTTTCAGTAATTATATTTAGTAAATTTTCCAACAATAAATTTTAAAATAAAAGGACGTGATAATTATTAAACAAGAAAAAACAAAAAATGAAAAAGTAAAAAAAGATTTATTAAATCCCAAAAATGACTATGTATTTAAACGAATTTTTGGACACCAAGGAAACGAATCCATTACCAAAAGTTTTATCAGTGCTGTTTTAAATCAAAATATTACAGATGTAGTTCTAGAAAGTGATTCTTGCTTACCTAAAGATATGTTAGATGACAAAGTAGGAATTTTAGATATTAAAGTCAAAATAGACAATCACATTAATTGCGATGTTGAAATGCAAGTTGTAGATAAAAAGAATATCGAAAAAAGAATTTTATTTTATTGTAGTAAAATGTATGCTCAAAGTATTACAACAGGCACAGATTATATTCATTTAGAAAAAAGTATTGCTATTTTAATAAGTAATTATGAACTTGAATCCCTAAAGGAAATTAAGAAATATGTTTCAAAATGGAATCTCAGAGAGGAAGATTATAAAAATGTCATCTTGACAGACGACATCGAGATTGTTATAATTGAATTACCCAAATTCAAGAAATATATAAATGATACAGCTTTAGCTGACTGGGTAAAATTTATTATTAATCCGAAGGTGATAGATATGAGTAATGAAGATGTAAAAAAAGCTAAAAAAGTTTTAGATGAAATAAGTCAAGACGAACATGCAATACGTTTAGCAGAACTACGTGAAAAATATATTATGGACCAAAAAGCTACTGAGGCTGCGGGATATGATAAGGGATATGAAAATGGAATTGCAGCTAACAAAATTGAGACAGCAAAAAAATTAAAGGCTAAAGGTGTGGATATTAATATTATTCACGAAACAACAGATTTACCAATTGACGAAATAAATAAATTATAATTTTTAATTAAACAAATTTGAAAAATCTAAAAGGATATAAGATAATCTAAATACCTTATATCCTTTTTTATTCACTTAAAAATTAATTCTCTCTTTAATCCAATCTTCAACTTCATCAATTGAAATTCTAACTTGTTCCATTGTATCTCTATCTCTTATAGTAACTTGATTATCTTCTAAAGTATCAAAATCAACAGTTACACAATATGGAGTTCCAATTTCATCTTCTCTTCTATAACGTTTTCCAATTGAACCTGCTTCATCATAATCACACATAAATGTTTTAGATAATTTTTCGTGTAATTCTACTGCTTTTGCAGATAATTTTTTAGATAATGGTAAAACCGCTAATTTGTATGGAGCTAAAGCTGGATGTAAATGTAAAACTGTTCTTGTATCTCCTTCTGCTATTTCTTGTTCATCATATGCGTTACATAAGAACATTAATATTAATCTATCTACACCTACTGATGGCTCAATTACAAATGGTACATATTTTTCGCCTGTGTCTGGGTCTTGATATGTAAGGTCTTGTTTGGTTGCCTCCATATGTCTTGATAAATCATAGTTTGTTCTATCTGCAATTCCCCAAACTTCTCCCCATCCAAATGGGAACTTGTATTCTATGTCTGCAGTTGCTTTACTGTAGAATGATAATTCCTCTTTTGTATGGTTTCTAAATCTTACATCTTCTTCTTTTGCACCAAGTGATATTAAGAAGTTGTGGCAATATTCTTTCCAGTATTCATGCCACTCTAAATCTGTATCTGGTTTACAGAAGAATTCTATTTCCATTTGTTCAAATTCACGTGTTCTGAATATGAAGTTTCCTGGTGTTATTTCGTTTCTGAATGCTTTTCCTTGTTGACATATTCCCATTGGCAACTTTCTTCTTGTTGTTCTTAGTACATTTTTGAAGTTTACAAATATTCCTTGTGCTGTTTCTGGACGTAAATATATTTCAGATTTTGCATCTTCTGTAACTCCTTGGAATGTTTTAAACATTAAGTTAAATTTTCTTATTGATGTGTAATTTAATTTACCACAGTTTGGACATACTATGTTGTTGTCATTTATATATTTTACTGTTTCTTCATCTGACCATCCATCTGCTATTACATCTTTTCCATTTTTTGCAGCCCATTCTTCTATTAGTTTGTCTGCTCTATGTCTTGTTTTGCATTCTTTACAATCTATTAAAGGGTCTGAAAAGCTTGCTACATGCCCTGTTGTTACCCATACTTGAGGATTCATTAATATGGCACTATCTAATCCTACATTATATTTGTTTTCTTGTACCATCTTTTTCATCCATGCTTTTTTTATATTATTTTTTAATTCTACTCCTAGTGGTCCATAATCCCATGTATTTGAAAGTCCACCATATATATCTGAACCCGGATAAATATATCCTCTTGCCTTGCATAGGTTTACTATTTTTTCCATTGAATCTAGCATTTTCTTCTCCCTCTTTCTTCTCTTTTTGATGTTTTTAAGTTTATCATATTTTTCATTTCTTATCAAGCATTATATACAATATTTTTTAAAAAATTATACATTTTTACATGCTTTTACTTTTATTATTTTTCTGTCTTTAACTTTTTCTATTTTGTATGTTACTTTTTCTGTTTCTACTATTGGTTTTTCTCCGTCTTTTGGAATTCTATCTAACATTTTTATTAAATAACCACCTAATGTATCAACTTCTTCTTCTTCAATTTCTATATCCAAAAATTTTTCTACATCATATAATGCAATACTTGCATCAAATAAAAAGGTATTATTATCTATTTTCTTAATTTTGTCTGTTTCTTTATCATATTCGTCATATATTTCCCCAACAATTTCTTCCAAAATATCTTCCATTGTTACCATTCCTGCAGTTCCACCATATTCGTCAATAACAATTGCAATTTGTTTTTTGCTTTTTCTTAGTTCTTGAAATAGTTCATTTACTTTTTTGGTATCTGATATAAAATACGCCTCTTTTACTAATGATTTTATTTTAGAATTTTTATTTTTGTTTGAAAGTAATAAATCTTTTATATAAATTATTCCTTTAATATTATCTATACTTTCATCATATACTGGCATCCTGCTATATCTCATATCTTCGGAAAGTTTTTCTATTACATCTGATATTGTTAAGTTGATATCTAATGCAAAAATTTTATTTCTTGGTATCATTATTTCTGATACGACTTTATCATTAAATTCAAATACATTGTTTATCATCTCTTTTTCTTGTTCTTCTATTGCACCTTTTTCTTCCCCAACATCTATCATCATCCTTATTTCTTCTTCTGTTACATTTTCTTCCTCTTCACCAGTAACTCCAAATATTTTTGATACAATATTTGTTGAAAATGTTAAAAATTTTACAAATGGTGCTGTTATTATAGATATTGCTTTTATTATTCCTATACTTGCAAAAGATACTTTTTCATAATATTTCATTGCAATTCTTTTTGGTACTAATTCTCCAAATACAAGTGTAAAATATGACAAAATTATTGTAATAATTATTATCGATATACTTTTCCATGTTGCAATAGATACATTGGGTAACCATGCATTTAGAATTGGTGATAATTTATCTGCAAACGTGTCTGATGCAAACGCACTTGATAGAAATCCTGCAAGTGTTACTCCTATTTGGATTGTGGCTAAAAATTTGCTTGGATTTTTTAACATATTTTGAATTTTTTTTGCTTTTTTATTTTCTTCTTTAGCCTGAATATCTATCTTGTTATCATTTAATGATATAAATGCAATTTCAGCTGCTGCAAAAAAAGCATTTATAAAAATTAATATTATTAAAATTAATATACTTCCTAACATTTTTATCTCCTATTTTTGATTAATATTTTATTTCTAATACTATCCTTTTTATTAATTGCTTAAAATTTCTTATTTTTATATTTTTAGCAATTTTTCTTGTTTTTAATTCTTTTTCAAACCAAATTTTATTATCATCTGTTAAATCTGAAAGAACAGCTAATAGTGAATTTGTAGCAAATATTGCCATATTTTCCTGTGTATACTTTTTTACAGGCATTTTATTTACTTTTCTTATAAGTGTATCATAATGTATTAGTTTATCTTGTAATTTTTTTCTTGTGATTTCTTCATTTTGATTTCTCATTATACTATTTTCACTTTGAACATAAAAATATTCATATTTATCAAGAGATACCATGATTTTAGCATTTAATATAATAAGTGGCATAGTTGCAAAATCTTCATGATACATTCCTTCGGGAAATTCTAAAATTATTTCTTTTTTTATTGCATAATTCCATAAGCAGTCTATTAAATTATCTTTTCCAAATAATAAGTTAAATCCGTCTTCTCCTGTAACATTTTTGAATGATACTGCTTTTGCTTTATTTATTTCTCCATTATTTTCATCTACAAATATCGGATTCCATTTTATTATATCTATTTCTTGCTTTATGTATGGTTCGATATCTTTTAATAGTGTTTTATTTATATAATCATCACTATCAACAAATATTATGTATTCACCAATGGCTTGATTTACTCCATAATTTCTTGTATCAGAAACTCCTGTATTCTCTTTATAAAAATATTTTACCTTTCCATTTTCTTCATACTTTTTCATTATCTCACTCAGGTCATCACCTGACCCATCATCAACTACAACTATTTCATATTCAATACTACTTTTTTCTTGTTCAATTATTGAATTGATTGCTTTTTCTATTGTTTTGCCTGCATTATAGGCTGGTATTACAAAACTAATCATTTTTATAATTTCTTTCTCCTTAATCTATAATTTTATTTATTTTTTTTATGATTTTATCATTAAATTCTTTTGGGTCAAATTTTTGCATATCATAACCATTATTTAGATATGATTTCATTCCTAAATATATATCTTCTTCTGTTTTTTCCACAACAATTCCATATTTTCCTTTTATATCTTTTTCACTATCTGATACATTTGTTGTTATTATTGGTTTTTGTAAAATTAGGCTTTCAATAAATACCACTGGATATCCCTCAAAATCAGATGACATAAGTAAACAGTCACTTTTTTTCAGATATGGGTATGGATTCTCTTTTTTTCCTAAAAATTCTATATTTTTTATTTCTTTTGATAATTGTCTGTATTTTTCATTATCTGGACCATCTCCTATAAATACTACTCTAAAAATATATCCTTCTTCATTCAATTTTTTTGTTGCATTTATTATTCTTGTTAATTTTTTTTGCTTTTCATCATGTCTTCCTAAATTTATAAATGTTACTATATTATCTATTTCTTTATAGTCATCTATTTTTACTCCAGCAAGCTTTTCAATTTTTTCATAGTCTATTAGGTTATTACATTCAATACATTTATCTTTTAACTCTTTAAAATTTTCAATGAATATTTTCATATCTCTTTCAGATACAAAAATTATCTTTTTAAATTGATTTATATTTAGTTTTTCAAAAAAATCCATATATTGTTTTACATTATTATTGTAAAAACTCATATAATCATTATGTACCCATAATGCACTATTTTTACTTGCCTCTCTTGCTACAAATGCTGATGGATAACTATATGTTGCATAACATGCTGAAAAATCGAACTTATTTTTATATTTAATTTTAAAATTACATTGCTTTATAAAGTTGCATATTTTTCTTATTATTTTTGATTTGTTTTTATTTGGTTTATATTCAATAATATTTATATCATTTGGTACTTCTTTTAAGAAAATTCCTTCTTTTTTTTCTAAAACTAATGTAATTTGATAATCTTTATGTATTTGTTTTAATAATGTAATTAATGCTGTTTCTATTCCCCCAACATCCAGAGAATATGCTGAAAATAGTATTTTTTTCATTTTTATTTATGATGATTTTTTATCATCATTCTCCTTTCTCCAATTTCTCATATGCTACTAGTATATTGTCTTTTTTATATCCTTTTTTCATCAAATATGATATTATTTCTTTTTTTTCAAGTTCCTTACTTTTTTTGTCTATTATTTTTATCGCGGAATTTATTTCATATTCTGTTATTTCGTCTTTATTTTCATATATATAATCTTCTATCAAATTTTTGTCAATTCCTTTTGATAATAATTTATATCTTAATTCTACTATTGATAAACTTTTCAATATTTTGAAATTATTAATTGTTCTTTTTATATAATCACTGTCATCTATATATTTATTTTCTTTTAAATATTCTATAACATCCTCTAATAAATCCTCTTCTATACTAGAATTAAATTTCGTTCTCACTTCATTTTCGGTTCTTTTTTTATATAGTATATATTTTAATACTTTTGTTTTACACCTATCAAATTCTTCTATCGAATACACCTTTTTTCCTCCTAAATCGCGTATATTTTACCAAAAAAAAAATTTTTTTACAATAATAATACCACATAAATTTTACATTTTTGATAAAAAATATAGACAAAAAGCATTTTTTTGTGATAATATATTGTTATTATAAATCTAATGAAAAATTGAGGAGGAATAATCATGTCAAAATTAACAAAATTATTATTGTTTTTTATTATTTTAATAACACTTTCTTTTAATTATTGTTATGGAATTGATTTAAACCTAACAGAAAATACAAATACTTCAAACAGCTCAACCAATTCATCAAGAGATTCGAATATTTCTAATACTAGCGATAATTTAAAAAATTCTAATAAAACTAATACATCATCAAATGATTCTGATGATGAAGAAAATAATACTAATCAAACAAGCTCTTCTAGTTCTAATACTGTTACTTCCACTGTAAGTAGCGTATCTAGTTCTAAAAGTTCAACCACTTCTACTATTACAAACCTTATTAATATAGCACTAATTGTAGTTGGAGTTTTATTAATTTTCTTTTCAATTGCAATATTAATAAGATTAAGCAATGGTTAATAATTTCAAGCAATAATCATTTATTGCTTGTTTTATTTTTTCAATTTTTTTCATAGTATATTTTATCCTAAAAAATTAATAATATTAGTAAGTTTAATTTTAAACTATTTTTATAGGAGGATTTTAAAATGCAGAAAAAAATTTTGTTTAGTTTAGTATTATTAATTTCAATTATAGCATTTAGTATTACATTTACTTTTGCAACTGATGGCAAAACAGAATTAGAAAAGGCTGCTGATTCTGTTAGAAATGTAGTTGGAGGTGCCGAAAATGGTGTAGAAAATGCAGCGAGAAATATTTCTAATACATCAAAAAATGTTACGGGAACTATGGAAAATGAAGCATCAAATATGACAAATAATAATAATTCGATGATATCTAACACAAATTCAAACAACTATACAGCTCAAAGAACTTCGACAACTACTGATAATTCGCTATTCGGGATGAACTCAACTACATTTATTTGGCTAATTCTTGCAATTACTGCAATTGCTATAATTGCTTTAGTATATTATTATACTGCAAGTATTTCTAATAGAAATACACATAATTATAATGATGAATAGTAACTTATTATTATTCACAAAGTGTTCTAAATTTTATAGAACACTTTTACATAAAAGGAGTTTATATGATTTTATATTATAATGTAAAAGAAGAAAATTTAACAATTAACACTATCTTGAAAAATAAACTTAAAATTTCATCTAGGCTTTTTACAAAATTGGTACATAATAAACTAATATATTTAAATGATAATATATGTGATACCAGAAATACTGCACATATTAATGATGTAATTTCTATTGATTTTAATTACTCTGAAGATAACTCTAATATTATACCTACTAAAATGAAGTTAAATATAATCTACGAAGATGATTGTTTTATTATTCTTAATAAGCCCAAAGGTATTGCTGTTCATCCATCTTTTCGCTATTTTGATAATACACTTTCTAATGGGTTAAAATTTTATTTTGATGAAATAAAATTGAATAAAAAGATTAGACCTGTTAATAGATTAGATTTTAATACTTCAGGATTGATAATCTTTGCTAAAAATGAGTATATACAGGAAAATTTAATAAAACAAATGGCTGATAATACATTTAAAAAGGAATATTTGGCAATAATTTGTGGTAAACTTGATACTAAGAATGGAACTATTGACAAACCAATTGCCAGGAAAAGTACTAGTATAATAGAACGCCTTGTTTCTCCAGACGGTAAAAAATCTATTACTCATTTTGAGGTTCTAAAAGAATATGATTCATATTCTTTAGTAAAATGTGTTCTTGAAACTGGTAGAACTCACCAAATTAGAGTTCATTTTGCCTCTATAGGTCACCCTCTTTTAGGTGATGACTTATATGGTACAAAATCTGATTTAATAGATGGTCAAGCTCTAGCTTGTTCTGGGCTTTCTTTTTATCATCCTATTAATAAAAATTATTTATCTTTCAAATTAACTACATGCCCTTTTGACTTTCTCTAATTCGTAATAAATTCAAAACCAGGAAGTCAAGCTATAGATGAATACAACTATAGCTTGACTTCCTGGTTTTGAATTTATTACGAATTAGAGTTTTGACTTTTTTCTTTCATAATATTATTCTTTATATTATTCTTTTTAATATAATTATTTTTCCTATATTTAATTTGCTTTTTTATATAATTGTAAACTGATTTTTCATCTAACCTATACTTTTCTTCAAGTTCTTGAGGTGTTCCATGCTCTACAAAAACATCTGGATATCCAAATGTTTTTATTATAACATTTGGTATGTTTTTTTCTGATACTAATTCCTTTACCTCTGAACCCAGGCCGCCTATCAATGTATTATCTTCTAAAGTTACAACAAAATGTGTTTTATATATTGAATTTAAAACTGTATATTTATTAAATGGTTTTAAAAATCTCACATTTATAACCTCTGCATTTATATTTATTTTCTTTAATTCTCTATATAAATTCATAGCTTTACTTACTTGATTACCTATTGCTATAATAGTTACATCTTTACCTATTGTAAGAACATCTGCCTTTTTATATTGTATAAATGAATGTGTAAGAAATTTTTCCTTAGACTCTCCTCCTCTAGGATATCTTATAACTACTGGTTTATTTAATTTTACAGCAAAACTCATCATATCTTCTAATTCTTTGAAGTCCTTTGGCGCCATTATTGTAATATTAGGAATAACTTTAAAAAACGACAAATCCAAAATACCTTGATGTGTTTCTCCATCTGCCCCTACAATTCCTGCTCTATCTACACACATTATTACAGGTAAATTTTGCATACATATGTCATGTATTACTTGGTCATATGCTCTTTGGTAAAATGATGAATATATTGGAACAAATGGAATCATCCCTTCTTTTGCTAAACCTGCTGCAAATGTTAATGCATGTTGTTCTGCTATCCCCACATCAAAAAACCTTTCTGGATATTTTTGTGCAAATTTTGTTAAACCTGTCCCATCTCTCATTGATGCAGTAATTGCAACTATTTTTTTATTTTTTTCTGCCATCTTTACAATTTTTTCTCCAAAAACTTTTGAATAATCTTTGCCTTTTATTTTTTTTGGTTTTCCTGTTTCTATCTCAAATGGAGATGTAGCATGAAACCTGTCTGGTTCTTCTTCTGCCGGTTTATATCCTTTTCCTTTTTTAGTTAATACATGTATTAATACTGGTTCTTCTAATTCTTTGGCTCCTTTAAATATTCCTTCCATATTTTCGATATTATGTCCATCTATTGGTCCTAAATATTTAAATCCTATATCTTCAAAAAACATTTTTGGAATTATTAATTGTTTTATTCCTTTTTTCATTCTTCTTATAATTTTTATTAGTGGGTTCCCTACTATTGGAATTCTATCTAATATTTTTTTTCCAGATTTATTTGATATTGTATATAATTTTCTTGCTCTTAGTTTACTTAAAAGCATATTTACTCCACCAATATTTTTGGATATACTCATTTCATTATCATTCAAAATTACAATTACATTGGTTTTTGAACTTCCAATATGGTTTAATGCTTCTAATGCCATTCCGCCTGTTAATGCACCATCTCCTATTACTGCTACTACAGAGTGTTTTTCATTTTTTATATCTCTTGCTTTTGCCATTCCCATTGCTGCTGATATAGATGTACTACTATGACCTGTGTTAAAACAGTCTGTTTCTGATTCGTTTGTTTTCGGAAATCCTGCTATTCCATTAAGTTTTCTTATTTCTTTTATTTCTTCTTTTCTTCCATTTAGGATTTTATGCACATATGTTTGATGTCCTACATCCCATACAATTTTGTCTTTATTTACATCAAATACACTTTCTAATGCTAGTGTAAGTTCTACTACTCCAAGATTTGAAGCTAAATGACCTCCATTTTTTGATACAATTTCTATTATATATTTTCTTATGTCTTTTGCTAGTTCTTCTTTTTCTTTAATAGTTAGCTTTTTTAAATCTTTTGTATTATTTACATTTTCTAGCATATTTATCACCTTTAATAATTATTTTTGTATATAATATAACATTTTTCCTGATATTTCAAGCTTTTTTATCTATCTCTTTTATATTGCTATCTTTTTGCATCTTAATTTTTCGGCATATTTTATACTTATTTCATTAATTTCTCCTGATGATATTCTTGCTATTTCTTGTATTATTTCTTTTTCATCTAATTTTTTTATTGATGTGGATGTTCTATCATTAATTATTTTTTTGCTTATAAAATAGTGATAATCTGCCACTGCTGCAATATTTGGTAAATGTGATATACATAAAACTTGATGTTTTTCAGATATTGCATTTAGTTTTTCAGCTACCGCATTTGCAGCTTTTCCACTTATTCCTGTATCTATTTCGTCAAATATTAATACTGGTGTATTGTCTGTATTTGCAAGTACTGCCTTTATTGCAAGCATTATTCTTGACATTTCTCCACCTGATGCTATTTTACTTAGTTCTTTTTCATCTTCTCCTACATTTGTTTTTATATAGAATATAACTTTATCTTTTCCATTTTCAAAAAATTCATTCTCTGAATAGTCTATATGTATATTTACTTTTGCATTTTTCATTTCTAGGTCTTGCAGGTTTTTATTTATTTTTAAAGATAGTTCTTCTCCTTTTTGCTTTCTTATTTTACTGATTTCATTTCCTATATCATTTAATTTTTTTTCGGTTTCTTCTTTTTCTTTTTTTAATTTATTTGTATAGTCTTCTAAATTTTCTATTCTATATATTTCTTTTTCCACTTCTTCTTTGTATTGCATTATTTCTTTTATTGAATTACCATATTTTCTTTTTAATGAATATATTAAATCCAGTCTTTCTTCTATTTCTTTTTGTTCTTCTTCATCAAAATTTACTTCATTTTTATAATTTGATATATCTCTTGATATTTCTTGTAATTCGTAATATATGCTTTTTAGAGATTTTGATGTTTCTTCATATTTGTTATCTAGGTTTTCTATTTTTTCAAGATTTCTTATACTATTGCTTAGTATATCTATTGAGTTTTCACCTATTTCCATATCTACTTCTCGCAATGTTTTGACTATTTTTTCTGAATTGACTATTATTTTTTGTTTGTTATTTAATTCGTCTTCTTCACCATCTATTAGGTTTGCGTCTTCTATTTCTTCAAATTGATATTTCAGTAAGTCTAATTTTCTTTGTCTTTGTTTTTCATCTCCATAATTTTCATCAAGTTCTTTTTTGATTACTATACGTCTTTCATAATATGTTTTGTATTCTTGCTTTAATTTTTCGATTTCTTCTCCTATAAAATTGTCTAGGTATTTTATATGTTCTTTGTTTTCTAATAAATTTTGACTATCATTTTGACCATGTATTTCAATTATTTGTTTCATGAATTTTTTTAATTCATTTACTGTTACCATTCTGCCATTTATTTTGCACATATTTTTTCCATTTACATTTATTTCTCTTGATATTATTATTGTTCCATCTATTGAATTTTCGTTTTGTGGTTCATACAAACATACTTCTACAAATGAATTTGTTTCTCCTTTTCTTATCATGTCTTTTGAAAATCTTCCTCCTGAAATAATGCTTAATGATCCTATTATTAAGCTTTTCCCTGCTCCTGTTTCTCCTGTTAATATGTTTAGTCCTGTATTGAAATCTATTTCTATATCATCTATTATTCCTATATTTTTTATGTGTAAATTTGTTATCAT
The DNA here is from genome assembly GCA_900553125.1 of uncultured Clostridium sp. Taxonomy (GTDB): domain Bacteria; phylum Bacillota; class Clostridia; order TANB77; family CAG-508; genus CAG-269. The sequence goes on along the minus strand of USCB01000002.1, from coordinate 95,247 downwards.
TATGGTTACCTCCCAAATTTATGTTTTACGAATTTGTGTTTGTATAAGTTATATATTTTTTTGGAGGATTTGTCAATAGTTTTTTAAAATTTTTTTATTTTTGTTTTATTTCAAAAAAACAAACCCTATAAAAATAGAGTCTGTCATCTTATTTAGCTAATTCAATTATATTTTCCATTATTTTTCCAGTAACTTCAACTAATATTTCTTTATCTTTTTTTAATTCTTTATTCCCTTTATATTGTTCTAAATCTAAAGGTTTACCATACGTAATTATTGCTTTTTTGAAAGGCTTTTCTCCTCCTTTTATACCCACAGGTATTACAGTTGCATTAGAATTTAGTGCAAAATATGCTACTCCAGTTTTAGGTTTCAATCCTTTTTTCAAACCATTTCTTGTTCCCTCTGGAAATATTGCTAAACATTTTCCTTCTTTTAGTGTTTTTAATGATTCCTTCATTGGACCAAAATCTTTATCATTTCTTTTTACTAAAATTACATCAAATACTTTTCCTAAAAATGCTAAGAATTTATTTTTTGTAAGTTCTTCTTTCGCAACAAATCTGGTATCTTTTCTTTTACATGTTACTTCTAACAATGGTGGGTCTAAAAAGCTTTTATGGTTTGCACAAAATATTACCGATCCTGTTTTTGGTATATTTTCCGTTCCTATTATTTTTGCTCTATATACTATTTTACAATATATAAATATAAAAAAATTACATATTACTCTTACTATTTTATACATTTTCATTCCTTCCTATTTTCTTTTTTGATTTATTATTTCTATTACTTTTTCTACTACTTCCTCTATTGCCATATTACTAGAATCAATATATACAGCATCATCTGCTTGTTTTAATGGTGCAACTGGACTTGTTTTGTCATTATTATCTCTAAATCTTATATTTTCCACAATTTCTTCAAATGGTATATTTATTCCCTTTTCTTCATTTTGTTTCTGCCTTCTTTTTGCTCTTTCTTCTGTTGATGCATCTAAATATATTTTTACATCTGCATTTGGGAATACATTTGTTCCAATATCTCTTCCTTCCATTATCACTTGCTTTCCTTGTGCAATTTTTCTTGAAAGGTCTGTTATTGCTTCTCTTACGATTACTACATGTGATACTTGTGATACAAACTTATTTACTGCTGCCTCTCTTATTTCTTTTGATACATCTTCTCCATTTAAATATACCTTTTTTTGATCATCTTGCTTTTTAAACTCTATGTTTATTTTATTTAATATTTCTTGTATTTTTTCTAATTCCTCTAGCCCTACATTTTTTCTTAACATAGATAGTGTTACACATCTGTATAATGCTCCGGTATCTATATATACTAGATTTTCTTTTTCTCCTACTATTTTTGTTATTGTTCCTTTCCCGCTTCCTGCAGGACCATCAACCGCTACTATAAATTCCATTTTTTTCCTCTTTTCTTTTTAATTTATGCAACTTTTTCTTGATAATTGACTATTGTAACTTCTGTTGCTAATTGTTTTAATTTATTCTTTAATGTTTATATCATATTTATTTATTTTTTTCAATTAATCCGCAAAAAAAAATATAATTTGCAATAAAACATTATTGCAAATTACATTAGAAAAATTTCTTCTCCATCAGTCCCTAACCATATAAATTTCTGCCCCTAAATTTTTAAGCTTTTCATGTAAATTTTCATAACCTCTTAGAATATATTCAATATTTTCAACATTAGTTGTACCCTTAGCAACTAACCCTGCTAATACCAAACTTGCTCCTCCTCTTAAATCAGTCGCTTGAACTTTCGTGCCATACAATTTTTTTACACCTTTTATAATAGCTGTTTTTCCTTCTATATTTATTTTTGCTCCCATTTTTTGCAATTCATTTATATATTTATATCTATTTTCAAATATATTTTCAACAATGATTGACGTTCCAGACGCTATGCTTACTACTGCTCCAATGATTGCTTGCATATCTGTTGGGAAACCTGGATATGGCATCGTTTTTACATCAATAGATTTTAATTTTTTAGGTGCTTTTAATTTTATCTCATTTTCTTTTAATTTAATAATACAACCTGCCTCTGTTAGCTTATTTAATAATGGGGCTATGTGAGATGCATTTACTTTCTTTATAGTTATTTCTCCACCTGTGATTGCTGCTGCACATAATAATGTTCCTATTTCTATTCTATCTGGCATAATGTTATAACTTACATCTTTTAGATTTTTTACACCTTGTATTTTTATAACATTACTTCCTGCTCCTTCTATTTTTGCTCCCATCTTATTTAGGAAATTTTGTAAATCTACAATTTCAGGCTCCATTGCTGCATTTATTATTTCTGTTTCTCCATCTGACAAAACAGATGCAAGCATTATATTTTCTGTTGCTCCTACACTTGGAAAATCTAGATTTATTTCTTTTGGAGTTATCTTTTCGGTTTCACATATTATTTTTCCAAAATCTTGATTTATTGTTGCTCCAAGCTTTTCAAAGCCTTTTAAGTGTAAATCTATAGGTCTTGAACCGATATCACATCCACCCGGATACGAAAATATCACTTTTTTATACCTTCCCAAAATCGCACCTGCAAATATAACCGACGAACGCATTTGCCTCATTAAATGTTCAGGTATTTCAAATTTGTTTACATTTCTAGAATCTATTACTACCTTATTTTGATTTTTCTTTACTTTGCATCCTATGTTTTTTAATATTTCTATCATCATTTGCGTATCATGGATATTGGGAACATTATATAATTTGGTTATTCCCCTATTTAATACACTAGCTGCCATTATCGGAAGTGATGCATTTTTTGAACCTGAGGCATATGTTTCTCCGTATAATTTTTTGCCTCCCTCTATTATGTAATTTGACATTTTTTTCTTTTTCCTTTCATAAAATTTTATTTTCTGTTATATTTTATGAAAGTTTTATAAAGTTCGTGCAAAAAATGCTATTATGGTTCTACCACAATAGCATTTTTTATTTTTTAAACTTCCAAAATTTGTCCTAGTTCTTTCGAAAATTCTTTTAACAATACCACTTTTATAGTTATATCTTTTCCACTAATATAAGCATCCATCAATCTCTTAAGTTTTATCAAATTCTCTCTTTCTTGATTTAATATGTCAGCATTTTCTTTTGCTCTTTTTACAATTTTCTCCTTAATAGCTACTATATCCTCATTACTTGCACATGAAATTCTTTGGAAAACTTGAAAAGAATCATAATATTTTAGTATAGGAATATTTGTACATTCTTTATCAAACCTTTCATAAAATTGTTCCATTTTCATTGGGATACATTTAAATATCTCATCAGCCTTTTCTTTATATTCTTTTTCTAATAATTGTTCATTTAATTCGTTAAATCTTGTTAAAATTTCTTTTACTTCATCATTCGAGTATTCTCCCTCATCTCTAATATTAACTTTTCCAAGCTCTTCATCAACATTTGGACAATATTTCGAATGAAGAGAAGATAAACTCATTCCATTTAGAAAAACTGTTTTTAATGTTTGTATATCATTTAAAATCAATTTACTTTTTGAAAAATAGACAAAATATTCAAATAATTTTACAATATCTATTAATTCAATTTCTCCATTTTTAACTTCATTTAGTACCTCATCTACAACACCACTAAATTTTTCATCCTGAATTTTCCAATATTCTTCAACAAGTATTTTTTTATATGCTGGAAGTTTCTTTGATTTTGGACTTGCATTAACATCTTCCATTTCTGTTTTAAATAGTTTCATATCAAAAATTCTTGTTCTAACATAATATTCGATAAACTTAAAAAATCTATAATCTGTCTTAAAATTATAGTAATAATTTCCGTCAAATTCTTTTATATAAAATTGTCTATTGTCCATTAATACTCTTGAAGATACCAAAATCGATTTATATTCTTCATTATTTTGAATATTTTTAAATTTCTCTTTTGTTATTTTTCCTGCTTTTATTTCAAATGAAACTGCTATTGTAAATATTAGCATCGTTTGCATTACTCTGTTGTTTGTATTTGGGAAAAATTTATTTACTTCTTCATAAATTTTACTAAAATCATTTAATGCATGTTTTAATATACGCAAATTTCTTGTTCCACTTTTTTTAAATGTACTTATTATTAATTCTGTGTTTTCTCTTAAAAATCTTATTAATTCTCTATTGGATTCAAATCTCATAAGAATTCCATTTATTATATAATCAAATTGTGGTGCATATTCAAAAGTTTCACCAACAAGCTTTTCTTTTATTCTTTCATAGTCTATTGCTTTATCAAATACATGCTCTATTTTTTCTTGTATTTTTTCAACCATTGGTTTATCAGATTTATTAAGTTCACCTTGCTTATCTAAAAGATATGTTGCAATAAATGTTTTCATTTCAAGGTTACTATTTTTTATTTTTGTAGATAATTCTTTTTCATTACATATTATTATTGTTTTTATGTGGTCATGTTCAACAAAGTTGTTTATATATCCTAATATATCTATAACATCAACATTCGCTCTTTCTAGGTCGTCAAAACATAAAACCTTGTCATCTGTTGAGAAAAATTCTTCATAATCTAATTTTCCACCATTAGAAGTATTGCCAAAGAAATTTGCCATATCAATTCCAGTTTTTGCATATTCCGGAATAGTAGTTTGTCCATTTGAATTCATATACTTTCTCAAATTTCTATCCATAAGCTGAGAAGTTTCCATAAATATTTTTTTACTTATTTCTTCAAGGTTAGAAATTCCATATAAAGACATATATATTGTCGTAAATTTCTTTCCGTTTAGTTTTAATGATTCGATTTTTTTCTTTACTTGATTATTCCAAAAGTATGTCTTTCCTGAACCCCACTCTCCATTTATCATTATTGCATAGTCTGTGTAATCTGAACGTACATAGTCTAATATGCTTTCTATTAAATCATCCATTTAATCCTCCTCCTTAATCTTTTGCAATTGTTAACACATCAATCTTTTTAGCTCCTGCTTGTTTTAGCATTCTACTACATTCATTTAAAGTTGCTCCTGTTGTATATATATCATCTATTAATAATATATTTTTATTTATTATTTCTTTATCCTTGGTTATTTTATACACATTTTTTACATTTTCGGCTCTTTCTTCTTTATTTAATTTGCTTTGTGTATTATTATTTTTTACTTTTGATATGACTTTATCTCCCAATTTTATTTTTTCTTTTGATGATATTTTCCTAGCTATTAGAAGACTTTGATTATATCCTCTTTCTTTTTTTCTTTTTTTACTTATCGGAACCGGTATTATTATATCATAAATTTTAAATTGTATATATTCTTTTTGATAATTATTTAAAAATTCTAAAAAACTTCTGTATAAATATGGTTTTTCATTAAATTTATAGTCGATTATTAATTTTCTTATTAAATTATCATATTTGAAAATATAGTAGTGATTTTCAAAGTGCTTACACATATATTCATCTTTTCCAAATATTGCTATTGTTTTTAGTTTGTTTTCACATTTCTTGCATAGGTATGTGGCTTTTCCTTTTCCACATATTCCACATACTTTTGGGTATATTAGGTTTAATAGTTGTTCTTTTATTTTGTGCCTCCTTTTTTTCTGATTAGGGACGGTTCCTTTTCAGAAAAATGTCCCAAAAAGACCCGGTCCCAATGGGACAAAATTTACCCCTTAATATTTAAAACTCTCAAAGCCTCTCTTACATCTTTAACACCAACAATTTCCATTTTATACTTTTCTTCCAAATATTTCTTATTATTTTCAGGAATTATGCATCTCTTAAATCCCATTTTCTCAGCCTCTTTTAGCCTCTTTTCAATCATATTAATTCTTCTAACTTCACCTGTTAAACCAACTTCTCCCATTATTACGGTATCTTTAGGGATAGGTACATTTTTAAAACTTGATGCACATACACAAAGTACTCCTAAATCTATTGATGGCTCATTTAGTTTCATTCCACTAACTACATTTACATATATATCTTGACCACCAATATTTAAGTTTGCTCTTTTTTCTAGTACTGCAATTAATACTGCAAGCCTATTATAGTCTAAACCATTTGCAGTTCTTTTTGGTATTCCAAATACGCTAAGTGTTGTTAATGCTTGAAGTTCAATAAGCATAGGTCTTGTTCCCTCTATACTTGCAACTATTGCTGAACCTGATGGGTTGTCATCTCTTTCTGAAATAAGAATTTGCGATGGGTTTGTAATTTCTACTAGCCCCTCTCCTTTCATCTCAAACATTCCGATTTCATTTGTTGAACCAAATCTGTTTTTTACTCCTCTTAGAATTCTATATGAAAAATATCTTTCTCCTTCTAGGTATAAAACAGTGTCTACCATATGCTCCAAAACTCTTGGTCCTGCTATTGTTCCATCTTTTGTTACATGACCTATTATGATTGTTGTTATTCCCTTTGATTTACACATTCTCATTATTTGAGATGTTATTTCTCTTACTTGACTTACACTTCCTGCAGCTGCCGATAGCTCGTCTGAATACATTGTTTGGATTGAGTCTATTATTACAAGTTTGGGCTGCAGCTCTTCTATATTTTCATTTATTATTGATATATCTGTTTCTCCTAAAAACATTATGTCATCATTGTCTATCCTAAGTCTATCTGCTCTCAGCTTTATTTGTTCTGCCGATTCTTCTCCTGATACATATAGTACTTTTCCTTCTCCATGTATTTTGTTACATAGTTGTAAGATTAATGTTGATTTTCCTATTCCTGGCTCTCCTCCAAGTAGGATTAATGAACCTTTTACTATTCCACCACCTAGTACTCTATCTAGTTCTCCAAATCCTGTTGATGTTCTTGCAACTTCTTCTCCTTTATATGTGTTTAAAGCTTTTGGTGTGTTTCTTTCTTTTGATATTTTTACTCCATTTTCTGTTATTTTTTCTATTTTTTGTTCAAAGAATGTGTTCCAACTGTTACATGCTGGACATTTTCCCATCCATTTTGCACTTTCATAGCCACATTCATTACATACAAATACTGTTTTTGGTGCTTTTGCCATTTGTTTTCCTCCGATTTTTTTAGTATGTTTATTTTAATGTATTTTTTGAAAAAAAGCAAGAAATTTTTTTAAAAACAAGCTACTTAAATTCAGTCATAGCCTGTTTTTATAATTAAATTTAACCTGCAATTTTTTTCTCTCTCAAAAACCTCTTAAGCAAAAAAGTCATAAAATAAGGGAAAGTATAAAATTTGCCATTAAATCCAATGTTTTTATTACACAATTTAATTCCATATTTTATATCATCATAACTTTTTCCATTAATCAAATTATTAAGAGAATTTGTTGCATTATCATTTGCCTTTACTTCAACCGGAATTAATGAATTGATATCTCTTATCATAAAATCCATCTCTACTTTTTTACTATCCTCTTTATAAAAATATAAATCATATCCCTCTTTTACCAACATATCTCCAACTACATTTTCATATAAAGCACCTTTATATGTATTCATATTTTCATTATTTCTTAAATCTTCCTGAACTTCTTCATCTAATGAACCTATAAGTAAACCAGTATCTGCAAAATATAATCTGTAATTATCTGGATTGAAGTTACCTTTTAATGGCAGACTTGGTGTTTGCATTGCATAACATACATTTACAATTCCAGCATTTGCAAGCCAATCTATAACACCAACATAATCTCTGCTTCTTGCACCATTTGCTATTTTTGATATTTGAAATTTTTTGTTTTCATTTCCTAAAAATACTGGAACTTTTTTATAACAATTCAATATTTTTGTTTTGTCCAATCCTCCTGCATATTTTGTTATATCTTCTTCGTAGTCTATCAAAATTTGTTGTTGCATTTTTAAAATCCCACTAAAATTCTTATTTTTCACAAAATGACTTACTATTGCTGGCATTCCTCCAACTATCATATAATCTTTAAAATTTGACATCATTACTTCGTATTGAGTGTTACTTAGTGGTTTTAGTTCTATCATATTTTTGTATAAGTCTTCGATTTGCTCTTCTTTGTAACCTTTAGCCCATAGGAACTCTTCAAAATCCAATGATTTCATTATATAGTCTTCTTTATTTCCTACGCTGTTTGACTCTATTTCATTATAGTTTATTCCCATTAAAGAACCTGAACATATAACATCATATCTGCCATCTTCTCTAAATGCTTTAAGCGATGTTGCTGTACTTACACATTCTTGCATTTCATCGAAGAATATCAGTGTGTTATATTCATTCAATACTAGGTCTGGCATTTTTAATGTTATATTTTTTATTATATTATCAACCTCAAATCCATTTTCAAATATGGTTTTAAATTGTGGCATAAATGCAAAATTTATTTCTACAAATGTTTTGTAATTATTTTTTCCAAAATTTCTTATTGCATTTGTTTTTCCTATTTGCCTTGCACCCTTTATTATTAGAGGTAATTTATCATTATTTTTTTTCCATTCAAGTAGATATTTATCAATTTTTCTTTTTAATCTCTCCATCTAATTCGCCCCCTTGTTTACATTTTACCACATTTTTAGAAAGGTTTCAAGCATGTTTTTGCACATTTTTAGAAAGTATTTTAATCTAATTTACCACATTTTTAGAAATATTTTAGATATATTTTTACACATTTTACGAAAAATCATCTAAAATTCATCCAGCATCTTTTTCCATTTCTAACATATTTCTAATCTCGCAATTCATAACTAAACCCTTGTCTTTAGCAAGTTTAATCAAATAATCAAGTTTTGCTTGACTTGCCTTAATCTCATAAGTATAATAATCAACTAAGTCTCCATCTGCAAATTCAAAATTATGATGAGCTCTTTTTAGTTTTTCTCTTGTATCAATAATATTAGACAATAATTCTCTATTTCTTTCATCATCAGTAAAATCTCGTATTTTCTTTTCTCTTATATATTCATTTTCCATTAGCCAAATCTCCTTAAATTAACATATTTTTATATAATATATGTTAAAATCGCATTTTTTATTCTCTAAAAGCTTGATATATAAACATAATTATTATATAATACCCATGTTAAGAAAGGACTGATATTATGATAGATATAAAATTTTTAAGAGAGCATCCAGAAATTGTAAAAGAAAATATCAAGAAAAAATTTCAAGATAAAAAATTAGTTTTAGTAGATGAAGTAATTGAGTTAGACAAAAAAAATCGTGAGGCAAAATTAAATGGAGATAACTTGCGTAGTCAAAGAAAAACATTAAGTAATCAAATAGGAAACCTAATGAAAAATGGCGAAAAAATGCAAGCTGAAGAAATAAAAAGACAAGTTCAAGAGATAAATGAAAAACTTGAAAAAAATGAAGCTTTGGAAGATGAACTTGCTGAAGAAATAAAATCTAGAATGATGAAAATACCAAATATAATGCACCCATCAGTTCCAATCGGAGAAGATGATAGTAAAAACGTAGAAATTCAAAAATATGGTGAACCTGTTGTTCCAGATTATGAAATTCCATATCATGGAGAAATTATGGAATCACTTGGAGGACTCGACTTAGACAGTGCTCGCCGTGTTGCTGGAAATGGTTTTTACTACTTAATGGGAGATGTTGCAAGACTACATTCTGCAGTACTTACATATGCAAGAGATTTTATGATAAATAAAGGATTTACATATTGCATCCCACCATTTATGATTCGTTCAAATGTTGTAACTGGTGTTATGAGTTTTGAAGAAATGGACGCTATGATGTACAAAATTGAAGGTGAAGATTTATATTTAATTGGAACATCTGAACATTCAATGATAGGAAAATTTAAAGACCAAATATTGGATAAAACAAAAATGCCTTATACTATGACATCATATTCACCATGTTTTAGAAAAGAAAAAGGTGCACATGGTATAGAAGAACGTGGTGTATATAGAATACATCAATTTGAAAAACAAGAAATGATTGTAGTTTGTGAACCAGAAGATAGTTGGAATTGGTATGATAAAATGTGGTCATACACAGTAGAACTATTTAGAAGTATGAATATTCCTGTTAGAACTTTGGAATGTTGTAGTGGAGATTTAGCAGACCTAAAAGCAAAATCATGTGATGTTGAAGCTTGGTCTCCTCGTCAAAAGAAATATTTTGAAGTTGGAAGTTGTTCTAACTTAACAGATGCACAAGCTCGTAGACTTGGAATTAGAATTAAAGGTGAAAAAGAAAATTATTATGCACATACTTTAAATAACACTGTTGTTGCCCCACCTAGAATGTTGATTGCAGTTATGGAAAATAATTATAGGCCTGATGGTAGTGTTGTTATTCCAGAAGTTTTAAGACCTTATATGGGTGGACTTGAGAAAATTAGTCCTAAAAAATAATTGCTCTTTTGGGACCATTGCACCAAAGGGACCGGGTCCTTTTGGTACAAAATTGTAAAAAGGAGAAAATTTATGATAGTTAAAAATCCACAATTTGAAATTTCGGCAGTAAGCCCTAAACAATATCCTAAAAATGATTTACCAGAGATTGTTTTGGTTGGAAAATCTAATGTTGGAAAATCTAGTTTTGTAAATACAATGATAAATAGAAAGAAACTTGCTCGTACAAGTTCTGAGCCTGGTAAAACAAGACAAATTAATTTTTATAATATTGATGAGAAATTTTATTTTGTTGACCTTCCTGGTTATGGTTTTAGCAAAATGTCTAAAGCTGAACAAGTTAAGGTTGGTCAGTTTATTGAGGAATATCTTTTTCATAGGGATAAAATTTCTTTGATTATATTTTTAATTGATATTAGACATTCTCCTACCAGTAATGATAGACTGATGTATGATTATATTATTCGCTCTGGTAAGCCTTTTATTATTATTGCTAATAAGGCTGATAAGATTGCTCCTACTAAGATTTTAGATACCGTGAATGGTTTGCAAAAAGAGATTAATCCTTTGATGGATGCAAAGATGCTTCCTTTTTCTTCGGAGAAGAAAGTTTTTTGTGAGGATGTGTGGAGAATTATTGAGTCTTATATTTAAAATTATTGCTTATAAAAAGCTGTTTACAGTACTATAATTTAGCACTATAGACAGCTTTTTATTTAAAAATTTTTAATTTATTCTTTTATCTTATATTCCCCAATATTAGGCTCTACAAAAACAGAGTCATCAACATTACCGAAACTATATTCTTTATCTGTTACTTGATCATCCATAACAGTTCTTATTCCTAAACCTGTTTCTTTTTCTACATATGCTTCATTTTTTTCTGTTCCATTCAAGAATAATGGAGACATATAATTTGTTATTTTATAACATTTTTTCCCGTTGCATTCTGTGCTTTTTATTCTTGCTAATGTACATGCAAGTATGGTTTGCCAAGTATTGTCTGTTTCTAATGAATTATATATTTGTGCGTCATATAAACCTACTGTATTAATCTGAACTGTTTTTTCTTCTGGTGTTTCCCAAAATACATCATATTTCTCTCCATCATCTGTTATTTCTCTTCTAAAAAAAGAAACTTTTACATTTTGGTCTTTTGATATTCTATTCATTACGCCTGCTTTTTTATTATCTTTTACATAATAATCTAGTAATAATTGTGTTTCATCCCCTGCTTTTGATGCTAACTTTATAGCATAATTTGTGCTTGCTTTATACTCACCAATTTTGCTTTGAAGTCCTTTTACTATTACAAAATTTCTTATTGTATTTATTAATATTATTGCTATAATTATTAATAATACTATTCCTACCCATTTTAATACTTTTTTTATTTTCATAACAACTCCCCCTTTTGGTATATATACCTGTTTTTTATTATAATAACATACACTATTTTTTTTTACAATATAATTTTGAATTTTTTTCAATTGGGACCCAAAAGAACCGACCCCAATGGTCCCAATAGATATTGAATTAATCGCCAAATTATGATATATTAATTGAAAATCACGATTAATGGAGGAATTATGTTTAAATTACACTCAGAATATCAGCCAACAGGCGACCAACCAAAAGCAATAGACTACCTAGTAAAAGGAATAGAAAAAGGCGAAAAATACCAGACTTTACTTGGAGTTACTGGTTCTCGGAAAAACCTTTACAATGGCCAATATAATAGAAAAAACTCAGAAACCAACACTAGTATTAGCGCACAATAAAACATTAGCTGGACAATTATATTCCGAATTCAAAGAGTTTTTTCCAGAAAATAGAGTTGAATATTTTGTATCTTACTACGATTATTACCAACCAGAAAGCTACATAGCAGCCTCAGACACGTACATCGAAAAAGATGCATCTATAAATGACGAAATAGACAAGCTCCGTCATTCAGCAACACTATCACTATTTGAAACAAGAGATGTAATAGTTGTAGCATCAGTATCATGTATATATGGTTTAGGAGACCCTGAAGACTACCAAGAAATGATGTTATCATTAAGACCAACTATGGAAAAATCAAGAGATGAAGTAATGAAAAAGCTAGTAACAATGCAATATTCAAGAAATGAGATAGACTTTAAAAGAGGAACATTTAGAGCAAAAGGAGATATCTTAGAAATATACCCATCATCAACTAGTGAATCGGCATTAAGAGTAGAATTTTGGGGAGATGAAATAGAAAAAATATCTGAAATAAATCCATTAACTGGAAAGGCAATAGGAACTAGAGAACATGTCCTAATACCACCTGCATCGCAATATGTAACAAGTAGAGATAAACTAGATAAAGCTATTGTAACAATAGAAGAAGAACTTGAAGAACGTATAAAATATTTCAAATCTCAAAATAAATTAATAGAAGCACAACGTATAGAAGAAAGAACAAATTTTGATATAGAAATGATGAAAGAAACAGGATTTTGCCAAGGAATAGAAAACTATTCAAGACATATGAGTGGAAGAAAAGCTGGAAGTCCACCATATACATTATTTGACTATTTTCCAAAAGATTATTTGCTACTAATAGACGAATCACACGCGACAATTCCACAAGTTAGAGCAATGTACAATGGAGATAAGTCGAGAAAAGATTCACTTGTAAATTATGGATTTAGACTACCATCTGCATATGATAATAGACCTCTGAAATTTGAAGAATTTGAACAAAGAATAAATCAAGTTGTATTTGTAAGTGCAACACCTGCTGATTATGAAAAAGAACATTCTAAAGAAAATGTTGTTGAGCAAATTATTAGACCAACAGGACTTTTAGACCCTAAAATAGAGGTAAAACCTGTAACAAATCAGGTTGATGATTTAATAGAACAAATAAGGCTTAGGGTAGAAAAAAAAGAAAGAGTATTAGTTACAACTTTAACTAAAAAGATGGCGGAAGATTTAACAGAATATTTGAAAAGTTTAGATATAAAGGTTAATTATATGCATTCAGATACAAAAGCATTAGAAAGAATGGAAATAATTAGAAACTTAAGGCTTGGAGAATTTGACGTTTTAGTTGGAATTAACTTATTAAGAGAAGGCTTAGATATTCCAGAGGTTTCTTTAGTTGCGATACTTGATGCGGATAAAGAAGGATTTTTGCGTTCTGAACGTTCATTAATTCAAACAATAGGACGTGCTGCAAGAAATACAGATGGAACTGTTATAATGTATGCAGATAGTTTGACAGATTCTATGGAAAAAGCAATATCTGAAACAAACAGGAGACGTAAAATTCAAACTGAGTATAATAAGGCTCACGGAATTACACCTAAAACTATAAATAAGTCTGTAAGAGATGCAATTAGGGCTGTTCAAACTGAGGATATTGGAGTTGAATTTAAGGCTGAAAAAGGCGAAGATATTAAGGAAACTATTAGTAAGTTGACTGATGAAATGCTTGAGTTTGCTAGTAAAATGGAATTTGAGAAAGCAGCAGATGTTAGAGATAAGATTAAGGAATTGGAGAAGTTGTTGTAATAGAAAATGGGACCTATTTAGGTCGGTTCTTTTTGGTCCCATTTTCATTCATTCTGTATTCCCATTTTCTTCATCTTTAAATCAGTTTTTAATTTTGCAATTCTTTTACCAAAATCAAATCAGTTTTCATTCAACTCAAAATTTCTCTTTTCCTCTTCAACAGCCTCAATCAATTCATTTTCTGTAGGCAAATGTAATTTATATTCTGATGCAAAAATACTTTCATTATTTTCTGGTAAAGTATATTTAACAACTGTTTCATTTTTATCTGTACACAACAAAATTCCAATACTCGGATTTTCGTCTTCCTTTTTCTCTTCTCTATCATAATAATTCACATACATTTGCATTTGACCAATATCTTGATGTGTAACTTTTCCAATTTTCAAATCAATTATTACAAAACATTTAGCTAATCTATTATAAAAAACTAAATCTGGGTAAAAATGGTCCTCTTCTAGAGTTAATCTAACCTGACTTCCTACAAACATAAAGCCTTTTCCTAGTTCTAATAAAAACTCTTTTAAGTGTTCTAGTATATTCTTTTCTAAATCTCCTTCTAAATATTCTGTGTTTTCCTTTATATCCAGAAATTCCAAAACAAATGGGTCTTTAACTAAATCCTTTCCTGTTTTTATAATTTGTCCTTTTTCTGCTAATTCTAAAACTTTAGTTTTGTCTTGTGATAAGGCTAATCTTTCATATAACAATGAATTTTTTTGTCTTTGTAGTTCTCTAACGCTCCATTTTGAATTTACTGCTTCTTTTAAATAAAAATTTCTTTTATTTTCCTCTTCTATTTTTATTAGTTCTAAATAATGAGACCAACTCAATTGCGACAACAGTGTTGTCGCAATTGGAAAACAAACATAAAACCTTCTCATTCTTTCTAAATTTCTCTTAGAAAAACCTTTTCCAAATTCATTTGTTAATTTTTTTGATAGTTTTTCTAAAACTGCCTCACCATATGTTGCTCTTTCATTTCCTTGTTGTATTTCCATTATAATTTTTCCAATATTCCAATATAAGTTTAGCATTTCTGTATTTACAGCACTGTAAACTCTATCTCTGCTATTATTTATAAGACCCTTTATTTCTTCAAATATTGGATTTATATTTTCATCAACTAAAATTATTTCATTTGCCATTATCTATACACCTCTTTTTTATACTATTTAATTTTTTATTAGCATTAATTGTATTTAATACTTAGAGTGATACAAAAAACATTCTCTATCATGTGAATATATAACACCCACTGCCTGCAAATAAGAATAAATAATTGTGCTTCCTACGAATTTCATCCCTCTTTTTTGTAAATCTTTTGATATTTTATCGGATAATTCATTTGTAGTTTTACCTATTTCATAAATAATAGTATCATTTGTAAAATTCTTCAAATAATTGTGAAATGAGCCATATTTTCCTTGTATATCCTTAAATATATTACTATTATTTATAGTTGCATTTATTTTTAGCTTATTTCTTATAATTTTTTCATTTTTTAATAGTTCTTGCACTTTTTCCACGTTATAATTAGATATTTTGTCTATATCAAAATCATCAAATGCTTTTCTAAAATCTTTTCTTTTATTTAAAACACATTCCCAAGAAAGGCCTGCTTGAAATGACTCTAATATTAGCATTTCAAATAAATACTTGTCATCAAAATTAGGCTTGCACCATTCTTCATCATGATATTTTATGTATTTTTCATTTTTTAAATTACACCATTTACATCTTTTCATAAATAACGTCTTCTCCAATTGTTTACATATTTTTTAGAAATTTCATCTTGCTTATATCTTTCTATCACTTTATTCTCCTCTTTTCAATAATCAATTATAATGCATAATAATAAATAATGCAATCTTATTTGATTTTAAAATTTCCTTATAAATCAACTGTTTTGTTGTTGCAATCACTATAAATAATATTTACCACTTATCGTAAAAAAAGACCTCTTATCTATTATGCTTGAAAAAATTTTTCTCAATGATATAATAATTTTTAGGAGATTACTATTATGAATATAAAAGTTTCAAAAAAAGTTAATGAAGAGCTTGATGATAATGAGATAAATATAATAATTGAATGCAAAAATGAAAATGCCACTTGTACAAGCATAGAAAAATATATACAACATTACATAGAAAAAAGAAATATTATAATCGTGAAAAACAACTATAATCAATTGATACATTTAAATAAAAATAATATTCTAAAATTTTTTAGTTATGGAAAACAAAATTATTGTGAAACCATAGATAATAAAAAATACTTAATTACTAAAAAACTATATGAAATTGAAAAATTGAACAATGATTATATAAGAATATCTAAACATTGCATAGTTAATTTAACCAATATAAAATGCTTTGATTTTAATTCTACCCGGAAAAATAATAATCAAACTTATAGATGGCTC
The DNA here is from genome assembly GCA_900553125.1 of uncultured Clostridium sp. GTDB lineage: Bacteria > Bacillota > Clostridia > TANB77 > CAG-508 > CAG-269. The sequence continues at coordinate 78,916 of USCB01000002.1, read as the reverse complement.
TGATGAAATTGTTTCAAGAAGAAAAATGGTGGATATATATAAATATTTAGATGAAAGGAGAATATAATAATGTTTAATTTTAAAGCTATCTTTTATAATATTTTAAAATTTATACTAGGTTTTACTGTATTTATTACAATTTTTACAATTGCCAACTTTGTTTTTTATAAATTTTTAGGTTTAACTATGTCTACTTTCGATATTATTTTATCAAATATAGCATCATTATTTTTTATATATTTAATTATATATTTGACCTTAAAAGTCGCATTATATTTATATGATTCCTATTATATAAAAAAACTTAATAATATTTTATCTAATATTAAAGGAGGTGAATCTATTGATGAAAAAAGGTAATAAATTAAGATTTGTTATTTTATTTACTATTTTAATTGTTTGTGCAATTTCATTTGCTATATTTATTCCATTTTATAATTCTAAAAAGTTCGATAACTATGGCAAAGAAGATTTAATAAATTATTTAAATAGCATTACAGATGATGAACTCAAACAAAGTGAAATTAATAAAGCACTTGAAAAAGGATGGATTACAGAAAAAGATTTACAATAAACTTCGTAATAAAATTAGGTACTTACCCACTTGTAAGTACCTAATTTCATCTTCTAAAGCGTCTCCATAATTAGGAACACTGTTAATTTTAGAATTTTTAATTGTGTTTTTTATAAATTTTTTATAACTTTACATGGATTTCCAACTGCAACGCTATTTGAAGGAATGTCTTTATTTACAACGCTTCCTGCACCTATTACAACATTATCTCCTATTGTTACTCCTGGCATAACACAAACATTTCCACCTATCCAAACATTGTTGCCAACTTTAATTGGTTTGGCATATTCTAATCCCTTATTTCTTGTTTCATAATCTAATGGATGTCCTGAAGTATAGAAGCCACAATTAGGTCCAATAAAAACATTATCTCCGAATTCGACTTTGTTTGCATCTAAAATTACTAAATTATGATTTGAATAAAAATTCTTGCCTAAATATATATTGAATCCATAATCACAATAAAAATTAGGTTCAATTCCCATTATATCAATTTCTTTCTGAAATAATTTTTCTAATATTCTCTTTTTTTCTTCTATTTTTGCAAACTCACAATTGTTAAATTTTTGACACAAGTCTTTTGCAAAAATTCTTTTTTTAAACAGTTCCTTATCATAATTAGCATCATAAATTTCTCCTGCTAACATTTTTTCTTCTTCATTCATAAATTTAAACTCCTCTAAAATTATTAGTTTATAGTAATTCATCATCATTATATACATTTGTAATTCTATTTTTCACATCTTCATCCGCAAAAATAGCAGCATATACAGCTAAATTTCCACCTTTTGAGTGCCCACCTATTCTTATTTTCTTGTTCTGGGTCAAATTTATTTATGAAGTTTGTTGCTATCATTTGTCTAAATCTTTTAGATTTTCCTAAAAGTGGTAAAAGTTCACTATCATCTGGCCATAATATTTCTAATTTTTTTTTGGTCTGCTTTTTCAAATCTTTTGGCTAATTCCTCTATTGTTATTTTTTCTTCTTTGTTCATTAATCCTTCAAATGGTAGGTATGAAAATCTTGAGAGAATTAGGCTGTCTATTTCGTTAAATTCTGAAATTTTAAGTTCTAGGTCTCCTCTCCATTTTATATAATCATTTATATTTGGCATATTTTTTCCTCTTTTCTTTGTTGATATTGTAAAATATATTTCAATTATAATATTCATTTTGTAAAAAGTAAATATTTTGTTTTTTGAAAAAAAATAAAAATAATCCCTAAAAGCATATTTTATGCTTTTAGGGCCAAAAAATCAAAATACTTTACTCAAAACTCCTTAAAAATATCAAACATATCTTCTGCTTCTATTTGTAAAAAAAAGAGTTTTGCTACTAGCTTTTCACGTCTTGAAAATTTTTTTATTTTTTTCATTACATCATCTTGTAATTTTGAATATCCCCAAAAAGATTCCATAGAACATAATAAACTTATGGTTTGCATTTTTGCCGTTTTCTTCAATATTTATTTTTGTTTCTAAATCTTTTATTGTTAATAATTCTATTCCATTTTCATTTAATTGTTCTTTATATTTTTTGCTTTTGCAGGATTTGTTGTTACAAATAGTACTTTCATTATTCAATTCCTCTTTTCGTTTTTTCTTGCATTATATCAAATTTTATTAACAGAAAAGCAGACATTGCCTGCTTTTCTGTTAATAAAATTTGATTTTCATCATGATTTCCTACTTCCGTTGTCCATTCCCACGTATTTCCTGCCATATCATAAATATTTTTTACTTTATTTTGTGAATCACTTCCTTCAATAACAGTAATTCCTGTTGCTAATTCTGTATATCCACTTACAATATAAGCTCCCTTTTTATATACTTTGGCTGTAACCCAATTATTACTATCATCCAATTGATGTACAGCATAAAGCGAATCTTGAAATTTTATACCACTATTCGTATAATTTCCATATCCTTTACTATTGTATGCAATTCCAGATACTTCATTTTCCATCCATTCAACTATTGTGTCCCATGAATAGCTATCTATTAATTGGCTTTTTACTATCTCATTTTCTAAATACATATTTTCACTTAATATTTTTGCTGTTTTTTGATATACATAGTTCCATACTTGATTATTTTTTTTGCTTACTGGTTTATATTCTGTTGTGTTTTTTTCTTCAGTAGTATATTTTGCCCAATATGAACCCAATCCATATTTTTTATCAACAGTAGCTTCATTAGTCTTTTCATAAGCTACAGTTCCCGTTCCCCTACAAGGCACCCATACAAATTGATTTCCACTTTTAGAGTTATCATCATCATCTCCAAATACATCGGAAATTACTAAACCAGTTGATGGCGCACCTGTTACATAATAAAACCCATTTGGAATTACTGCTTTTAATGTTTCATCATTTTCTTCTTGGATTATCATTCTTATTTTTCCGGTTTCAAATAAGTCTGTATCTTCACCTGTTGCATCTTGTTTTTTTATTTGTTTTATTTTTACGTCTTTTTGTTCTTCTATTGCTTTTTGCTCTTTTGTTTTTCCTATTATCTCACTTACATCGTATGTTTTTCCTTTGTATTTTACTGTTCCTGTTTTCTCATCTGCAACTATTTCAGCGTCATTCAAATTTTTTAAAATATATTCACTTTCTGGCTCTATGCTTCCAGATGCGTAATATTTTGTTATTCTTCGTATGCCTTGGTTTGTAGATATTCCAAATCTGATGCAACATTTGTTTTTTTCTTTGCTTCCTGTGTTAGGTTTATTATTCCGGTTTTGCCCTGTTAGCATAGATATTGATATTCCGTGCTAAAATTAACAAAATCACAATTGTAACTACAAGTGCAATTAGGGTAATACCTCTCGTTTCTTTTATTTTTTCATTATAACTATTTTCCAATTTCAAATTCATATTTTTCTTCCTTTCATTTGTATTTTTTAACTTATAAACAAATTGCCTTTTTCTCTTTTTGGGTAAGTCGTAATTTTAGTCCTACATTTATTTTAATTTATAAAATTCGCCCTAGCAACGTCTACGTTGTTAGTTTATCATAAATATATAATAAAATCAATAAAAATTTAAAAAAGTTGAGGAAATTCATATATGAAAAATACTATAAAATATAAGGGTAAATTAAATGCCATTGGTAGCACAATTAAAGAATATAGAATTAAAAATAATATGACTCAAAAAGATTTATCTGAAAAAGCTCAGTTATATGGCATTGACTTAAATAAAAATTCTTTACAAAAAATTGAAAGAGGAGACAGAATAATAAAAGAATATGAGCTTGCATTTTTTTCAGTCATATTTAATATTTCTGCTGACGAATTATTGAAAATATGCAAAGATGAATATAAAAAATAACTAATTGCTTTTATTTAGCAATTAGTTATTTTTTCATCGTTACAGATGTGAGATTTTTTCTATTTATATAGTTACACTAGCATTAGTACCACTTACAGGGTCTATAAATAAACCTATATTTGGTGGATTATATGTAAATACAATAAAACACAAAAGTAAAACTATTAAAGTCAAAATAGCAATTCCTTTATTACATTTTCCATTTTTTTCAACAGTTTTATATGCTACAAATTCACCTAAAATAACACCAATAAAAAAGCTTCCAATATCTAAAGCAGCAAAATTAGTACCAATAATTCCCGTATAGGTATAAAAAAATACAACAACAAATGAAATAGCAACCAAAATTCCTATTGTTTTAGCACATAAAAACTTCTTGTATTCCTCTATAGGCTTCAAATAGAAATATCCAATAATCGTAGTTATAAGCATTGGGAAAAACAATAATTTCAAATGTTCCCATATACTTTCATTAATAGCCGAAAAAGCTGCAAACATTATGTTTTCATTTGACCATTCATATGTAAAGTGTAAGATTGTTCCTAAAATCCAAGTAAAAATCACACTGAAGGTTTGAAATTTTAATAATTTATTTTTAGAAAAAAGCATATAACAAATACCTCCTCGTATTTATATATGCTTTAAAATTAATACTATTACATTTATTTTTCTTGTTCACCAGAAGTAGATTTTTCTATATTTAAGGCTCATTATAACCTTTTACATATATTCATTTAGCTATAATTACTCTATCTTTTTTCATTTTTAAATTAAGTAAAAGGGTTGCCAATCAATTTAGCAACCCCTTTAAAGTAAAAACTTCTTATCTAAATCTTCTAATAATATCTTGCCAATTCATATACTTCTGCTTTTCGCATACTTTTCGGCAAATTGGATTTGAGATTAATACCTCATACATTTTGTTTTCATCAAACTGATAGACTTCCCCATATTCATGAGGTACATCTTCTTTCAAAATTGTAAGCATCCTTTCAATTTCCTTATTAGGTAAATTTCCAATTTGCTTGCATACTTTTCTGAAAAAAGACATACTATAATCATTTTGCTGAACAAACCTAGTATTAAAAAATCTCTGATTCACTCCTCCGTTGTTTTCTGCTGCAATTCCTTTTGCTACGCTAGATAAGCTTTTTCTTGGCCGCTCACCTGCTAAACTGTCATAATGTACACTCATTTTTTATCCTCCTTTTGTAAGTTTTTACTTGATTTTTAATGCAAAATAAATTGCATTAATAAATGATGTGTATCATGTATTATTTTAACATATTTTTACAGTTAAGTCTACTGTATTTACATAATATTTACAAATTGTAACTTAAATTTATGATATCTGAAATAATATTTTAAAATATATTAGGTTGCAAATTTATACATTTTTTACAGCTTTACTATTTAAAAACTAAAAAATCCAGTTTTAAAATAAAACTGAATTCTTTAGTTTTTTCTTTTTAGAATTCTAATCAATTTTTTTCAATTCAAATACATAATGAAGCTCTGATGTCCGTTTTATTAATGTTATCTTTGCAACTCTTAAAAATTTTTCTGGTACACCATACTTTAAAAAACTTCTATCATTTCTTAGTTTATCTAAAACCATATTATTAATTTCCCTGATATTGTCTTTAATATATTTTTTTCTATCTGTTTCCCATTCTGAAACAATACCTATATATACATGTATATAGTCAAATGTATTATTTTTATTGGGATTCTCTGGTGTACACACAAATTCTGGTCTGGAAATTCTAGTAACAAAACGTTGAACTCCTTCTGGTAAGATAATTTTTTGTAATGTAGCATTCTCATAATTATTTTTTAAATTTTGTATAGTATCTCCTACTTTTAAATTTACCATTGCAACTCTTAATAAAACTTGATTTTCTGCTTTGATTAATTCTGCTAATTCACGTCTAGTTTTACTAAAAGAATACACAATATTTCCTGTCATTATGATTTGAACATTTTCTATAAATACATCGCTAGGTAATATATTTTTTTCTGTTAAATATGTATATTTTCCATTTTCATCAAAAAAATAGAATTTTTTACCATTTATTCTTATGACAGTATTGGTTAATTTGAAATCCTTTTTTTCATACATTTTTTTAAATCTTTCAACATCTCTATTTAATTTTTCTGTGTTGTCTCCTAGTTTTAAACATGCTATAGCTCTATCTATAGGATTTGAATGTATTTCTCCTATAATTCCCCAACAAAAATATACTACATCGTTATCTTGATAATATTGTCCAGTTTCTCTGTTGTACGCTAGACCTTTTAGCTTCATTTTCTTTGCATCATAACATGAAGTCTTTACATAGATGCCATCTTGGTTAAAATAATATACTTCCTTTTTTATTATCCGCATTACTTTTCCTTTACAATCATTGACTATCATTCTACTTACCTCCTAAAATTTTTATGGAGGCATTAAACCTCCAAATATTCAATATTTTTCGGTTTTGCAAAAATATTTATACCATTATATCATATTTTCGCTCTCTCTTCAACGTTTTATGTAAAGTTTAGAAATATTGGTTTTTTAAGTTCATGATTTAGTCCTGTCAACAAATACAGACATATTGAAAAATTGCAATTAATGTGGTGTACTTAATAAGGTTACATAATTCAATCGTTGTCATAATTAAATCAACGGAAGGAGGATAGTATACTAGTTACACACACAAATAATAATAACAAAAGGAGAAAACATTATGAAGGAAAACAATGTTATAACAATTACTTTGAAAGGAAAAGATGCCAAAAAGTATTTTCTCGAAAGAACTACCGAAAAACTAGGAGTTCGGTTTCAAAAAATTCCTAAAGACGCACTAATACTTGAGGAAATAGGAAGCTCAAAAATAGCTGTTGAAATTTTTAAAGGCGCTTTGGAAATGAACTTTCTTAAAGATGTAGATTTCAAAGTTGGAAAAATTACTAAACAGACTGAAGGAGAAAATGTAGAATCCGAGAATCTTCCAAGTAGCACTAAAGGGAAACCAAACAGAAAAGGCTTAGGAGACGATCAAAGAGAAATTTTAGGATCTATGGAAAATCACAAGGGAGAAGAATTTTCCATAAATAACTTATCAATTGCTACAAATTACATAAAATCTAAGTTAAGAATAATACTTCCAAGTTTGGTAAAAAGAAATCTCATTGAAAGAAAAAAAGTCAAGAATAGCTATGTATACTTTTGCATAGCAGAAGATAAAACTGTTGATGAAAACGTAGAATTAATTCCTGAAACCACAGAAATGGAATCAGACCAATTAGATATCGAAGCCCCAATATCAATGGAAGAAGCTTCTGAAACATTGGAAGAAAAAGCTCTTGCTAAACAATCATCAGAAACTAAACGAATCCGAGAGCTTTTCACAACACCAAAGTATCTTCATATTCTGAATAATATTTTTAAAAATGATTCTTTTAGCGTTGAAGCAATCAGACGTAAATGTAATTACGAAGAAGCAACCGCACTAACAGAAGTAATAAAAGTATTATCCGGAGAAGCTATTCAATACTCCCCAGATGATGATTACATATATAATGTAAATAGCATCTGGCGAACATATTCTTTGTATATCTTCTATTGAAATTGCAATCCCTTCTATTTTGCAACTTGACAAATCAATTTTATTTAAGCTTGTTTTTAAAAATTGTGCTTGTGTCAAATCCACATTATTGAAATATATACTTTTTGTTTTGGTCTCCTAAAAATAACTATTTTTTAATTTTTCTTTTATTTCGCTCAAATTTAACACTTCTTATCTCCATGTTTATATGGCCTTTTTTCATTATACTCCATTTTTTCTTGTATAATTTTTTCTAGGTCTATATCATTTCCACCACAAAAATCAAATATTCTTATTACAACATCTGCTAATTCTGATGGTATACCACAAGGTTTAGTTCCGTTCTCATAATATGTTTCATTTAGGCCTTTTCCATGTCTATATTCCTCAAAAGCTTCTGAAAGTTCTGTATGCATTAATGCAATTATTTCTCCAAAATTTCTTTCTTTTTCCCAGAATCCATGGTCTATACTATTATTATGTGCCATTTCTACTAATTCATTTATCGTTTTTTTCATTTTAAATAATATCTCCTCCTGTTAACTAAAATATAGTTGCAATTACTTTTAATTATCTGTTAATAATTTCCAGATAATTAACCAAATCCATTGACATCATTACAGCTTCTATATCCAAATGACAAGTTTTCAAATGACAAGTTTTCTCTTGCTCTTTTCCATCTACTAAAGTATATAAACATTTTTTCTTCTTTATATCACAAATATTAATAATTATCAACTATTAAATAGTTTGTTCATTTCCTCTTAAGCCTCAAAGCATTAAAAATAACAGTCAAACTACTAAACACCATAGCCAAACTTGCTATCATCGGATTTATAGAAATACCCAATGGTTTAAAAAATCCAATAGCAACAGGAATCATCAAACAATTATAGAAAAATGCCCAAAACAAATTCTGTTTAATATTTCTTACAGTTTTCTCACTAATCTTAACAAGTCTTAAAACAGAAGCTAAATCATTTCTAGTTAAAATAACATCACTTGAATCCATTGCAATATCAGTACCACTTTTTACACTAACACCAATATCAGCATTTGTTAAAGCAGGGCTATCATTTATTCCATCTCCACACATCATAACCTTTTTGCCTTTTTCCTTAAGCATTTTAATTGTATCAGACTTTTGATGTGGCAAAACATTTGAAATAACTTCTGTTATGCCAAGTTCATTTCCTATTTTTTCAGCAGTTTCCTTGTTATCTCCTGTAAGCATAATAGTATTAATATTATGTTCTTTTATCTCTTTAATAACACTTTCAGCATTTTCTCTTACAATGTCATTTACACCAATTAATGCTAAAATTTCATTTTCATTTGCAACATAAATGATACTATTTCCATTTATCGCTAAATTTTTTTCATCTTCTAAATGATTATTTTGAATAGAAAATTTTTCTATTATTTTTCTATTTCCTAATATTATCTTCTTATTGTCTATTGTTCCTACTATTCCAAATCCTGCAATATTTTCAAAATCTTTAACATCAGCTTTTGAAATTTTATGTTCTTCCATATAATCTACAAATGCCTTCCCAATTGGATGTGTCGATTTTTCTTCTATGCTTCCTGCTAAGCTAATCAAATCATTTTCAGAAAGATTACTATAATTATATATTTTTGAAATTTTTAATTTTCCATAAGTTAATGTTCCTGTTTTATCAAATACTATTGTATCAATTTTAGAAGCATTTTCTAAAATTTCGCTTTTCTTTACTAATATTCCATTTTCTGCACAAACACCCTCACTTACTACTATTGCAAGTGGCGTTGCTAAACCTAAACTACAAGGACATGCGACTACTAAAACAGTAATAAATGTACTTAGAGCTGTTCCTATGTCATATCCTAAAATCAAATATGCTAAAAATGTTACAATTGCAATTCCAATAACACTTGGAACAAAAATACCAGAAATTTTATCTGCAATTTTAGCTATTGGAGCTTTTGTATTACTTGCTTCTATAACTAATTTTACAATTTCAGATACAGTAGATTCTTTTCCAATTCTCTCTGCTTTGTATTTTATAAATCCATCAAAATTTAGGCTTCCTGCAATTACCTTTTCTCCTTTTGCCTTTGCTACTGGCTTGCTTTCACCTGTTATAAAAGATTCATCAAAATGCGAACTTCCTTCTATAATTTCTCCATCAACTGCAATTTTATCTCCTGCTTTTGAAATTACTATGTCACCTTTTTTTATTTCATCAAGAGTTACTTGTTTTTGAACTCCGTCTACCTCAATAATTGCCTGATTTGGTGTAATTTGAGTTAATTTTTGTATTGCTTCTTTTGTTTTGTCTTTGCTTATTCCGTCAATATATCTGCCGAGCTTTACAAAATAAATTATTATTGCAGAAGATTCAAAATATAAGTTCATTGTAAAATGAGAGTTTCCTCTAAGTACCATATACATACCATATAAACTATATATAAAACTACTTATAACGCCTATTGATACAAGTGTGTCCATATTGGGTATTTTATGAATTAAGTTTTTATATCCATTTTTTAAAATATCAAATCCATATATTAAAAATGCAATTGTTAATATTAGTAGACTTACTGTGTAGTTTATAGGATTGTGATGTTGGTCTAAAAAGCTTATAATCGGTAAATTTATCATGTGTCCCATTGCAATATACATTAAAATAATTGCTAGAATTGTAAAAATAATAAATTTCTGTTTTTCTTTTTTATTATTTTTTTCTAAGTTAATTTCTTTAAATATTCCTAAGCTTTTAAATCCTGCTTGTTTTACATATTTTTCTATTATTTCTTGGTTTAATATTTTCTCGTCATAAGTTACTGTAGCATTTGCCATAACTAGGTTTACACTTGCATTAAATATTCCATTTTGTTTATTTAAGTATTTTTCTAGACCGTTTGAACAAGCACTACATGTCATTCCATCAATTGATAAAATTATATTTTTCATATTTTTATTCCTCTATTTCATATCCAATATCTATTATTTTTTCCTTTATTTTAGAAATATCTATATCTTCTTTTGATGTTACTATTACAATTCCTGTATTATGGTCTGCCTCTACTTTTTCTACTCCTTCTATCAAAGATACAGCTGATTTTACTCTGTTTTCACATCCTACACACATCATTCCATTTATTTTTAATTGTATTTCTTTCATTTTTATCATCCTTTCTATCTATTAAATTTTTTAAACAATCTTACTAACTCATCTATTACGTCCATATTTCCTTTTTCCTATCTTCTTAGGTATTATATACCCTATATGGTATTTTGTAAATAAGGGGGTATGGTGTTATTTTTGCTTATATTTAGCTATTTATTCATATTGCATATTAAAAGCAGATAATTATAAACAAATTACCTGCTCTTATTTTTATATTTTTCTAACCTAATGCCACATCCAATATCATCATAATCACAAAACCAATTGCCACACCAATTGTTCCAATATTAGAATGCTCTCCACTTTGTGACTCAGGAATCAATTCCTCAACAACGACATAAATCATTGCGCCAGCTGCAAAAGCCAACAAATATGGCAAAATTGGAACAACTAAATTTGTAAGTAATATTGTAATTACCGCACCTATCGGCTCCACAATTCCAGATAAAGTTCCATATAAAAATGCTTTTCCTTTTGACATTCCCTCAGCCTTCAAAGGCATTGAAATAATTGCTCCTTCTGGAAAATTTTGAATTGCAATACCAATTGCTAATGCAAAAGCCCCAGCCATTGTTATTCCAGTATTTCCAATTAAAGCTCCTGCAAAAGAAACACCAACAGCCATTCCCTCTGGAATATTATGAAGTGTTACCGCAAATACCATCATAGTTGTTTTCTTTAATTTCGTTTTTATTCCCTCAGGCTTAGTACTTTCTAAATGTAAATGTGGAATTACACTATCTAAAACTAGTAAAAATACAATACCTAATAAGAATCCCACTGCTGCTGGAACCCAAGGTGTAATTTTTTGTTCTGTTGCCATATCTATTGAAGGTATTAATAATGACCATACAGAAGCTGCAATCATAACACCTGATGCAAACCCAAGTAATATTTTTTCCACTTTTTTATTTAATTTATTTTTCATTAAAAATACCATTGCACTTCCTAGAGTTGTTCCTAGAAACGGTATCATTAATCCTATAACTATATTCATTATTACACCCCCAATAAATTTAAATTCTACTCATTTCCTTTCAAACTTGTTACCATATCTATTTTTCTAATCTTCTTAGCCAATATCTTAGAAACAACATAAGAAATCACAAAAGTTCCAATAGCTGCCAAAACATAACTTACCAAATTTATATGTGCTCCAAAATCATAGTGTTCTTCTATTGCTGTTTTAAATAGCCAATCTGTTAAATAAAATCCTGCAGGTAATCCTAAAATTATAGATATAACAGATACAATATTATTTTGCCTAATAAATATCTTTTGAATTTGTTTATCTTTAAATCCTAAAACCTTTAATGTTGCAAATTGATATTGTTTTTCTGTATAAGAAAGTATTCCTAAATTATAGATAATTACTGAACCTAAGATAATTGCTATAACAATAATAAGTACAAGCATTATTTTCATTGTTTCTAGCATTCCATCCATTCCTTCTTTTAATTTATCTATATTTGATATTACTGTAACACCTTCAATATCTTTATTTTCACTTAAATTCACATTAGTATATAAAGAATCTGGCTTATATTCAATATCTAAGCTCTCTAAATATTTTCTTGTCATTGTAAGATTTTGATTTTGTGGGTCTTTGTTAAATCCAACTATTTTAGATGTATAATATTTATTATTTCCAGAAATGTGCCATAAAATTTCATCACCTATTTTATATCCTTTTGTCTTTGCCAATTTATATGTAACATATACACCATCATCATTATCTACACTTATAAATCGATCTTTATTGTCAACAAATCTAACATAGTCTTTACTATCTGTTACAAAAATATTATTACTTTCAATATTTCCATCATTATCTTTTATTTCAATATATATACTTTGAGATGTATTATCTCCATATTTATCAGTTAATTCCTTTAGATTTTCTGTACTAATGTCTGATTTTAGGCTTAATTTATATTCAAAATTAAAAATTTTATTAAACTGTAAATCTATAAAATAATTCATACTATCAAGCATTCCCAAGCTACATACAATAAGCATTGCACAAGCTGTAATTCCTACAATACCAGTAATTGTTCTTGCTTTATTTCTGAACATATCTCTTATGTTCCATTTAGTATTAAAGCTCATTTTTTTGAATATTCCTGTTGTCGTTATATTTAAAGATTTACTTTTTACACTTGGAATTTCGTTTCTTAAAGTATCTGCTGTTTTTTCTTTTAAAATTTTTCTTGTTGATAAATATGTAACAAATGATACACATAATACTACAAGAGCTGCAACAACATATGAGTCATTTTTTATTATTGGCATTCCATTTGGTATTTCAAAAAAGCTCATTTCTAGCCCTATAAATACACTTCCTATAAAATATCTACCTGCAACTAAGCCTAGTAAAACTGCAACCATAGAAATCCAGAAACTGTAACTTATATAATGTAATACAATTTTTCTTTGTTTAAATCCTAATGCTTTTAATGTTCCTATTTGCAATCTTTGTTTTTTTACAACTCTGTTCATAGTTGTAACAACAGAAAGTAAAGCTATAAATAAAAACAATCCTGAAAATACACCAATATATGTTTCTCCTTCTTCAATTTCTCCTTGGTATTGCTTATAAGATGTAGTGTCCTCAATATTAATTACTGCTACATTTTCTATTTTTTCCTCTATACTATTTTTAACTTCATTAAATTTTTCTTTGTTATCTATATCTACCATTATGTAATTATATTTAATGTAATCTTTATAATTAAAATTACTAAATACTTGATTAAATATGCTTTCATCTGTTAGATTAGCTTCTTTCATTACTTGATTTTTTATAAATCCTTCTAATTCATTACTAGACGCGTACGCAAATCCAAATGTTTTATGGTCTGGATATAGTTGTGATTCATCTTTTACATCATAAACATGATCTGGTACATTTATAAGCCCTACTATTTTCTCCTCGAAAACATATCCATCATATTTTACTTTTAATGTGTCACCAATTTTTAATTTGTTTTCTCCTGCAAAAAAGTTGTCTAGCCATATTCCTTTTGTGTCTTTGTTAAAACTTTCGCCATCTACAATATAAAATTTTGATATTTCATTTTCTTCTATAAAATTCATAGAAATTGTGGTATCATCATCATTTTCTAGAACTCCATTTACATTTAATTTTCCTTCTGCATTTTTTACATTACTAATTTCTTTTATTGTATCAATATTTTCTTCTGACAATTCCCCCATTACATTTAAGTCTTGTAAATTGTAATCACCATAAAAATTGTTTGCAGTTTCTTTCATGCCCTCCATGTAACTTTCAATTCCGCTATAAGCCATAATTCCAATGAAAACCATTAATAATATTGTGATAAATTGTGACAGATTTTGCTTTATATCTCTAATCATTTTTCTTCTTAGCATATTACCAGTTCACCTCATCAATCTTTTTAGGATTTTCATTTTTAGTTACACTTTCAATTTTTCCGTTTTTTACTCTAACTACTGTGTCTGCAATCTCGGCAAATAAGCTATTATGTGTTACTATAATTACTGTATTTTCTCCATTATTTCCATCACATTGTTTTTTCAATAATTTTAAAACTTCAACACCTGTCTTAGAATCTAATGCTCCTGTTGGTTCATCACATAATAATAATTTTGGATTTTTTGCGATTGCTCTTGCAATTGATACTCTTTGTTGTTCTCCTCCTGATAGCTGGTTTGGAAATTTATTCATATGTTCTTCTAATCCAACTGCTTTTATTGCTTCTTTGCTGTCATTTCCATTTTTTACTACATCTTTTATTAATTCTACATTTTCTAATACTGTAAGTGTTGGTAATATATTGTAAAATTGGAAAATAAATCCTATATTTTCTGCTCTATATTCACTTAATTTATTTTCGTTGTATTTTGAAATCTCTTCTCCATCTATTTTTATACTTCCATTTGTAGGTGTATCCATTCCACCTATTATGTTTAATAGTGTTGACTTTCCTGCTCCTGATGGTCCAAGTATTACTACAAATTCTCCTTTTCCTATTGATAAATCGATATTGTCTAATGCCTTAAATTCCTTTTCTCCAGTATTATAAATTTTGCTTAAATTTTTTAATTCTACTATTGTTTTCATATTTCCTCCTTCTATATGAAACTTTTTTCATATTATTGCTAAATTATATATATATTTTTTTATAAAGTCAATATAATATGAAACTTTTTTCATATTATTGACAACTTATTTTTTTAGTTATATAATTGAATGAATTTTTAGGAGGATTTTATGAGCGAATATGAAATAAGAGAACCTATACAAAAGAGGTCAATTGAGAAAAAAGAAAAAATTATCGAATATGGTTTTGAGTTAATTTGTGAAAAAGGATATTATAATACTAATACTGCTGAAATTGCTAAAAATGCAGGTGTTTCTACAGGTATAGTTTATCAGTATTTTAAAGATAAACATGATATTCTTATAGAAGCTTTGAGAAAATATGCAGATAATATTTTTTACCCAATGCTTAATATTTCTGCAAATAATTTTGATAAAAGTAATTTGAATGATATTATAAGAAAAATGATTGATAGTTTTGTTCAAAATCATAAACTTTCTAAATCTGCTCATGAGGAAATTATGGCTATGGCTCATTTAGATGAAGATGTTGCTTTTTATTTTCATAAAAGAGAAATGGAAATGACTGAAAAGATTTATGAACTTTTGGTTAATAATGGTTTTGGGGGTAAAAATTTAATGGAAAGGGTTCATATTTGTATTGGATTGATTGATAATTTGTGTCATGAAATTGTTTATCATAGGCATGATGGGCTTGATTATGATGTAATGACTAGTATTTGTGTTGATTCAATTGTTAGTTTAATTAATAGTTAAAAAGAGTACCATTTAATGATACTCTTCAAATTATTTCTTTTTCACAACTATATTAAAAATCTTACCAGGCACATAAACCTCTTTTATGACATCATTCTTCTCTAAGATTTCCTTAACTTGTTCATCATCCTTAACGTTCTCAAGAATGTCTTCTGCTGAAAGATCAGCATCAACAATAACGCAAAGTTTTAACTTTCCATTAACCTGAACAGGAATTTTCTTAGTTCCACCATTCATTTCACTTTCTATGATTTCAGGCCATTTTTCATTATAAACAAAACCTTCTTTTCCAATTTTCTCCCATAATTCTTGAGAAAAATGAGGTGCAAGTGGAGAAAGTAACGTGATAAAGATTTCAATAACATTTTGTAAAACCTCTATATTTATATTCTCATCTCTAATATAATCACTAATTTTATTAGATAATTCCATACTTCTTGCAATAGCTGTATTAAATCTGTAATCATTAATATCATTTCCCATTGTTTTTATTGTTTGGTTTTTCCATCTAAGTAGTTCTTTTTCTTTTGCTCCTATTTCATTAGATGTTTTACCTGTTTTTAATTCATTATATTTTTCAATTAATCTTTCAATCTTTGAAAAATATTTTACCATTGACTCAATACCTTTTTCTTTCCAAGGTCCACCTTGTCTGTATTCAAATCCAAACATTATGTACATTCTAAATACATCTGAACCATATTTTTCTATATATTCTTCTGGAGAAACTGTATTCCCTTTACTTTTGCTCATTTTGTTTCCATCTGGTCCTAAAATCATACCTTGATGTATTAATTTTTTAAATGGTTCGTCAAAATCTAAATATCCTAAATCTCTTAATGCTTTTGTCATAAATCTTGCATAGATAAGGTGCATTGCAGCATGTTCTTTTCCACCTACATATACATCAACTGGTAGCATTTTGTCTACTATTTCTTTTCTAAATGCTTCTTTATCATTTTTTGCATCTGGATATCTTAAGTAGTACCATGATGAACATACAAATGTATCTAAAGTATCGGCTTCTCTCTTGGCTTTTCCACCACATTTTGGACAAGTGCAATTCATAAATTCGCTTGATTTTTTTAATGGTGATTCTCCATCTGGCTTGAATTCAACATTGTGTGGCAATAATACTGGTAAATCTTTTTCTGGTACTGGCACAGTTCCGCATTTATCACAATATATAATAGGAATAGGTGCTCCCCAATATCTTTGTCTTGATATTAACCAGTCTTTTAATCTATAATTTACAGTTTTATTTCCTTGATTTGTTTTGTTTAAATCTTCTGTAATTGTCTTTTTAGCAATACTTGATTCTAAACCATTATATTTTCCACTATTTATTAATATTCCATATTCTGTATATGGTAATGTTATTTCTTCATCAGATTTACTTTTTACAACTTGTTTTATTGGTAAATTATATTTGCTAGCAAATTCAAAGTCTCTTGTATCATGTGCTGGAACTGCCATTACTGCTCCTGTTCCATAGTCTTCTAACACATAATCTGCTATCCAAATTGGAACTTTGTCTCCATTTATTGGATTTATTGCATATGCTCCTGTAAATACTCCTGTTTTTTCTTTGTCTGTTGATAGTCTTTCAATGTCACTTAATTTTGATGTTTCTTTTATGTAGTTTTCCACATTTTCTCTACATTCTGGTGTTGTAATTTCTTGTACTAAATCACTTTCTGGTGCAATAACTACATATGTAACTCCATTTAATGTATCTGTTCTTGTTGTAAATACTGTTATTTCTTTTTCGTTACTCTCACATTTAAATTTGATTTCGCTTCCCTCTGATTTTCCTATCCAATTTGTTTGTACTTTTTTTGTTGATTCAGGCCAATCTAGAGTTTCTAATCCTTGTAATAATTCTTCTGCATAGTTTGTAATTTTGAAAAACCATTGTGATAATTTTTTTCTTTTTACTTCTGAACCACATCTTTCGCATTTTCCGCCTATAACTTGCTCATTTGCTAGAACTGTCTTACAACTATCACACCAGTTAACAGGTGCTTCTTTTTTGTAAGCTAGTCCTGCTTTATATAATTGTAAAAATAGCCATTGTGTCCATTTGTAATAATTTGGCATACAAGTTTCTACTGAGTAATCCCAGTCATAACTTCCTCCCATTTCTTCTAGTTGTTTTTTCATTGTATCTATATTTTTTAATGTTGATTCTTCTGGATGTATTCCTGTTTTGATAGCATAGTTTTCTGCTGGAAGTCCAAAAGCATCAAATCCCATTGGATGAAATACATTGTATCCATTCATTTTTTTGTATCTAGCAAATGAGTCTGATGGGGCATAGTTGAACCAGTGCCCTAAGTGTAATTTTGCTCCTGATGGATATGAAAACATTTCGAGTGTATAGAATTTTTCTTTTTTGCTGTTCATATCATATTTATATACTTTTTTTTCTTTCCATTGTTTTTGCCATTTGGCATCTGTCTTTTTTGAATATTTCAATGTTAATCCCTCCATTTATAGTTCGTTAAACAAACTTATTATAACGTTTACAATTATATCATTTTTAGCTAATTATGTCTATTATTTTTATGTTTTTAATTAAATTTATTCTAATCTATAATTATAGTCCACAGTTACTAAAGCTTGTTATAAGCTGCAAACTTGTCCATTTTAAATCTTATGTGCAGGATTACCAACTATGGTTATCCCGTCTTTCATAAAATGACTTAGTAACAACTGAATTTGCACCAATTGTTATATTATCAGCAATTTCAACATTTCCAATTATTACACTTCCTACACCTATATCCACATTTTTTCCGATTATTGGTGCCTTGTTATCCTTCCCATTATTCCCAATACAATTGTGTCCATGAAATCTAACCCCATCACCAATAATTGCATCATGATTAATAATTATACCTTTATGAAAAATGTTTACATTCTTTCCCAATTCGCTATATACTTCACAATCTGTTAATTTACAGTATTTGAAAAATTTTCTTCCATAATAAATTGATAATAATAATTTTTTCATTCTTTTTTCGCTTTTGTATTCTGTTTTATAATATCTATATTTTTGTGAATATATTAAAAGTTTATAAAAACAATAATCCATGTGTTTTATTATTACATTAATACATCTTCTAAAAAAAGGTAATCTCTTATATTCCTGCTTATAACTTTTTATTTTTTCTTTTAATTCTTTTTTGTTCATTTTTACCGACATTCCTTTCTTGTAAGGCACAAAATTTGATTAAAACTATTGTATTTTACAATTATTTTTCAAACTTAATCTCCTGTTTTTAATGTTTACTTTACTATGGCATAGACTTTTACTTATACTACCCATCGCATTTTTCATATAATCATTCATAATACTAGAAATCTGTTTTTCTAAATTTTGTGACTGTATTATTTTTGTTAAATTGTCACTTATTATATTTTTTGCCTATTAAATTATTCTTCCTCATTTCCATTATCTTTTCCTATCAAAAACTTATTTACCGCACTTATGTAAATTACTAAATATGAAATAGAAATCAAAAATCCACCTAAAACATCACTTGTATAATGTACTCCAAGATAAATTCGGCTTGTTCCTATTCCTACTATCAAGCAACTTAAAAGTACAATTAAAATCCATTTAATATATTTGTTTTCTACATATTTATAAATCAAATATATTAAATATCCATAAAAAGCCATACTTACCATAGAATGTCCTGATGGAAAACTATATCCTGTTTCTTCTACTATTCTGAATTCAGTTGGACGTGGTCTTTGTAAAATTCTTTTTAACAATTGATTTAATCCTGTTATAATCACTAAATTAGAAAAAATCGATAAACTAATTTTCTTATTTTTTACTAATACAACTAGTGTAACCGTTAATACAACTAAAAAAATTGCTCCTCCAAAATTCGTGATAAATTTTGCTATTGGAGTTGCAAAATCGGATATTAAAAATTTTGATACCATTTTATATCCTATTATATCTCCATTCATTATTTCTTTATTAAATACATCTTCTGCTAATGCTAAAAAGCCAATCAAACAAATAAATAATATAATCCATTTTAAATTCTTAATAATAAATCCTCTTATTTTTTCCTTCATATTTTACCTCTTTTAATATTAATTTTTAAACTTTAATAATTATACTTTAATTTTTTTATTTTTTCCACCATATATTATTAATTTTTTATTAAGAAACGATTAAAATTTGGTAAAAATAATAAGCTTTTATACCCATTATTTTTACCATCTTTATTTGCCAACTACTTTATAAATATTTTTCTAAAAAATCTATTATTCCATCCTCCGAATTACTTTTATCAGTAATAAAATTTGCCTTTTGTTTTACATCTATTAAAGCATTTTTCATGGCAACTCCTACTCCACATTTTTCAATCATATCAATGTCATTTAAACCATCACCAAATGCAATAATATTTTCATTTTTTATATTTTCTATTTGAGCCACTCTATTTATTCCATTATATTTTCCTGTGCCTTTATTAAATAGTTCTATCCATTGTACATCATTAAAAGAATCTTGCATTATTTTTATGTCTAGTTCTGGATATTTTTTTATAAATTTTTTTCGGTACTCTTCTATAAAGTCATTTTTCCAAAAAGCAACTTCTATATGAATTATTTTGTCAATATTTTCAATAATCTTATTTTTATCAGTATATTTTCTTATAATTTTTTTGGAAGAAAAATATTTTTTAGCATACATATCAATATAATCTTTTGAACATATATTAATATATTTAAACTTTTCTTCATCAAATTCTGAAATAATCTCTTCTGCAATATTTTTTGAAATTAAACTTGCATATACTTCTTCCCATTTTTTATTTTTCATTTTATATACAGCTGCTCCTGCATCTGCTACTATATAGCTTGCAAATTCAGCTTCATCGGTACCTAAAAGTGTTGTTTTTAATATTCTTCCAGTCGCTATTACTATTATATATCCTTCTTGTTTTAATATATTTAAATAATTTTTAGTCTTTTCACTTACTTCACTCTTTTCATTTAATAATGTTCCATCTAAGTCCATTACTATCATTTTCTTAGCATTCATTATATTTTTCCTCCTATTTTGGGGTTATTAGTCAATATCTAAATCTGACTTTTTAGGCATAACAAGTGCTGCTATTATATATGCAATTATTCCGCTTCCTGCACAAGCTGTAAATAAAACCCATGCTAGCCTTACAATTGTTGGGTCTATATCAAAATATTCTGCTATTCCTCCACATACTCCATCTATCTTTTTTCCTTGTTCTATTTTATATAATCTTTTTTTCATCTTAAAAATTCTCCTTTTTACATTTATTAAAATATTTTTGGCACAAAAATTATCAATCCACATATTGCTGCACCTATTGCTAATACTAAAACCGCTCCTGCAGAGACATCTTTTGCAATTTTCGCTTTTTCATTTTTATATGGCATTGCAATATCTACTACTGTTTCAATCGCTGTATTTAATAATTCTCCACCAATTACTATTGCAAAACATAATATGCAAACAATCCATTCATATTTATTTATTTTTAGTATAATTCCTGCACAAATAACTAAAATCATTATAAAAATATGTATTTTCATATTTCTTTCGGTCTTAAATGATGACAATATCCCTTGTATTGCATATTTAAAACTATTAATTGTTTTCTTTGATTTCACTTTAAATTTTCTCTTATTTGAACTCATTTTTTCTTTTTAAACTCCTACATTTTATATAAAAAACATTGCTTATCATGTGAATAAATAACACCTATTGCCTGCAAATATGAATATATTATCGTACTTCCAACAAACTTCATTCCTCTTTTTTGCAAATCCTTTGAAATTAAATCTGATAACTCAGATGTCGTTTTATCAATTTCATAAAAAGTTTTGTCTTTTGTAAATGTTTTTAGATAATTATAAAACGTCCTATATTCTTCTTGTATATTTTTAAAAATTTTAGAATTGTTTACGCTTGCTTTTATCTTTAATTTATTTCTTATTATTTTCTCATCTGATAATAATCGTTCAATTTTTTTATCGCTATATTTACATATTTTATCAATATCAAAATTATCATATGCTTTCCTAAAATCTTCTCTTTTGTTTAATACACACTCCCATGAAAGTCCTGCCTGAAAAGATTCTAGTATAAGCATTTCATATAAATATTTTTCATCAAAATTTGTTCTACACCATTCTTCATCATGATATTTTACATATAATGGATTTTTTAGGTTACACCATTTACATCTAACTTTTTCTAGCATTGTCTACTCCTTTTAGTACCTATCTTCTAGAAAGATACTATAAGTAACATTTTAAATTTTTCTTCTCCATATACACTATGTGGCTCATCTTTTGGCATAATTATAGTTTGACCTTCTTCTAATATATATTCTTCTCCATTTATTGTAAATTTTCCTTTTCCCTCTAATACTGTAACCATTGCATCTCCTCCTGATGCATGTGTTGATATTTCTTCATTCTTGTCAAATGAAAATATTGTAACACTTACCAATTCATTTTGTACTAAAGTTTTACTTACTACTTGTCCTTCCTGATATTGTACTTGTTCCCTTAATTCTAAAATTTTCTTTTTTTCTATATTTTTATACATATTTCTTTCCTCCCTTATCATTATATCCACTTTATAACATTCTTATTTATCGATGTCAATGATTTTATTACAGCTCATACACATTTGCTTTCACAATAATCTTTTGAATTTTTATTTTATCATTCAAAGATATTTCCCACAAACTACCTACTATACTTCGTTTAATTTTATATTCTTTAACAGGTTTACCTATTAACTTATTTAATTGTTTTTGTAAATCTACTTTATTTGTATAAATAGATAATTTATTTTCTTTATATAAAACATTTATTGTTGTTTCCATCTCTTCTTTTATTGGTTCTTTATATATTTTTTTTATATCATTCTTCAATTTTTTCTTCGTACTCGATGCCATTTCCTAACTCTCTTTCTTCAATACTAATTTTTGCCATTTCTTCAATCTCATCTTCATATCCTGTAAGTGCTGCAAATGCTCCAAATTGTGCAGCTCGTGCCTCAATTGACATTTGAGGGTGTTTTTTGGATACATGATGAGGTAAATTTATAATATCTTTATATTCATCTATTCTTCTCATTTAATATTCTCCTTTTATTCCTTATGTCCCCCTACCTGTCCATTTCTTTCTATTGTTGTTCCGCCTTCTACTAGGTTCATTCCTTTTAATATCGCATTTTTTCCATATTTCTTTTTTATATTAATCATGGTGTATTGTAAATTTTTTTCCTTTTCTTCTTGCTTTCTCTTTTTATTTATTTCTTCATAATTTGTAAATAGGTCTATTTGTTCAAAGTTATTCTTTTTATTTGCCTCTTCGTCTCTTACAACTTTGTTTGCTGTTATATTTATTCTTCTTGTAAGGAGTTTTGGATTTATAATGTTATCATATAATTTTGTAACTGCCTCCATTATTAATTTTGTAGATGAGGTTTTATGGTCTAAATTTGTTGTGCCATGCGCATGTTTTGGTACTTTTCTTCCATATCTATCTTCTGTTATTTCTCCTTTGTAAGTTTTTCTTATTTCTTCATTTTTTAAGTTTTTTACATCATATCCTATTGTTAACACTATTTGGTCAGT
This sequence comes from uncultured Clostridium sp., assembly GCA_900553125.1. Classification (GTDB taxonomy): domain Bacteria; phylum Bacillota; class Clostridia; order TANB77; family CAG-508; genus CAG-269. Next base: position 55,714 of record USCB01000002.1, on the reverse strand, counting down.
AACTAGCTTTTTTTCTACTAAATCTAGTGCTAGTAATTCTGTCATTTCTTTTACAATTAATTTTGTCTTTTCATAATCATATGGACAATGTAATACTTGTCCTGAACTTATACTGTTTGTTTCTGGTTTGTATTCTTTTATTTCTTTTATTGTACATGGTTCATATCCCCAAGCATGGTCGATTAGTAATTCTGCATTTATTCCAAATAATTTATATAGTAATTCTTCTCTTTCTAAAGATGCTCTTGCTACATCTCCCATTGTGTATATTTTATATTTTTCTAGTCTTTTACTATATCCTTTTCCTACTCTCCAAAAGTCTGTTATTGGAGTATGTGCCCATAATAATTTTCTATATGTCATTTCATCTAATCCTGCTATTCTTACTCCATTTTTGTCTGGTTTTACGTGTTTTGCAACTATGTCCATTGCTACTTTACATAGATACAAATTTGTTCCTATTCCTGCTGTAGCCGTTATTCCTGTTGTTTCGTATACATCTTGTATTACTTTTGTAACTAATTCTTTAGCACTCATTTTATATATTTTTAAGTATGGTGTTAAGTCACAAAATATTTCATCTATTGAATATACATATATATCTTCCTCTGAAAAATATTTTAAATATATGTTATATATTTTCGTGCTGTATTTCATATAAAATGCCATTCTTGGAGGTGCTATTATGTAGTCTAATTCTAATTTGGGATTTTTTCTTAATTCTATTTCGTCATAAGATTTTCCTTCGAATTGTAGACCTCCTATTTTTCTTCTTCTTTCAAAGTTTATTTGGTTTACTTTTTGTATTACTTCATATAATCTTACTCTTCCTGGTATTCTGTAGGCTTTTAATGATGGACTTACTGCTAGACATATTGTTTTGGAGGTTCTCGTTTTATCTGCTACTACTAGATTAGTTGTGTTTGGATCTAGTCCTCTTTCTTTGCATTCTACTGATGCGTAAAAGCTTTTTAAATCTATTGATATATATATTTTGTTCATAAGTCACACCTCTTTTTCTGTTTTAATATATCATATATTTGAGTTTTTGTCAAATATTTGTTCGTTTATATTTATAGTAAATGTGGAAATCATTTCTGATTTCCACATTTACTATATCCTTACCTCATTGCTGCATTTTCAATAGCAACCTTGTTTTTATCTTGTCAATAATTCCGGTTGTACTAATTCCCTGTGTTCTTGGTTGCAGAATGCCTTCAACTTCATACTTTTCAAATAATTGTTTTCTTGCATCTCTTATTGCTATGTTATCTTCATGTACAAAGATGTCTGGTTTCAATGCCCCAATCACAGGAGTAAAGATATTTAACCACTCGTATGACGGAGTGTTTTCAAAGGTGAATGGAACTGATCTAAATGGATCATAGTCAGCCATAATTACATAATCTGCTGATATGCAATTAGCGATTGTTTCCATTCGTATTTCTTCATTAAGGACAGGTGGATCTTCTTTTTTCAAAGCTGCTGCTCTGTCACTTTTTACAACCACAACAAGAATATCGCCTTTTTCTTTTGCAGCCGCTAACATCCGCATGTGCCCTACATGAAACAGATCAAACGTTCCACATGTCATTACCATAGTTTTTCCCTTTGCTCGCTCTTCTGTAAGAACATTCTTAAGTCCTTCATAGTCTGTTCCATAGATGATTTTTCTTTCCATGTTTTTGGTCCTCCTTATATGAATTTTACCTTTATTTATGTAATTGGCTTTTTAGCCAAAATTAAAAACAAACTAATATTTTTATTTTCTAAATATATTTACATTTTTTATTATAACACATTTTCGACAATAAAAAAATATTTTTGACATATTTTAGTTATTGACATATTACATATTTGATGATACGATTATTATGTTAACTAAAGTTTGTTTTGCATAAGAAAGAGAGGACTTCCATATGAAGGAAAATAGAAATGAAGTAGATAATATCGAAATTGGGTTTGAAAACAATGCATTTCAGGTTTGTAATACCAACACAGGTATGAAGACAGAAGTGTCTCCGATGGAACTGTACGAAAAAGGGTTCACATACTCTATTGAATTATGTAGATTTTTCAGCCAATCTGTACATGCAGAAAATCCGCATATAATGTATTTTTTTACAGACGATGCATCAAAAAACCTAACTACAATTCTTGAATTTAACAGACTTATTCTGTAAATTCATCAAAAAATGAGCCTGGGTAATTTGCAACCTAGGCTCCTCCTCTTTTTATATTACCAATAATTTTATTTATTATATAATCAAATTATTTAATCAATATTCCTTTCCCCAATCCAGTAGAATAAATCCAAACTCTATCAACTTTTCTATTCAAACCACTTTCCAAAGCCTCTTTATAAAGCATAAGTTGAGGCTTATGTCTATTTATTAACATTTCTTCATCACTTGCCCCATTGGGACCGGTTCTTTTTGGGTTCTGCCCCATTGGGACCGGTTCTTTTTGTTCCACAAAATCAGTTTTATAATCTAAAAGTACCAGTTTATCATCTTTAGTAATATAATACAAATCTATAATACCCTGAACCAAAATATTTTCATCTAAAGTTGTATCCATAACATACTTTGCCGGAACATTAATATAAAAAGCCTCTTCTTTATGGTATTCTTTAGCCTCTTTAAGTTCATTCCAAATATTAGACTTTGTAAATTTAAATATAACCCAAGGATTTATTGTCTCTTTTTCCTTAGATGTTATAATTCTTCTTGCCTCTAGATCATCTATTAAATTTTTTACATCATCCAAACTATAATCTCTACTAAAATCTAAATTTTTCATACACAAATGCACTAAAGTACCTCTTTTAGCTGGTGTAATTTCTTCTTCTTCAGTTCCAATCAAAAATTTAGGTTTATGTAGCTCTATGTTACTTTCCTTAAATTCATCTTTCTCTTCATTTTCTTGCTTAAAGGGTTCCAATACTATATTTTTATGAACAATATTTGTAACAGATTCTTTAGTTGGAATATCACTTAATTCTTTATATTTATATTCAAATATTAATTGATTTTTTAACCTTAATATGTCCTCTTGATTTACATCTTTTGATTTCTCTTCTAAAACCTTAAAAATATCTATCTCTTCCCTTTCTTCCTTTTTTATTGTTTTTAATACATCTTTTCTTTTCAATGTATTTATTTTTAGGATATCATGTAAATTCTCAAAATTATACATATAAACAAGTAGAATCCAATCAATATATTTTTTATATTTTTTTATCAAAATAGGGTTTATTTTTCCATTTTCCTTTTTATAAATATCCACTAATTCCTGCATCTTTTCCTTGTTTTTTTGAAAATCTTTTTTAACACCTGTAACATAAATTTTTTCTTTTGCTCTTGTTAAAGCAACATATAAAATACGCATTTCCTCTGATAAATTTTCTTCTAATAGCTTTTCTCTTAATGCTAATTTTGAAATTGTATCATATTTTATTTGTCTATCATAATCAATATATTTTACACCAATTCCAATTTTTTGATGTAATAAAATATCACTATTTAAATCCATCATATTAAATCCTGAACCTGTGCAAGATAAGAACACAACTGGAAACTCTAATCCTTTACTTTTGTGGATACTCATAATTCTTACAACATCTTCATTTTCCCCAATAAGCTTTGCGGCACCTAAATCTCCACTTCCTAGTTTTATTCTTTCGATAAAGTTTATAAAATTGAATAATCCCTTAAATGATGCACTTTCATATTGTTTAGCTCTCTCAAAAAGCATTTTCAAATTTGCAACTCTTAAAGCACCATTTGGCATTAAAGCTACATAATTTAAGAAACCTGTTTCCTCATAAATAGTCCAAATAAGTTCATCTAAATCCATATACCCATTTTTTTCTCTAAAATCCTCTATTTTACTTAAAAATTTTTCTATTTTCTCTTTAAGTTCTTCTCTTACAGACAATCTAGATTTTAATAATGTAGTATAAAAATCATCATTTTGGTCACATAATCTTATTTCCAACAAGTCATCATCTGTAAACATTCCTATGCTTGATAACATTACATGCACAAGTGGTATATCTTGATATGGATTATCTATGATTTTTAATAAATCCATAATTACTTGTATCTCATAAGATTCTAGGTATTCCTGAGATGTGTCAGAATATACATTTATATTTAGATTAGTTAATTCTTTTTCAAATATATTTGCCTTATTTTTCGTTGAACGTAAAAGTATTACAATATCTCTAAAATGAATATCTCTAAATTCTCCTTTTTTGTTATCATATACTTGAAATTTACTATCTATCAACTCCTTTATTTTTTGTGCAACAAATTTTGCCTCTAACTCTATATCTTCTACTTTTTCTATTTCTTCTAATAATTCATCTTGTGTATTTTCTGTTATCTCTACATCTTCTCGATTTTCGTCATCATCATCTTCTGTCACATCTAATATATCAATTTCAGAAACTAAATCTTCTTTACTTTCTACGTAATTTGCTCCTAAATTTAAATATTCCTCCTCTGTGTAATCTATTTCTCCAATTTTTTCTCCCATTATATTTTCAAATATAAGATTAGTAAAATCAAGCACATTTTTTCTACTTCTAAAGTTCTTAAAAAGCTTTATTTTTAAACCTTTTTCATTTGCCTCATTTTCACTATAATTACTATATTTACTTAAAAATAAATCTGGCATCGCTTGTCTAAATTTATAAATGCTTTGCTTAACATCTCCAACCATAAAAATATTTTTTCCATTTGATATTGAAGTTAAAATATATTCTTGTACTAAATTACTATCTTGGTATTCATCTATTGCAATTTCCACAAATTTCTCTTGATATTTTTTTGCAATTTCAGATGGCAAATTCTCTTCTTTTACTAAAATTTTAAGTGCTAAATGCTCAACATCACTAAAATCTACAATGTTTCTATCTTTCTTATTTTTTGAAAATTCTTTATCAAAATCTACTATTAATTTTTCAAGTTTCGATAAAACTTCATACATTTCTATTAAATCCTCATTTGCTATTTCCGAATTTGCTGTAAAAACTTTTGTCCTTTTTGCTTTAAAATCTTTTGTGACTTTATCTCTTATTGCTTTTGCTCTATCTTTTTCAGGATTAGTTATTTTTCTTGAAACAGGCCATTTTAAGAATTCTACATTATTTATCAAATTATATGCCTTATCCCAACTTTCAAGATTTCCATATACCATTTCTAATTGCTGGATATCAGACGAAATTACTCTTTCATATTGTTCAAGTTCACTTTCAACTGATAGCCTTTTTTCTTCTGCTTTTAATTTTTTTATGCAATCTTCCAGTTCTTCTTTTATATTTTGAAGTAAAATTTTTCCCCATTCTGTATTTGAAAAATCTTGTTTTATGTCTTTTATATTAAATTTTTCCACCTGCTCTTTTAGCCATTTTAATGGAAATGGATTTGATTCTATATATGTATAAATTCTAAAAATCATATCTTTTAAAGGTGTATCATCTCTATATGATGTATATGTTTTCACTAATTTTTCAAAGTCTTGGTCATGATTTTCATATTTTTCTTCAAATAGTTTTTCTAGCACCTCTTGTTTTAATAAGTCAATTTCTGCTGTATCTGCTATTCTGAAATTTGGCGATATTTCTATTTCAAAAAAGTTATTTTTTATTACGTCTAGGCAGAATGAGTCTATTGTACAGATATTTGCTTTATTTAATAGTGTTATTTGCCTTTGTAAGTGATTTATTGTTTCTTCATCTTGTGGTTCTTCACTATCTATTATTTGATAAATTGATTTTAATATTCTTTCTCTCATTTCTGATGCTGCTGCATTTGTAAATGTTACTACTAAGAGCCTATCTATATTTATTTTTTCTTTTATTATTTTATTTATTATTCTTTCTACTAATACTGCTGTTTTTCCACTTCCTGCTGCTGCTGCAACTAGGATGTTACTGTCTTTTTTATAGATTGCTTGGGATTGTTCGGGTGTCCAGTTCATTGCTTTGCTCCTTTCAGTTTTGAGTAATGTTTTGTTATTAGATTATAGCAATCGCATTTATTTATGTCAATGTTGTAATTTATTTTATAAATTTTATTTTTTATTTGATTTTTTAGACATAATGTTGTATAATTATGTTAATCTTTGGTTCTATATAACCAGGTAGTTACCGTAAATATAGTAGGGTTTCTGTCCCATAACTTCGTGTTATGCCCTATTTCTCAGTAAAAAGGAAGGAGCATCCATATATGAAAAAAGTCAATAGCTTTTGGAATATACTTATGGAATATGCTGGTACACCATTTACAGTATTTATATTCTTATCATGGTATACCGGCATGGGACACGACAATGCAACAGTAATTTCGTTGCTGTTTGCTTTGGCTGTTGTAATAACAGCCGCAAGTCCTCAGGTCGCAGCACTTGAGGCAGTATTAGGAGTCATCGTTTTGTTTGGCTGCCGCCAACTCTTCATGATTCCGATTTCAGCACCTTGGATGGTAGAGCCTTTTTGTTGGTTTAACCAACCAACCGCCTGTGCTGGAGTAGCTGCGTTTTTGGTAGTGAAGGGGTTTTTATACCTTTATACCAAAATCACAAGCAAATAAAAAACTCAGAGCCCTGGACATGGCTTTGGGTTTTTTATATTTCTACTATTACATCTACCCCTTCGAAGTAGATTTTATTATATTCTTTTTCTCTTAAATCATTTGGAATTTCTTCTGTTTTCCCTTGATAAAGTATTTTATCGTTTTGCTTTATTGTTATATTTAGTAATCTTAATTCTTTTATTTTCATTATATTCCTTCTTTCTTTAATTTACATAATTTGACTTTTATTGCAGATTATAGTATAATTGAAGATAGTAACTGAAGTTTGTTTTTTGAAGAAAGGAGGGTTCTTTACGATGAAAAAAAAGAACCGGGTTTTATTTTTAACGTTAATTGTTTCTCAGCTCATCGGAACAGTTGCATGTTTAATGCAGTATACTGTATTAAGCATCCTGTTTTATCACCTTATGGTGACCCTTGCACTGTTAAACATATTAACTCAAAAACGGCATATAATAGGTGCCGTTTTGTGGGCTGTCTTAACCCTTTACCTTACCCGAGGATTTGGGATTATAGGCATTATAGCCTATGTGTTATTGTTTTTTGCAATACACTAGGCAGCCCCTTACACCACAGAGGAATTTTTCCAAAGTGGTGTTTTTCATTTTAAATCAAAATATAATTATTTATTCAACTTATATTTAATTTTCTCAGCTAACTCCTTACTAATTCCCTTTACCTTCATAATCTCTTCAACATCTGCACATTTAATCTTCTCCACACTACCAAACACTCGCAAAAGTTCCTTCTTCTTAGCCTCACCAATTCCATCAATCTCATCCAATTCAGAACTAGTTAAAGCCTTATCTCTAAGCTTTCTATGATAGAAAACAGCAGTATCATGAACCGTATCCTGAAACAAAGTAATCAAATTAAACAACCTTTCCGAAATTTCAACCTCATTTCTATCCTCATCCATCAAAGCTCTAGTTTGGTGCTTGTCATTTTTAACCATACCAAAAATCTTAATATCAACACCATATTTATCAACTGCTCTTCTAACTGCTCTAATCTGAGTAATACCACCATCAGCAAAAATCGCATCAGGAAGTTTGCCAAAACCTTTGTCATCTGGGTTTTCTATTGAATGTTTTAATCTTCTTGTTATAACTTCCTCCATCGAACGTGGATCATCTTGACCAATTACAGTTTTAATCTTAAATCTTCTAGATAAATTCTTTTTAATTGCTCCATCTTCCATAACACACATAGCTGCAACCATAAATTCACCAGAAATATTTGAGATATCATATGTTTCAATTTTTCTTGGCAATCTATCCATCTGTAATTTATCCTTCAATTCAACGAGAATCGAATTTTGCGTCTTTTCTTTGTTTTCCAATGTAACTTTACTATTTTTATCTGCCATCTCCACAAATCTCAATTTCGTACCTTTTTTAGGGCTATGAATTGTGACCTTGTGTGTAGTTTTACCTCCAAGCCATTCTTCTAAGGCTACCTCATCTTCTAACTCCCTACTTACCATAATTTTATTAGGAATATTTAAATTATCCATATAATACTGTTTGATAAAACCAGATATTATTTCACCATCATCCATATCACCTAAATTATCGAAAAAGTAATGTTCCCTGCCTATCATTTTACTACCACGAACAAAAAAGATTTCTATACACACCTCTAATTCAGATTTTGCCATACCTATAACATCTATATTATTTTCAGAAATATTTGAAACCTTTTGCTTTTGGGATGCAGTTTCAATCGCCAACATTCTATCTCTAATATAAGCCGCATTTTCAAAATCCAATTTTTCAGATGCCTCTTTCATCTGATGTTTTAGGTCTTTTATTATTTTATCAGTTTTACCTTCTAACAAATCAATTATCTCATCAATTTGCTTTCTATAATCTTCTTTACTTATATTACCAATACAAGGTGCTAAACATCTTTTTATATGGAAATTTAGGCAAGCTCTAGTATTTGATTTAAAATTCCTACATTGCCTTATTTTATATTTTTCCTTTATAAAATTAACCATTTCCTTTGCAGCACCCGGGTTAGCATAAGGTCCAAAATATTTTGCTCCATCATTTAAAAGTCTTCTTGTAATAATTACATTTGGGTAATCTGATTTCACATCAATTTTTATGTATGGATAAGTTTTATCATCTTTTAATAAAACATTATATTTTGGTCTGTTTTTCTTTATAAGATTGCATTCCAAAATTAATGCTTCTGCTTCATTACTTACGACAATATACTCAAAATGGTCTATTTGAGATACCATTTTGAGTATTCTATCTGTTTTGTTTGTTTTTCTAAAATATGAACTTACTCTATTTTTCAAATTCACTGCTTTTCCAACATAAATGATATTATCATCTTTGTCTTTCATCAAATATACACCTGGGTCTTTAGGCAACTTTCTTAGTTCTTCTTTTATGTCAAACATCTTTGACTCCTTCTTTAACCGATTTTACCAATATATGGTAAATTTCTATATTTCTGATTATAGTCCATTCCGAATCCTACAACAAATTCATCTGGTATTGAAAATCCTATATAATCAACATTTAATTCGAAAATTCTTCTTGATGGTTTGCTAAGTAATGCACAAATTTTTACACTTTTTGGGCTAAATGTTTTTATATGGTTCCTTAAATATTCTAAAGTTCTACCTGTGTCTATTATATCCTCAATTATTATTATATTTTTATCCTCAATTTTTCCTGTTAATTCCTGTCTTAGTTTTACAACACCTGTACTTTCCGTTCCTTCATAGCTTTCTAGTTGTATAAATTCAAATTCAACATTATTTTTTATTCTTTTTGCAAGTTCAACCATAAACATTGCTGCACCTCTTAGAATTCCTACAAATACAATATCTTCGTCTTTATAATCTCTCATTATTTCTTTTGCAAGCTCATCAAGTCGTGCATTTATTTTTGATTCATTTATTAATACAGTTAGTTTGTCCATCTTTTTCCCCTCTCTTTGATACCATTTTATTATAACAGGATTTGTATTTTTTGAAAACAGTTTTTTTGAATTTTTTTGTGAAAAGACTTGAAACATTTTTTATATTATTATAATATACTGTATAAATTGAAAGTAATTTCGGATTGGGGACGGTTCCTTTTGCAAAATTTCTGATTAGGGACGGTTCTTTTCGCAAAAAGAACCGTCCCCAATACAAAAAAATAAGCGCCAGGACATAATAAATTTATGTTGACGAGGTCCAAGGTTATCGAAATATTCGGCGGATGCCTTGGTGGTATTTACTTTACCAAAGATTTAGTTAAAAAATAATGGTGACATTATAACAAACATTAAATTAAAGTAATGCTTTCAATTCCAAATATATTTAAAAAAGGAGAGATTTTTATGTGTGGAATTGTTGGATATATTGGATTCCAAAAAGCTAGTCCTATTTTACTTGCAGGACTTTCAAAATTAGAGTATAGAGGTTATGATTCAGCTGGAATTGCAACTTTGGAAAAAGACTCAATTAAGGTTGCTAAAGACAAAGGTCGTGTTGAAAACCTTTATAATTTAGAAGATCCTAAAAAATTAGAAGGATCAATTGGTATTGCTCATACAAGATGGGCAACTCACGGTATTCCTTCAAAAATAAATTCTCACCCACATTTGGATAACTCAGAATCAATCGCAGTTGTTCATAATGGTATTATAGAGAATTACATTGAACTTAAAAATATGTTAATCAAAAATGGATATCATTTTATTTCAGATACAGATACTGAAATTGTTCCTAATTTGATACATTATTACTATAATAAAGATGATGGGCATGATGATTTAAAATTATTAAGAGCTGTTAAAAAGACTTGTGATAGCCTAATTGGAAGCTTTTCACTTGAAATTTTATCAAAATATATGCCTGATAATATGATTGTTGTTAGAAAAGACAGTCCTTTAGTTGTTGGTAAAGGAAATGGTGAAAGTTATGTTGCCTCAGATATTCCTGCTATTTTGAGTTATACAAAGGATTTTTATTTGTTAGATAATTATGAATATGTTCTATTATCAAGAGATAATATCAAATTTTATGATAAAGATTTAAATGAAATTTCTAAGGAAACTACAACAATTACTTGGGACGCTATGGCCGCTGATAAAGATGGTTTTGAGGATTATATGCTTAAAGAAATTATGGAACAACCTAAAGCTATTCGTGAAACTATTGGTTCAAGATTAGATGGAAATAAATGTAACTTTAGTGAATTAGATTCCGACTTTAGTAAGGAATTTTTAAGTTCTTTACATCAAATTTATATAGTTGCTTGTGGTACTGCTATGCACGTTGGGCTTTGCGTAAAAAATACAATAGAAAATCTTTGTAAAATTCATGTAGAAGTTGATATTGCATCAGAATTTAGATATAGAAATCCATTAATAGATGACAAAACATTATGTATTTTCATAAGCCAATCAGGTGAAACTGCAGATACTTTGGCAGCATTAAAACTTTCAAAATCACATGGCGCTAAAACACTTGCAATTACAAATGTTATAGGAAGTTCGATAGCTAGAGAAGCTAATTATACACTTTACACACACGCCGGTCCTGAAATTGCAGTTGCATCAACTAAAGCATATACATCTCAAATCACACTTATGTCTTTGTTAGCTATATATTTTGCGGAAGTACTCGGAAGTGCTGATACTAGTGTTTTGGATGAATTAAAGAAGGAATTGCTAATAATACCTAATAAAATTGAAACTATTTTAAAAGATACTTCTAACATTCAAGAAATTGCTAAAAGCATTTTTAAAGAACATGATGTATTTTATTTAGGTAGAGGCATGGATTATGCAACAGCCTTGGAGGCCTCTTTGAAATTAAAAGAAATTTCTTATATTCATTCCGAAAGCTATGCAGCTGGTGAATTAAAACATGGTACTATTGCCTTGATTGAAAAGGGTGTTAATGTTATTGGTATTATGACTGATTTGAATTTGGTTAAGAAAACTGTAAGTAATATGGAAGAAATTATTACTAGAGGTGCTGTTACTACTGCTGTTGTTTCTGAAGCTGTTAGTAAAGAAGTTAATCTTTCTTTGTTTGATAATGTTGTGATTGTTCCTAATACTTGCGTTTATCTATCTTCTATTGTTACTATCGTTCCTTTACAACTTTTGGGTTATTTTGTTTCTAAGGAGAAAGGATTGGATGTTGATAAGCCTAGAAATTTGGCGAAATCGGTTACAGTTGAGTAACATGTTTCATTTGTTCCATTGGGACCGGGTCTTTTTGGTGCACATTGCACCATTGGGACCGGGTCTTTTTGGTACAATATTCTTTTGTAACTGTGTATTTTCAGTGCATATTTCATTTCCAGCTTTTAGAAATTATCCTTTTATCTACTCTAATTATTCTTGATAATTGATTTATTGTAATGCCTTTTATATCCTTTAAGTTTATTATTTGTTTTTTATTTTCCTTATCTTTAAAAAAGTTTATTACCTCATCAATAGTTTTTACATTCAATCTTTTTAATATTATATCTATAACTTCTCCATCATCTAATTTACTACTTAATTCAAAATCTGCTAAATTCATTATTTCATCTATATTCTCAGTCTTATTTGTATATTTTATAAATTCACCAATGTTATTATTTAAATAATACATTAAAGTCTTTTTATCAATAATTATTTCTTTTCCAATATATTCTTGGTAACTACTCCATTTATACTTAAATGTATATTCTATACCTGCTTTTTCCGGATTTCTATGAACATATCTACAAACTTCTAAAAAATATCTTTGATTTTCAATATTCTTACTTTTAAATCTATTCTGAACAAATGGACCTTTTCGGTCATATTTTTTGTTGAAATAACTTACATATCTAATAGTTAAACTTTGAATTGCTTTTGATAAATTTTCTTTTGGCACTTCTATAACCATATGAACGTGATTGCTCATCAAACAATATGCATACACTTTATATTTAAATTCTTTTTTTGTTAATTTTACCTTCTCTATAAATATTTTTCTATCCATATCATCATAAAAAATATCGCTATCATTGTTTCCTTTTATAATAATATGATATACATCTGATGTACTAAATTTTCTAATTTGTTTCGTCAAATAAGTCTCCTTTATACTTTTGTATTTAGATTTTTCTAAAAATCTATAAAAATTAATGTACCAAAAAGACCCGGTCCCAATGGTTCAATGGTGCAATGCAATAATGCACCAAAAAGACCCGGTCCCAATGGTTCAATTATCTCATAAACTCAATTGCCTTCATAACTCCAAGTTTGCCATACTCATAAGTCAAGCCACCTTGCATATAAGCAATATAAGGCTCTCTTATTGGTGCATCACAACTAAGCTCAATTGTAGCGCCATCGACAAAAGTTCCTGCCGCCATTATAACTTCGTCCTCATATCCAGCCATTGGGCTTGGAACAGGAGTTACATAACTATCTATTGGTGAACCTGATTGAATTCCTTGGCAAAATTTTATTAATTTTTCTTTGTCATTAAAGATTATATTTTGAACAATATCTACTCTTGGTTCATTATATTTCGGACTTGTATTATATCCGCAATTTTTCTAGCATTCTACTTGCAAATACCATTGTTTTTAATGAACTTGCAACAACTGATGGTGCGAAAAATAGGCCTTTTAAGTAATTTGTGTTTTGACCCATTGATGGTCCTATTTCTTTTCCAAGTCCTGTTAGTCTATCTGCAACAAGAGCTATTAAGTCTTTTTTACCTACTACATAAGCTCCACTTGTTGCTATTCCTGCACCTAGATTTTTTATTAATGAGCCAACTGCTATGTCTGCTCCAACTTCTATTGGTTCTTTTTCTGTTACAAATTCGCAGTAGCAGTTATCTACCATTATTATAACTTCTTGGTTTACTTTTCTTATTTCTTTAATTATTTCTTCTACTTTTTCTATGCTTATACTTTTTCTTGTTGAATATCCTATTGACCTTTGGATTTCTACTAATTTTACATCTTTTTTAGCTAGTCTTTCTACTATTTTCTCCGTGTCAAAATATTCTTTATCTTTTAAATCTATTTGCTCATATTTTATTCCAAATGCTTTTAACGAACTTGGCCCTGAAATTTCTCCTATTCCTATTACTGTTTGTAATGTATCATAAGGTAATCCTGTAATAGATATCATTGTGTCATTTGGTCTTAGTAGTCCTTGCAAGGTTACTGCTAATGCATGTGAACCTGATATTAATTGACTTCTTACTAAACTATCTTCTGCTTTGAAAATTTGAGCATATATTTCTTCTATCTTATCTCTTCCTGCTTCATCTATTCCATATCCTGTTGATGTATTTAAGTGCATTCCTGATAAATGGTTATTCTGCATTGCTTGTAGTACTTTTAGACTGTTTGATTGACATATTTGCTCTATTTTTTCAAATTGTGGCTTGATTTCATTTTCTACTTCTTTCGATAATTCTTCTATCTGTTTGCTTATTCCAAAATTTTCGTACATTACTTTTTCCTTTCTTTTCCATTATTTCGCTATTGCACCGTTGGGACCGGGTCTTTTTGGTACAATGTACCAAAAAGACCCGGTCCCAACGGAACATTATTCTTCTACTGCCTCAACATTTTCTTCTTGTTTTGGTTCTTCTTTCTTTTCTGTACTTATATGTAAATCTTGGTATTTTTTCATACCAGTTCCTGCTGGAATTAATTTACCTATAATTACGTTTTCTTTAAGTCCAACTAAGTCATCTTCTTTACCTTTGATAGCTGCTTCTGTTAAAACTCTTGTAGTTTCTTGGAATGAAGCTGCTGATAAGAAGCTGTCTGTTGCAAGTGAAGCTTTTGTGATACCAAGTAGAACTCGTTTTCCAGTAGCTGGTCTTACGCCTTTATCTACTGCTTCTCTATTTTTGTCTGCGAATTCATACATATCTACTAATGTTCCTGGGAACATGTCTGTATCTCCATTGTCTTCAACTCTTACTTTCTTAAGCATTTGTCTTGCTATAACTTCGATATGTTTATCGTTTATATCAACACCTTGGTTTCTATAAACTTTTTGTACTTCTGTTGTTAGGTATTCAAATACTCCTTCTGGTCCTTTTATAGCTAGTATGTCTGCTGGGTTTAAAGAACCTTCTACTAATGGATCTCCTGGTTCTACCATATCTCCATCTTTTACTTTCATTTTTGGTCCAAATGGTACTGTGTATGTTTTTGACTCAGTATCATTTGTTACAATAACTTCTTTCTTCTTCTTTGATTCTTTTACTTTTACTTTTCCTGCTATTTCTGTCATTACTGCTAATCCTTTTGGTTTACGAGCTTCAAATAGCTCCTCAACTCTTGGAAGACCTTGTGTGATATCTGAACCAATTGCGCCTCCGGCATGTTTTGTGTTCATTGTAAGCTGTGTACCAGGCTCACCTATTGATTGAGCTGCAACTATTCCTATTGTTTCTCCTATTTCAACTTTGTTGTGTCTCGCCAAACTCATACCATAACATTTTTGACATACACCATGTTTTGAGTGACATCCAAGTACTGAACGTACTTCTACCTTTGTAATTCCTGCATCAACAATTTTGTCTGCTAATTCGTCTGTAATCATTGTGTTTGTATCAACAATTACTTCGTTTGTTTCTGGATTTACAATGTCTCTTACTGGATATCTTCCTAATAATCTTTCTTGAATTGGTTCGATTAATTGGTTTCCATCTTTTACGTCATATACTATTAGTCCTTCATTTGATCCACAGTCTGGTTCTCTTACTATTATTTCTTGTGCTACGTCTACAAGTCTTCTTGTTAAGTATCCAGAGTCTGCTGTTCTTAGAGCAGTATCTGCTAGACCTTTACGTGCTTGGTGAGATGATATAAAGTATTCTAGGGCATCTAGACCTTCTGCGAAGCTTGATTTGATTGGTATTTCGATAACTTTACCTGTTGTTCCTGCCATAAGTCCTCTCATACCTGCTGATTGTCTTAATTGGTTGATGTTACCACGGGCACCTGATTCAACCATTAAGTTGATTGGGTTTAGTGGTTCTAGATTTTCTTCTAGTGCTTTACCAACATCTAATGTTGCACTATTCCAGATATTAACTACTGCTTTGTAACGTTCTTCTTCAGTAATTAAACCTCTTCTATATTGTTTTCTTACTTTTTCTATTTCTTTTTCTGCATTTGCTAAGATTTCTTTTTTCTCTTTTGGAACTTTTACGTCGTCCATAGAATATGTAAGTCCTGATTTTGTAGAATATTTGAAACCTTTTTCTTTTACATTATCAAGTACTTCGGCAGATTCTGATAAACCATGTATTTTTATACATCTGTTAATTAAATCTCCTAATTTTTTCTTGTTAACTGGGAAGTTGATTTCATATTCAAAAATTCCATCTTCGCTAGTTCTATCTACATATCCTAAATCTTGTGGAATTCCGTCATTATATAAGATTCTTCCCACTGTTGTTTCAACTTTTTTAGATTTCTTTTCTCCATTAATTTCTAATGTTCTTCTTACCCAAATTTTTGCGTGCATTCCAACTGCGTGGTTTTCATAAGCCATTATTGCTTCTTCTGGGTCTTTGAAGTATTTTCCTTCTCCAAGTTCACCTGGAACTTCCATTGTTAGATAGTATCCACCAAATACCATATCTATTGTAGGTACTGTAACTGTTTTACCATCTTGTGGTTTTAGTAAGTTGTTTGTAGATAACATTAAGTATCTTGCTTCTGCTTGTGCTTCTGGTGATAGTGGTAAGTGAATAGCCATTTGGTCACCATCGAAATCGGCATTAAATGCTGTACATACTAATGGGTGAAGTTTTATGGCTCTTCCTTCAACTAGTACTGGCTCAAATGCTTGAATACCAAGTCTATGTAGTGTTGGAGCACGGTTTAACATTACAGGGTGGTCTTTTATAACGTCCTCTAATATTCCCCATACTTCTGGTTTTAGTCTTTCTACCATACGTTTTGCATTTTTGATATTGTGTGCTATTCCCCTTGCAACTAATTCTTTCATTACAAATGGTTTAAATAATTCTACTGCCATTTCTTTTGGAACACCACATTGATATATTTTAAGTTCTGGTCCAACAACTATAACTGAACGTCCTGAATAGTCAACACGTTTTCCAAGTAGGTTTTGACGGAAACGTCCTTGTTTACCTTTTAGTAAGTCTGATAATGATTTTAAGGCTCTTCCTCCAGCACCTGTTACAGGTCTTCCACGTCTTGAGTTATCTATTAATGCATCAACTGATTCTTGTAGCATTCTTTTTTCATTTCTTACAATGATTTCTGGTGCTTCTAATTCTAGAAGTCTTTTTAATCTGTTATTTCTGTTTATAACACGTCTATATAAATCATTTAAGTCTGATGTTGCAAATCTTCCACCATCTAATTGTACCATTGGTCTTAAATCTGGTGGGATTACTGGTACAACATTCATTATCATCCATTCAGGTCTATTTCCTGAAATTCTGAATGATTCTACTGTATCTAGTCTTTTTACTATTTTTGCTCTTTTTTGTTCACTTGCATTTTCTAATTCTTTTCTTAAAGATTTTGATAATTTTTCTAAGTCTACTTCCTCAAGAAGAGTTTTAAGAGCCTCTGCTCCCATTCCTGCTTTAAATGAACCTTTTCCGTATTTTTCAACTGCTTCACGATATTCTTTTTCTGTTAAGCATTGACATTTTTCTAGTCCAGATGTCCCTTTATCTGTAACTATGTATAATGCAAAATATACTACTCTTTCTAGGTTTCTTGGTGAAATATCTAACATAAGAGCAATTCTACTTGGTATTCCCTTGAAATACCAAATATGTGCAACTGGAGCTGCAAGTTCGATGTGTCCCATTCTTTCACGTCTTACTTTTGATTTTGTAACTTCAACACCACATCTGTCACAAACAACACCTTTATATCTTACTCTTTTATATTTACCACAGTGACATTCCCAGTCTTTTGTAGGTCCAAATATTCTTTCACAGAATAAACCATCTCTTTCTGGTTTTAATGTTCTATAATTGATAGTCTCTGGCTTCTTTACCTCACCTTTTGACCATTCTCTTATCTTTTCATCTGATGCAATACCTATTTTTAACTTGTTAAATGTTTCTAATTCTTCCATTTATTATTTATTTGCCCCTTTCTCCTGAGAATTTTTTTCAATTCTCACCTAAGTTTTAGGTTTTGCTTTTGTCCCCAAAATTTTTAACACTGCTCGAACAATTCCCTCTTGATTAAATTTTGGGGCTTTTTAAAGCAAATATGCAATTATATTTTTATTTTATTCTACGTCGTCAAATCCGTCATCATCCATTAAGTCTTCATCACTTAATATGAAATCTTCATCTTCGCTATCATCTATGTTTTCAAATAATTCGTCATTTTCCTCGTAGTCATCATCTTGCATTGTTTCATCTTCTTCGTCATCTACATAGTTTTCAGATAACTCGTTATCTACAACCACGTCTGATTTTTCTCCGCTTACCATTTTTTTGTGTTCATCTAAGTTAAAGTCTATTGCGTCTTCAATGTTTTCTTTTAATTCTAATTCCTTGTCATTATCATAAAGTCTAACATCTAATCCTAGAGCTTGTAATTCTTTTATAAGAACTTTGAATCCTTCTGGAATTCCTGGTTCTGGGATGTTTTCACCTTTAACTATTGCCTCATAAGTTTTAACACGTCCAACAACATCATCTGATTTTACTGTTAACATTTCTTGTAATGTGTATGCAGCACCATATGCTTCTAGTGCCCAAACTTCCATCTCTCCAAAACGTTGACCACCAAATTGTGCTTTTCCTCCTAGAGGTTGTTGTGTTACTAATGAGTATGGTCCTGTTGACCTTGCATGGATTTTGTCATCTACTAAGTGGTGTAGTTTAAGCATATATTGAACACCTACTGTTACTGGTTTATCAAATGGTTCTCCAGTTCTTCCATCATATAGAATTGATTTTCCATCTGTTGATAAACCACTTTCTGCAAGTAATTCTTCGATTTCTTCTTGGTTTGCTCCATCAAATACTGGTGTTGCTATTTTCCATCCACGTTTTCTTGCTACCATTCCTAAGTGAACTTCTAGAATTTGACCTAAGTTCATACGAGATGGTACTCCAAGTGGGTTTAATAATATGTCTATTGGTGTACCATCTGGCATAAATGGCATATCTTCAACTGGTAGTATTCTTGATACAACACCTTTGTTTCCGTGACGTCCAGCCATTTTATCTCCAACTGATATTTTTCTCTTTGTTGCTATGTAACATCTTATTACTTGTTTTACCCCTGGTGCTAATTCGTCTGAATTTTCTCTAGTAAATACTTTTACATCTACTATTGTTCCAGCTTCTCCGTGTGGTACTCTTAAAGATGTATCTCTAACTTCTCTAGCCTTTTCTCCAAAGATTGCACGAAGTAATCTTTCTTCTGCTGTAAGTTCTGTTTCTCCTTTTGGTGTAACTTTACCAACTAAGATATCTCCAGGTCTTACTTCTGCACCAATTCTGATAATTCCGTTTTCATCTAGGTCTTTTAATTGGTCATCACCTATATTTGGAATGTCTCTTGTTATTTCTTCTGCACCTAATTTTGTATCACGACATTCACATTCGTATTCTTCTATATGTATTGATGTAAATACATCTTCTTTTACTAGTCTTTCACTTAACAAAACAGCATCCTCGTAGTTGTAACCTTCCCATGTTGAAAATGCAATTAATACATTCTTTCCTAATGCCATTTCTCCGTTTTGTGTTGATGGTCCATCAGCTATGCTATCACCTTTTTTAACTACTTCACCTTTTCTAACAATTGGTTTTTGGTTTATACATGTTCCACCATTTGTTCTCTTGAATTTACGTAGTCTATGTGTAACTGTTTTTCCATTGTTGTATTTCATTGTAATACTATCTGATGTTACTTTTTGTACTACACCATCATCTTCTGCTAATACTAAGATTCCAGAGTCTTTTGCTGCTCTATATTCTATACCAGTTCCTATCATTGGGCTGTCTGTAATCATAAGTGGAACAGCTTGTCTTTGCATGTTTGATCCCATTAGGGCACGTTTTGCATCATCGTGTTCCAAGAATGGTATCATTGCTGCAGCTATTGATACTAGTTGTTTTGGAGATACGTCTATATATTGAACTTTGTCTTTTTCAATTTCTAGTATTTCGTTTTGATGTCTTACTCTTATTCTGTCGTGTACAAATGTACCATCTTCATTTAATGGCTCTGATGCTTGTGCTATGTAGTATTTATCTTCTACATCTGCACTCATATTTTCTACTATGTCTGTAACTTTATGTGTTTCTGGATCTATCTTTCTGTATGGTGTTTCGATAAATCCGTATTCATTTATACTTGCAAATGATGATAATGCTGAGATTAATCCAATGTTTGGTCCTTCTGGAGATTCTACTGGACATAATCTACCATAGTGTGTATAGTGAACGTCTCTTACCTCGAAACCTGCTCTTTCTCTTGATAATCCACCAGGTCCTAATGCTGATATTCTTCTTTTATGTGTTAATTCTGATAGTGGGTTTGTTTGATCCATAAATTGTGAAAGTTGTGAACTTCCAAAAAATTCTCTTATTGCTGCAACTATTGGTTTTGGGTTTATTAATGTTTGTGGTGTTACAACATCTAAGTCTTGGATTGTCATTCTTTCTCTTACAACTCTTTCAAGTCTTGCTAAACCTATTCTAAATTGGTTTTGTAATAATTCTCCAACACATCTAATTCTACGGTTTGCTAAGTGGTCGATATCATCTACTGTTCCAAGTCCATGATATATGTTTAATAACATACTTATTGATGCTATTATGTCTTCTGTTGTGATGTGTTTTGGTACTAATTCGTCATATCTTTCTTGTAGTACTTGTGGTAAATCTTCTTCTTGAGTATTAGCTAATATGTTTTGTAATACTGCATAATTTACTTCATCTTTGAAATGTACTTTTGATAAGTCTACTGTTGGTAATGCTTTGTAGATATTTACTGTTCCATTTCCTATTACTCTTACTTTTTTGTCATTTAGTTTTAAATCTACTATATTTATTCCAGAGTTTTGTATTTGTTCAGCTACTTCCTCAGAAATGATTTCTCCTGCATTTACAAATACTTCTCCTGTTTCTTGGTCCATTATGTCGTTATATGCAATATGACCTGTTATACGTGCTGCTAAGCTTAGTTTTTGGTTGAATTTATAACGTCCAACTTTTGCTAAGTCATATCTTCTATTGTCAAAGAACATTCCATCAAATAAAGTTCTTGCAGCTTCTACAGTTGGTAGTTCTCCTGGTCTTAATTTTTTGTAGATTTCTATTATTGCATCTTCTTCGTTTTTGATTGTGTCTTTTGCTATTGTTGTTTCTATTAATGGTTCTTCTCCAAATAAATCTCTTATTTGATCATCTGAACCTAATCCTAATGTTCTTAATAATACTGTTACAGGTAGCTTTCTTGTCCTATCTACACGTACATAAAATACGTCTGAACTGTCTGTTTCGTATTCTATCCATGCACCTCTTAGTGGCATTACTGTTGATGTGTAGTTTCTTTTACCTGTTTTTTGGTCAAATACTGATTCATAATAACTTCCTGGTGAACGTACTAACTGACTGACTACAACTCTCTCTGCTCCATTTATGATGAATGTTCCACTATCTGTCATTAGTGGGAAGTCTCCTAAATAGATTTCTTGTTCTTTTATTTCTCCTGTTTCACGGTTGATTAAACGTACTTTTACATGTAATCTTGTTGAATATGTAGCATCTCTTTCTTTTGCTTCTTCTTCTGTGTATTTTGTTTTGTCTTCCATGTAATAATCGAAAAATTCTAGAACTAAGTTTCCTGAATAGTCTTCTATTGGAGATATATCTTTTAATACTTCTCCTAATCCTTCTTCTACAAACCAATCATAAGAGTCTTTTTGTACTTTGATTAGGTTTGGCATTTCGATGTAGTCTCCTACTTTTGAAAAGTCGATTCTTGAAGCTTTTTCGTATTTAACTTCTTTTAATTCCAAAAAAATCACCTCTAAATAAAATTTTAGCAGAATAAATCTAATTTATTTTTTGAAAAAAGTCCTTCTTAATTCCTAACAAACCTAAATAAATTAAATAACGAATTTTTTTAATTGCCTGCTCTCAATCTTAAAAATTCGTTCTTTTGCTGGATTAATTCCTCTTTTTCCTTGTATAAATTTCTCTCTTTTGATTAAAATGCGCATAATCGCGCTAATTTAAGTTAACGTTAAAATTTTATCATATTTTAGGGCTTTCGTCAATAGTTTTTGGTGAATTTTTAAATTAAGCGCAGGCTAAAGTTTAGCCCACGCTACGGATATTTTTTATTTTATTAAATCTTTATCAATGATTTCGAAGTTAGCTCTATGTATATAAAGAGCTTTTCCATCAATCATCAGTTTAGTCATCTTGGGTAAATCATCTGGAATTTCCCAATATACCTTTTCTCCACTGTATGCGCAAATCGGTACCCCCAGCTGAGACTGAATTACAACAACTTCTGACTTGCCAAAGTAATTTTTATATTTATTAACCACTCTAGCCACAGACGTCAAACCTGTAATTCCATTTGCAGAGCTATCAATATCGTTCAAACTAAAATCTACATCTGGTTTTAGCCCACTCTCCGCAAATATTATCGTGTTTCCACATGATTCCATTTGCTTTCCGTCGATTGTTATGGTTACAACAGACGATAATGAATAATTCGTCGTTGTACTTCCATCACCATCAAGGCCGCTTTCTTCTACTACATTTCCTTCGATGTCGATATTATCTCCAGAAACATTTAAGAACCTAGCACCGTAATTGTCATAAAATTCCGCATTATATGACACTCCAATCAATTTTCCTTTCAAGGAATGCACTTTGCTGTCCAAAAGTGCACATCCTGACAGTGCAAGTGTTAATACAGCTGCAATTACTCCTAAAAAAATCCGTTTTTTCTTCATAATCCGAAGACCTCCTAATAATATATTTTTCCTTCGATGTACTACCTATGATGATAAATTAGGATACATGAAAAGAATACTTATATTATACTAAGGAAAAGTAATTTTTTCAATATTACTAATTAAGTATAATGGAATATTAACAAGATTTTGTTGCTTTTCATAATTTGACATAGATGTTCTAACATTTATTTTGGTTCCATATCTTTGAATAAATGATTTCAGACTTTTAGCTTGTAGATTTTCATTGAATTTTACTTCAATAGGTATATTATTAATTCCTAATTGAATTATAAAATCTACTTCAGCAGTTCCCTTATCAGCAGACCAATAAAAAATTGGAGATTCTATACTGGTCTTTAACTCGGTTAATACATACTGCTCTGATAGAGCTCCTTTAAATTCCACAAATATATCGTTTCCTTCTATTATTGAAATTGCATCTAATTTTGCCATTGCACATAATAAGCCAACATCTAACATATATAATTTAAACGCATTAAAGTCTTGATAAGCAGATAGTGGTACTTTACACGCATTTACCCTATTAACTTGATAGACTAATCCACAATCTATTAACCATGATAAAGCAATTTCATATTCCCTTGCTCTGGCCCCTTGTTTTATTAATCCATATATAAATTTTTTATTTTCTTTTGCTAGCTGTGTTGGTATATTATTCCATAATTGTCTAATTCTTGGTACAATATTATTTGGAGCATGTTTTGAAAAATCCTGTTCATAAGCTGCCAATAAAATTTCTTGTCTCTCTCGAACTTTTTTAAAATCTTTTGTACTTACATAAGTTTCAACTACTTCTGGCATTCCTCCTATATATAAATATTGTTTCAAATAATTTTTTAATTTGTCGGAAAATACATTTATAAGATTCATATCATTTTGTTCTATTAAATTTACAAGATCATCTTCGCCTAGAGCCCTTAAAAATTCTTTGAAATTCAATGGATATAAGTCTAAAAAGTCTACTTTTCCTACCGGAAACGAAATACCTTCGTGCATTGCGACTCCTAAAAGTGAACCTGCTGCAACTATATGATATTGATTTGCATTTTCACAAAAATATTTTAGTGCTGTAAGTGCTTTGGGCGTTTCTTGCACTTCATCAAAAATTATCAAGGTATTTTCTGGCTCTATATTTACACCTGATTCTATTTTTAGTCCTTGTATTATTCTTTCTATATCAAAATCTCCAGAAAATAAATTTATCATTCTATTGTTTTCATCAAAATTAATGTATGCGCATTTTTCATATTCTTTTTTTCCACATTTTTCAAAGGAGTTTTGTGTTAATGACCAATTTTAGTATATAAATGTTTAAAATTGGTCGTTAAATTATAAAATTATTTATTCTTTCTTTTTCTTTATCAGATAACTCTTCTAACCATTTAGCAAAATTTTCAACATCTTTGTTTCTTAAAAATTCAAAATTATTGGTAACATTAAACAAATGTAATTACTATACCTAATTCATATACTCTCTAAATCATTATTTATAGTAAGTAATACTAATTTATATTGTAACAATTCTCTTTCAATTTTATTCACTATTAACAACATATAATAATTTTTTCCCATACAAATAATAACTCTACTTCGTAATAGCCAAAAAAAGATAATGACCTCAATTTATTTTCTCTGATACCACAAAAATCCAAAGACCACAAAAAACAGCCTAAGGAATATTCCTTAAACTGTTTCATTCTCGTTTTTATTGATTTCTTTAATTAACTCTAATTGTGAAATCAAAAGTGATTCCATCTTAGCTTTATAAATATCAAATTGTTTTTGAACATCTTCCAATTCTTTTTTCTTCATTAAAATTTGATTTTGTATAAAATCGACCTCTTTTTGAGAAGATGCCTTTGCATCAGTTACAATTTGGTCTGCTTTTTGTTTAGCTATGTTTTTAACTTCTTCAGCTGTAGATTGTGCCATAAGCAATGTATTTTGAAGTGTTTCTTCAATATTTTTATAATGTTCTAAACTTGCATTCAATTCTTCTATTTTTTTAGATGCCTCATTTACTTCTTTTTGCTTTTTGGCAAAATCGACTCCTATTTCATCTAAAAAATCGTCTACTTCTTCTACATTGTATCCATTCATTATTTGTTTTGAAAATTTTTTATTTTCAATGTCTAGTGGTGTAAGCATTGTTTAGTCCCCTTTCTTTTAGTTAATATTATTTTTATTTAACCAAGAAACTGATAATTTATTCTTAATTTCTTCCCTTGCCATTTCATTTGTAATTTCATAGTTTATAGGTGCTATTAAGAATATTGAATTAGATACTTTTTGTATGTGTGCATCTAATGCATATACTCCTCCACTTATGAAGTCTACAATTCTTCTTGCTACATCTTTATTTACATATTCTAAGTTTACTATTACAGATTTTTTTTCTTTTAGAAATCCACATATTTCTTCTGATTGCTCAAAACTTGTTGGTTGTGAAATTACCATTCTTATTGATTGGTTCTGTGGCATTGCAACTATTTTATTATTTTTCTTTATAAAACTCTTTTTTTCTTCCACTGGTTCTTCGTCATAATCATATTCATATACATCATCATTTTCTTCTTCTTCGTCTTCTGCTTGGTCCATTCCAAATAAATTCCAAACTTTGCTCATTATTGCACTTGACATTTTATCTCCTCCTAAAACGTTTTCGTTTATTAAATATGAAATTAGTATCTTACATTTTTAAAAAAAAGTCAATAGTTTTTACAAAATGTAATATTAATTTAATATTTTTGTAATATTATTGTAATATTTACTTTTCGGGATATAATAATATATTGTCATATTGATTTATTTTGTTATACGTTTTTGCATCAATTCCTAGATTTTCCAATTCATTATTGTCATATGTATCTATAATAGAATATTTATCATTTTTTTTCAAAACTTTTACTATAACTTTTTGCTCCGCTCCTGATTTTTTTCTTATAACATATTTTAGTCCTTGTTCATCTTCTAATATTGCAGAATTTGGTACTTTTAAACCTGAATAACTCCACCATGTAATGTTAAAAGATATTTTTCTATATTGTGTTAGTTCATCAGTTAAAGTTTTTAAATCAAAAACTATTAAAACTTTATCATTTTCTTGTTTTGCTACATATTTCACTTCTGAATTTATCTCATTTCCACTAGATAGAGTTATTGTAACTTTACTCCCAATTTCAATATTTTTTGCAGCCACACTATTTAAAACTGTAGCTAATGAGCAATCAAAATTGTTTATAATTTTCCCGTTCTTCCTGTGACGTAGATATTATTTTTCCTGTTTTCAATCCTAAATTCTCTAATTTTTCCTCTGTCAAATTACTTAAATCATCAGTTGATAACACATCTTCTAATCCATCTACTCTATATGATACAACCCCCGAAACTGGTGCTGTTATATATTCTGAATCTGATATTAATTTTTGTTCATATTGTTCTTTTTGTTTTGTTAATTCTTGTATGTATGCCCCACTTTGACTTAGTGTTCCCGCAATTTTAGCTTTCTTACTGGTAATTTCTTCTATTTCTTTTTTATATTCTTCTATTGTATGTATATCTGTTAGGTCTTTTAAATTTTGCATTTTTTCATCTATCTGTTTTTCCAAATTTTTTATATCTGTTGAAATTGGAGCTGGTTGTTTTGATTGTTTTGCAAGTGCATCTTGTAATTTCAAATTTACTTCTTCTATTTTTGTTTTTATTTCTTCTTCTTGGTTACTACTATATCTGAAAATTGCTTGTCCTTTTGCAGCTCTTTCTCCTTCAGATACTATAGCTGTTAGTCCATTTTTATAATTATTTCCTTTTAATACTTTTTCTTCTCTTATTATATAACCTGTTGCTGATTCTTCTAATGTTAGTACTCCATTATTTATTGTCACTGTATCACTTGGTTTTCTTACTAATAAGAATATGGAAAAAAATATGTATAACATTATAATTATAAATATTAAATACACTATGTGTTTTTTTTCAAATTTTTTGTTTTTTAAATCTTCAAAATTTATTATTTTACTCAATTCATTACCTCCAAAATAATTTTTATATTATTTTGTGTTTCTTCTAATCCATCTAGCCATTTTATATTTTCAATTCTTTTAAACCATGTTATTTGCCTTTTTGCGTATCTTCTAGTTTCTTGTTTTATTTTTTCAATTGCATCTTCAATTGTTATTTTATTATCTAAATATTCCACTATTTCTTTATACCCTATTGCCTGCATAGCTGTAGGGAGTTCCGGATATTTTTTTATTATTTTTTTTACTTCTTCCATTAGACCTTGAGCTATCATTATATCTACTCTTTTATTTATTCTTTCATATAATATAGGTCTTTCTATATTTATTGCAAAAACTTTATAATCGTATTTTACTTCTTTTTTCCTTGATTCCATTTCTTGCTCTGTTTTGTTTTTCCCTGTTGCTTTATAAATCTCTAATATCCTTATTATTCTTTTTTTGTCATTTGGGCTTATTTTTTCTATTGCTTTTTCATCTATTTTTTTTGCTTTTTGATATAGATTTTCAAGACCTTCTGGAGTTTTGGCAATTTCCATCAATTCTTCTCTATATTTTTCATCCAATTTTATATCATCATATTCTATTCCATATATAAGGCTATTTGCATAAAGTCCTGTTCCTCCAACCACTATAGGTATTTTGCCTTTTTTTAATATTTTCTCTATCGCATTTTCTGCCTCTTTTTTGTATCTGGCTACACTAAATCTTTCTGTTGGTAATACCTCATCTATCATATAGTGCTTTATTCCTTGCATTTCTTCCTTAGTTGGTTTTGCTGACCCTATATCCATATCTTTATATATTTGCATAGAGTCACATGATACTATTTCTCCATTTATTTGTTTTGCAAGTTCTATTGATAGCGACGTTTTTCCTGAGGCTGTTGGGCCTACAATTACAATTACTTTTGGTTTCATATTTCTCCTTTATTTATTGTTTAATATTTGGATTATTCCTTTTTGAAAGTTTTTCATATAACTTATTTCAATTATTGTTGCTACTATAAATATAATACCTAATATTATTATTTTTTTCTTTATTTTTTCATTTTCTTCAGTTTTCATTTTTATTTTCATTTTTAAGGATGCAATATGTGGTAAACTTAAAAATCCATTAATTGGTGTAAATATCAATATTGCCATCTTTCTTACTTGTTTTACCATTTCTGCTTTTGGATATGTTATTCCTATTTTTGATATCGCAAAATAAATTAATGTTATAATTGCTGTTATTCCAGTTCCAATTGTTATAAAAATTATTCTTTCTGATGTTTGCTTAAATTCTTTTGTATTATTCCATGTCCATAATATTAGAACTATGAATAATACTACTATTATTAAATATATTAATATGTTCATTTTTTCTCCTATTTCAATCAAAATTCTTCCAAAAGTAGTATACCATAAAATCCCCAAAAGTAAAACAATTTTCCGCTAAATAAAAAAAATATTTTGTAGAGTAAGTTATACTGAAAAAGTAATTGTGCTCCAACCAAAAAATAGAGACCAAACCCAGCCTCTATTTATAAAAACTCTACTCATCTTCCTCAAAAAACTTCTTAAAAGTCTCCTCATTAATCTTCTCATTAGCCAAAAGCTCTTCAGCAACTCTATCCAACTTATCCATATGCTCCCTCAAAATAATCTGAGCATCATTATAAGCAGTATCAATCAACTTCTTAACTTCTTCACCAATTTTATCTCCCATCTCTTTACCGAACATATCTAGTTCATATTCTCCATTCTCATTTTTCAAAGAAATAGGACCAATAAAATCATTCATACCATATTTAACAATCATATCTTTAGCAATAGCAGTTGCAACCTCAATATCATTACTAGCACCTGTAGAAATATCATCTAAAGCCACTCTTTCAGCAGCTCTACCACCAAGTAGGGCAATCAACTTTTCCTCCATTTCAGTCTTAGAAATATATGACTTATCCTCATCTGTTTTATACATGGTATAACCACCAGCCATGCCTCTAGGAATAATAGAAATTTCCTTAACTTTCTTTTGAGTTGGTAAATACCAACTAACAATTGCATGTCCTGCCTCGTGATATGCAGTTAATCTTTTATCTTTATCAGAAATAACTCTTGCTTTCTTTTCTAATCCTACAGTTACTTTTTTAACAGCCTCTTCAACATCATCTCTTGAGATTTTATCATGTTCATTTTTCGTCGCAATAATAGCTGCCTCGTTTAAGATATTAGCAAGTTCTGCACCTGTAAATCCTGCTGTATCTTCTGCTATGCTTTCCAATGATACATCATCTGCCATTTTTTTGTCTTTACTATGAATTCTTAAAATTTCTTCCCTACCTTTTCTATCAGGAGCAGGAATTGTAATTTGTCTATCAAATCTTCCTGGTCTTAATAATGCTTTATCTAGCATTTCTGGTCTATTTGTTGCAGCCAATACTATTATTGTTTCTTCAGATGAAAATCCATCCATTTCAACCAATAATTGATTTAGAGTTTGGTTATTTTCAGATTCAGCACCATTTCCACTTGTTCTTCTTGAACCTATTGCATCTATTTCATCGATAAAAACTATACATGGAGCTAGCTTTCTTGCTTTATCAAATAATTTTCTTACTCTTGAAGCTCCAAGACCTGCAAACATTTCAATAAATTCTGAACCACTCATTGATATAAATGGAACTCCCGCTTCTCCCGCAATTGCTTTTGCAATTAGGGTTTTTCCTGTTCCAGGTTTACCATATAATAAAACACCTTTTGGAATTTTTGCTCCCATTTCTATAAACTTTTTAGGTTCCTTTAAAAATCTAACAAGCTCAACCATTTCTTCTTTTTCTTCGTCAAGTCCTGCAACATCACTAAACTTTACTTTTGTTTTTCTTTCTGTTTCATCATACACTTCTCCTCTATCTCCAAATCCTTGCATTTTAAATATCATAATAAATAATATAACCATTATTATTGTTGGAAGTAATGAGAATATATATGAAGGTATTGTTGCAAATATACTTGGACTTTTTTGGATTAATTCTATATCATTTCCTTCTGCAACTTTATTTTGGATTAATTCTACAAAACTTTGTGTATTTGGTATTATTGCTTTTTTTACTAATTCAGGATTTTCTTCTTCATCTTTTTTTATCAATCCTAATATAGATTTATCTTGGTTTTCTTCTATTGTGGTATTATCTTCATTTGTTGCATTTTCATCATTCTGGCTTTCTTGTATATTACCTTGTTCTTCTCCATCTTTTATTTTTTCTTTTAAAGTTACTTTTATAGATGTAGAACCTGTTATCATTTCAACTTTTTTTATATTTCCATCAGAAATTTGCTTTATTAAATCTGTATAACTTAAAGTTTTATCATCATCTTTTGTATTAGAATTTAAGGTATATATTGCAATCGTTGCAATACATGTAATAATTGCTAATATTAAAAGTCCAACTAAGAAATTTTGACCATTATTTTTTCCGTTTTTATTATTTTCCTTATTCATAAAAAAATTCTTCCTTTCATATTCTCATTTATTCACGCATTTGAGCCTTGTCCTTCTGTTTCTTTTTCTTTTTCATCTTCCTTATTTTCTTTTTCCTCTTTGTTCTCTTCTTCTTCATCTTTTTCTTTTTTTCTAGGTATTGTTATTGTTTGTTCTATTTTTTCTTTTCCTTCTTCAATTATTTTCATTAATTCTAAGTGTTGTTTTATTACATCTGACTTTATTAAAAATATTGCTGCAGCTAAACTTATATATGCAACTGCTATATACATTACATCAAAATATTTTATTTCAAAACTTGTAAGCATTGTTACTGCTACATATATAGTTCTTAGTATTAATGATAGTGTTATTGCATATATTGACATATTAAAAACAGCTTTATAATTCATTTTTATTTTTGCAATCAAACATGTAAACAGCCCAAAAACTGATAATGTAAATACATCAAGTATAATTGCTACAAAAAATGATATAAATGAACTTATAAACAATGAACCAACCATTGCATATCCAGAATAATTCTCTGCAATTTCTAAAGCTTTGTCTATTGGCTCATTTTCGTTTTCTGTTTCTTTTATCATTGTTTTTATAACTTTTTGTGAAAATGATAAATTTTCTTCTTCAAAGGTTGCTACATTTTGTACATAATACACATAACTTCCTGTATATATCACGCAGAATATTACTATTAATTCTGTAAAATATATTAGAGCTTTTTTTACCCCTAATGCTGCAAGTTCTGGGTATTTTTCAAATTTGGTTATTGAATACCATATTTTCTTAAAAAAGTTTAATTTTAAATATTGTTCTTTTTTTAATTGATTGCTTTCCACTATATATACTCCCTTCGTATACTGCTGTCCACAAACATTGGGCTTACATCTAATTTTACTTCACTTCCTACTTGTACATCTTTTCCAGTTACGTCAACACTTATGTGATACATTCCTATTCTTCCTAAGACTTTACATCTTTTATATTGGTTGTCTTTACACAATATATTCACATATAGTGATTTATCTTTAAAGGCATCTTTTATGTCTCTTACAATATAACGTAATCTATCTATTTTTCTGAACATATCTCTTTGCTCTCTTACATTATATCCATCTGCATATCCGTACTGGTACAAGTGCTATTTTGGTTGACTTTTTTGTTGTAAATGAATTTGAGTATCCAACATTGTATTTTTCTGGTAGCTCTTTTATTTCAGCTACATTTGATCTTAGATATGCTATTTTTTTTAGTCCATAAATATTTGGAATAGCAAGCCTTCCTAAAAATGCTGAACCTACTCTTACAGCATTTAGTCTCATTTGTTTAAATTTTAAAAATGCTGATGAATTACAGATGTGTAACATTCCTGTTTCTATATTTTTTTCTTTTAGAAATTCTATAACATCCATAAAACGTTTAAATTGTTCTTCTGAATACTCATTTTTCTCGTAAAATGCTAGTGAGAAATGTGAAAATGTACCTTCTATTTGAACATTTTTCATATTTTTTAAAGCATCTAACATTTCTTGTTTTTGACTATATATAAAACCATATCTTCCAAATCCCGTATCTATTTTTAGATGTGCTTTTACTTGTTTATTTTTTTCTTTTGCAACTGTTTCTGCTATTTCCAATGCTTTTTTTGAGCCTATTGTTATTATTATGTCATTTTCTACTAGTAATTCTATTTCTTTTTTTATTGCTGTTGAAGATAGCATAAGTATTTTTGCTTGCACACCTGCTTCTCTTAATTTTATCGCTTCTTCTACTGTTGATACTGCAAGGAAATCAATTCCGTTGTCTATTAAAAATTTCGAATATGGAATTAGTCCTAATCCATAGCCATTTCCTTTTACAACTGCTATTATTTTTATTGGTTTATGATTATCTAGTCTTCCTGTATCTTTTGCTATTTCTCTTATTTTTCTTATATTATGTTTCAAATCTTCTCTATTTATTACAAGTGATTTCATTTATATTCCTCCACCTATTTCTTTTTAAATTTTAGTTTTAATGCTCTTGCATTTCTAAATATTTTTTCCGAAATTTTATACATTTTATATGTTAAAGGTTTAAACGGAATGTAAACTTCTCCTATAAATTCTGTGTATTCTGCTCCAAATCCTTTTTTAAATCTGAATAGTCCATTACTGTTGTCTGCTATTCCCGGAACTCCTCTTAAATCATATATGTCACTTTTTCTTTCTAACGCTATTTTTATCATTTCCCATTGTAATAGGTAATTTGGCATTAAGTTTCTGTGTTCATTGCTACTTGCACCATATAGATACCATGTTTTGTTTCCATACATTATTGGTATTACTCCAGATATTGGTTTTCCTTCGTAATATGCCATTAATATTTTCATGTGGTCTGTTCCTAAGCAGTCATACATTCTTTCAAAATATTCTAATGGTCTTGTTATAAAACCATCTCTTAAACCTGTTGTTATCATTATTTTGTGGAAGTCTTTTAAGTCATCTCTTGTTCCTATCTTTACTGTTACTCCTTTTTTGGTTGCTAGACGTATATTGTATCTTGTTTTTGAGTGGAAGTTTTTAAATATTTCGTCCTCTGTTTTTCCTTTTGTGTCTAGTCTAAATACATAACGTGGTTGTATTTCTTCTCTAAAGTTTTTGGCATCATCTTTTATCGAATATCCTAATTCTAACATTATATTTCTAAATGATGTGTCATCACTTTTTATGTCTGGCTCTATTCTTAGTACTATTGCATTGTATTTTTTTGCAAGTAGCTTTGCTCCTTCTGTTAGTTGTTTTAGTACTTCTATATTGTGTATATCACATACCGGCCCTCTTGCTGAGTACATTATATTTCCAAATATTGGTATTTTTCTTATCCATACCATAAGTGATCCTATTATTTTTTTGCTACTGTCTTCTGCTAATATTACTTCTCTTTTCCAACTTGTTTTTACTTTTGCCCATTCAAGAGATTGTTGAAAGTTGCATCTTTCATTGCTTTCTAAAAATCTTGTGTATTCTTCTTCGTCTGACTTTGTTTCTAATATTCTCATTTTTTTCATCCTTCCTGATTTAGGTTGTATTTTTTATTATTGTTATTTTTCCGCTTTTATATTACACCATTTTGGAGGATTTGTAAAGGTTGTTTTTTAAGATATTTTGAAGCTTTTAGGTAATAAATTTTTTTGATTAAATTAAGGTTCCAAATTGGAATCTATATATCTGTCATTGATTTGAATTAATGATATTCCGTAAACTTAAGTTTTCTCTATATAAAAATTCTAACCCATTAAGAGTTAGAATTAATAATTTTGGTGGAGGTGAGGAGAGTCGAACTCCTGTCCACTATACATTCCACATAAATTTCTCCGAGTGCAGTTTGCTATTTCTATTCATTTAAATTACGCAAGCAAACGTGCTTAAATTAAATATAGCTTTTTTATACCCTCTATTACCAAAGCACTTAATAGATTTGTTTCCTACAAATATAACACCTTTATTTTATGCGTAGGAACATAAGACAAGGCGACACCGCGACTAGGCAGCGTATGCTAATTCTGTATTATCAGCGTTTATTTTTATTTTTGCTTTTTTATAGTGGCCAAAGCAACCATCCACTACTCGCTTTTTATCTTTCTTGTATAGTGTCGAAACCATTACACCCCCAAGTCTTTTTTATTATATACTATTTTTGATCAATTTTCAACTATAAATAAGAAACTTACGACTTTCCTAAGTTTCTTATTTATATATCTCTCGCCTATGCCCTACATCTAAAACTAATACAATTACTTTTTCATCTTGAATTTCACATATTACTCTGTAATCTCCTATGCGATATCTCCACTCTCCTGCTCTATTTTCAGTTAGACCTTTTCCGTGTATTCTAGGATTTTCTGACCCCTCTATATTTTTTTCTAACCAACCAATTATTAATGCTGCTATATGTTTATCTAACTTTTTTAATTGTTTTTTTGCTTTTTCTGAGAATACTATTTTATAGCTCATTTATAGTCCCAACTCCTCTTTTACTTC
The DNA here is from genome assembly GCA_900553125.1 of uncultured Clostridium sp. Taxonomy (GTDB): domain Bacteria; phylum Bacillota; class Clostridia; order TANB77; family CAG-508; genus CAG-269. Next base: position 21,595 of record USCB01000002.1, on the reverse strand, counting down.
TTCTAATGTATATGTTTTAGGATTTTTTCTGTATTCTTCGATTGCTTTGTTGTAGCTTTCCAAATCATATTCATTTTCTATTTTTTCTAATACCGCATTTCTTATTAAATCTGATAGTGATATGTTATTTATGCTTGCATATGTTTTAATTAATTCTGTATCTTTTTCATTTAATCTTACCGAAATAGTCATATATATCATCTCCTCTCTTTTTTATTGTACTACTTTGTATTACATATGTCAATATTATTATATTATTTTTTCATAATTATGTTATTATTATTCATCTTACAAAAATCCCCCACTGTTATTATATTTACAGTGGGGATAATTTTATTTTCTCGCAAACTTCCTCTCAATTTCATACTTAGACATCTTTATTACAGTAGGTCTACCATGTGGACAAGTAAATGGGTTTGGAAGTTTTAAAAGCTCTCCCATTAAACTATCAACTTCCTCTTTTGTAAGCTGCATATTAGCTTTGACTGCTGCTTTACATGCAACTGTTGCTAAAAATTTTTCTTCTTTTTCTTGTTTAGCTGTTCTTGCAACTGTATTTATTTCATCTAAAGTTTCCTTAAACAATTCTTCTGTATCTAAGTCTACACATACATCAGGAACTCCTGATAATTTTATAGTATTTTCACCAAATTCTTCCAAGATAAATCCTGCTTGTCTAAACATTGCCATATTGTCTTTTGCTATGTCCATTTCCTTATGTGTTAGAGTAATTATATCTGGAAGAAGTAATAACTGTGATGCCTTTTCTCCTGCTTGATTAAAGAAATTCTTTTTTACTTTTTCATACATTATTCTTTCATGTGCTGCATGTTGGTCCATTATGTATAATTCATTGTCTATTTCTAAAATTATATATGTATTAAATGCTATTCCTATAAATTTATATTGAATTTTTTGAGCATCTGCATTACTTTCAAATATTGATACATTTTTATCTTCCATATTGTCATCTAAGGCATAAAATTCTGCTTCTTCCTCTTCTTTTTTCTCAGGTTCTGGTTGTTTTCTACCTCCATAAGGCTCTTTTCCAAATAATTCTTTATACATTTCTTCAAATGATAGAATTTTTTCTTTGCTGTCTTGAGGTAATGTTTTTTCTGATGGTTGTTGTTTTGCGTTTATTTCTGCATTTTGAGGTATTTCTTGATTTTGCATTTCATTCGTCTCATCATTATTTGTTTTCTCATTATTTTCTACTACATTTGTATTTGCTCCATATAATACTTCATCTTCATTTAATACTTGTTCATTTTCGTTATCTTTATCTGAATTATCAAATACAATTGGTATTATCGTTTCATTCTCTAGACTTTCGGCATTTACTTTTTCTTCTTGTAATGCCTTTGGTAATTCTGTTTCCTCTTGTACAACTTCAGCTTTTTCTTCTTTGCTTTCTTGCTCTACAACAGGCGAAATTATTTCATTGTATTTTTGTTCCATTTCTTTATATGTATCTGTTAATTGTAAATTTGGATTTTGTTCAACTTCTTTTTTTAAATCATCTTGCAATGATTTTAGTTTTTCAAATATATCTTGATTTGACATTACAGTTTTATTTTCAAGTACAGAGTTTACTGGCTTTACATCTATTTGGTTATTTTCTTCTTTTCTACTATTAAATACATCTTCTACAATATTTCCAGTCTGCTCTTGTGTAGCTACTGAATAAGTTTTGGCTGCTAATTCATTTGCGTTTTGTATTTTAAATGCATTCTCATTTGCTTTTTTTATTTCTTCTGTTTTTTCTCTATCTGTCATAAATCCTGCACTTAGCAATGTATCTTTTATAGCATGAAACATTGATTTAAAAGCTATACTTTCTTCTGCAAATCTTACCTCTAATTTTGCTGGGTGAACATTTACATCAACTTTTGATGGTGGCATTTCTATATCTAAAACTAAAAATGCAAATTTTCCTATTGGAAGCATTCCTTTAAATGCTTGTTCAACTGCTGATGATAATGTTTTATCTTTTATATATCTTTTATTTACAAAAAATATTTGGTTAGACCTATTTGATCTTGCAATTGTTGGACTTCCTATTACTCCTTTTATTTTCATATATTCATATTCGTAATCTACATTTATTATATTGTTTGCAACCTCTTTTCCGAATATACTATATATTACACCTGTTAAATCTCCATTTCCATTTGTTTGAAGAACTATCTTTCCAGAGTTTATAAATTTTATTGCTATTTCTGGGTGAACTAATGCAATTCTTGTTACCACATCTTCAATGTAACCTGATTCTGTAAAATCTTTTTTTAAAAATTTGTATCTTACAGGTGTATTGAAAAATAGATTTCTAACAGTAATTGTTGTTCCTTTTGAACATCCTATTTCGTCAAATGATAAAATATCTCCACCTTCAACTACTATTCTGTTTCCTATTTGTTCTGTTTCTGTTTTACTTACTAGCTCAACATTTGCAATTGCTGCAATACTTGCTAATGCCTCTCCTCTGAACCCCATAGATTTTACAGTATCTAAGTCATCAGCATTTCTTATCTTACTTGTTGCATGACGTTCAAATGCTAGCTCTACATCATCTTTTGCTATTCCTTTTCCATTGTCTGTTATTCTTATAAATGAAATTCCTCCATTTTTTATCTCTACAGTAACATGAGTTGCACCTGCATCTATTGAGTTTTCAACCATTTCTTTTATTACTGATGCTGGTCTTTCTATAACTTCTCCTGCTGCTATTTTGTTTATTGTTAAATCATCTAATAATACTATGTTTCCCATATAATTTCTTCCTTTCTCTTTTCGCGAGGTGCCCCATTGGGACCGGGTCTTTTTGGTACAATGTTCCATTAAAACCCGGTCCCAATGGAACATTGTACCAAAAAGACCCGGTCCCAATGGGGCACCTCGCAAAATACAAAAAAATTATATCATTAAAAATTTATGTTTTCAACTGCTGTAACACAATTTTTTTTAATTCATATTATATAGCATACGAAAGTTAAAAAACTTAAAAATTTTTAAGCAAGGAGGTTTCTTATATGTGCTGTAACAATGACGAAATTCTTTGGTTCATTATTCTTTTCTTACTCCTTTTCTGTGGCGGATGTGGAAACAGAGGTTGTTGTAACCAAGGGCCACAATCTAATTGCTGCTAATATACTTAAAATTTAGTTTTTGTAGAAAGGTGGTGAATGATTATGCCAGAAAATAGAGGTGGATGCGGCTGCGGATTCGGTTTTGGTGATGACTGCTGCTGGATTATAATTCTTATTCTTCTTATATTCTGCTGTTGCGGTGGAAATAGAGGCGGATGTTGCTAGTATTTTGAAATGGGGACGGTTCCTTTTTGAAAAAGGAACCGTCCCCATTTTGAAAAAATTAATACCAATATGCCAATTTTAGAAATGAATTTATCAATTTTGTTTGTTCTTCTAAGTCTTCTTTTGTTGCTATATTATATTTTTTTCCATCAATTCCTCTTGGCTCTAGAGTCCATAAAAAGGCCTTAAATTTTGGGAATTGTTCTATATTTTTTTTCATAAAATATATTAAATCACTCAATTTTTTATATATTTCACTATTTTTATTTTTTTCTATTTTATATTTTTCAATATTTGCTATTAATTCAAATGGTTTTGAAATTTCAAGCCTATAATTTTCTTTATCAAATGTTTTTTTATAATTTTCATAACTTTCACAAAATATTCTATACATTATATTTCTCCCTAAATATTTTTAAATTTTCTTTAAATCCATCTTTTTTACTTTCAAATAAGTCATCCCTATTTAAAATTTCTTCTATAATTTTGTTTAATGTTTTTTTATTACACTTAGGAATAATTTGTTCTAGGTCTTCTATATCTTTGTCTGCTAGCCTAATTATTTTACTTACTGCAACATCTTCTTTTGATAAAATATAAACATTTATATACTGAAATTCTTCTAATTTTATTGCCCTTTCTTTATAGTTTGGAGACAAAATTGTACTTTCATATTCTAGCATATCATAATCTCTTAGCATTGCAAACACTTTTCCGTATTTTGATGGATATCCTAAGTCTATAAAGTCTACATCTATTGTTGCCCTTGTCGTATATTCACCTAATATGCAAGCACTTCCACCAATTATATATATATCAAATGGTTCTAGTTTAAATAGTTTGGTAACTTCTTCCATTTCGTGTAATACTTCAATTATATTATCCTTTATCATTATTTGCCTCCTCTTATAAAAATATATTTTTTATTCTGAAAAATTTATAAAAAGTATTGTCATTTTCTTTTTTTTGTGTTATTATAAGAAAGTAATTTTTATAGGAGTATAGTGTCAATGGTAGCACATCGGTCTCCAAAACCGCCTGTGAGGGTTCGAGTCCTTCTACTCCTGCCAAGCTAAAAAACAATATTCCAAGGGATCGAAATATCTTCGATCCCTTTTTTGTTTGGACAACTAACTAATCTATATTTTCAAAAATTACTTCTTCTATAGATTTTAAAAATGTTACCATCGGAATCGTACTACATATTTGAGTCATTCCTCTATTAATCTTCGTATACTCATCTAAAATTTCCTTTACTCTAGCTATTTTTTCCTCACTAACATTGTAGTACTTTAAAGTACTTGTAAAAAACTCATCATCCACCTTAAAAATTATAAAAATTCCCTTTCTTTTTCCTTGCCAGAATCTCCGGATTTTATAACCGTTAATTGCTTTTACATTTTTACTCATAATATGTCCTCCTAATAAAGTTATTAACTGTTGCATTTGAATTCTATCACAATTTAACTTTAAAGACAATATACATTTTTCAATTAACTGCAATTTGTACTATTTTTTGAATTTAAAAGCAACTTTTTATTGTACCCCAATTCATCAAATTTCTTAACTATCTCCATAATGACAATTGGAACAATAGAAATTATTCCTGTATAAATCCACTGAATTCCATTTAATGGTACTAATTCAAAAATATTAGCAAAATAAGGTATAATAATCACAATTACTTGCAATAAAGTCCCTAGTATAAAACTTCCCATCAAATACTTATTCTCAAAAAATCCAACATTAAAAATAGACTTCTCTGATTTCACATTAAAACTATGTACTAACTCAAGCATTCCTAAGGCAACAAATGCCATTGTTCTTCCAACTGTCAAACCAAATAATCTTGTTCCTAAAGAAAAAGCAAATAAAGTTAAACATCCAAGCATTACTCCTTCTGTAATTATCTTTTGCCAAAGTCCACCTGCAAATATGCTTTCTTTTGAATCTCTTGGTTTTCTATTCATTATATCTTTTTCTTCTCTTTCTAGACCTAATGCAATTGCTGGAAATGAGTCTGTAACTAGGTTTATCCATAAAAGTTGAATTGCAAGTAAAGGTGATTCCATTCCTGAAAGTAATCCTATAAAAATTGTTGTTATTTCTCCAATGTTTGTTGCAATTAAAAAATGAATTGCCTTTTTTATATTATCATAAATTGTTCTTCCTTGCCTTACAGCTTCTATTATTGTTACAAAATTATCATCTGCTAAGATCATATCTGATGCATTTTTGGCTACATCTGTTCCACCTTTTCCCATTGCTATTCCTATATCTGCATTTTTTAGAGCTGGACTATCATTTACACCATCACCTGTCATTGCAACAACTTTTCCTTGTTTTTGCCATGCCTTTACAATTCTTACTTTATGTTCAGGTGTAACTCGAGCAAATACTGAGTAACTTGCTATATTTCTCTCTAATTCTTCATCTGATATTTTATTTAATTCATTTCCCGTTATTGCTTTTTCTCCTGTTTTTAAAATTCCTAAATCCTTTGCAATTGCTTTTGCAGTTGCAATATGGTCACCTGTTATCATTACTGTTTTTATTCCTGCTTTTTGACAAGTATAAACTGCTTCTTTTACTCCATCTCTAGGTGGGTCTATCATCCCAATTAACCCAACAAAAATCAGTTTTTCCTCTAATTCAAAATCCGCTTTACCAAAATAATCTAACTCTTTATAGCCTACTGCTATTACCCTTAAAGCATTTTCCGCCATATTTTCATTTTGATTTTTTATTTCTTCCTTTTTGGATTGTGTTAAACTTTCTATTTTTCCATTTTCATATATCCTATTACATTTTCCAATTAAAATATCTGGTGCTCCTTTAGTTATGCTTATATATCCTCCATTTGTCTTTTTATGTATTGTTGTCATCATTTTTCTATTTGATTCAAATGGTAGCTCACTTATTCTTTGATTTTCTTTATATAATCTATCTTTATTTATATTTTCATTTAAGGCTTTATTTACAATTGCCGCTTCTGTTGGCTCACCACTTGCAATTAATCTTCCATTTTCATCATTTTTTATTATACAGTCTGTACACATTGAACCTAATTCTAATAACAATTTTGAATTTGATGAATATGTTTTTACAACTGTCATTTTATTTTGAGTTAATGTTCCTGTTTTGTCAGAACAAATTACATTACTGCTTCCTAACGTTTCTACTGCTGGCAACTTTCTAATTATTGCATTTTTCTTTGCCATTTTTGTTACACCAATTGATAACATTATTGTAACAATTGCAGGTAAGCCTTCTGGAATTGCTGCCACTGCTAAGCCAACAGATGTCATAAACATTTCTACAGGTTCTATTTTTTTGATAATTCCAATTATGAAAATTATTGCACATATTGCCAAACACACGATTCCAAGGACTTTTCCAACCTCTCCTAGCTTTTTTTGGATAGGCGTTTCTGGTGCTTCGTCCTCGATTATCATATTTGCTATTTGTCCAATTTTGGTATTCATGCCTATTTCAGTCACTATTGCTTTTCCTCTTCCGCTTACTACTATACTTCCCATAAATGCTGTATTTTTCATATCTCCTAATGGGATATCTTCTTTAATTATTACTTTATTTGTTTTAACAACTGGTTCTGTTTCTCCGGTTAGGCTTGATTCTTCTATTTTTAAGTTAAATTCTTCTATTATTCTACAATCTGCAGGCACATAATTTCCATCAGATAATTCTATTATGTCCCCTACTACTAATTCTTCCGCAAGTATTTCCTTTGTTTCTCCATCTCTTATTACTTTAGCTATTTGTGGTGTTAATTTTTTTAAGCTCTCTATTGATTTTTCAGCTCTTTCTTCTTGGATTAATCCCATTATTGCATTTAGTACTACTATAGCAATTATTATTATAGAGTCTATGTAGTCATTTTGACCTTGTATATATGATACTCCTGCTGATATTATTGAGGCTATTATTAATATTATTATCATGAAATCGTTGAATTGTTTTATAAATCTTATTATTATACTTTCTTTTTTCTTTTCTTTGAGTTTATTTTTTCCTTGCTCCTCTTGCCTTTTTTGTGCTTCTTTGTTTGTAAGCCCTTTTTGAATATTTGTGTTGAGTTTTCTTTCTATCTCATCTGTGTTTTTGGTATGCCACATAATTTTATCTCTCCTTTCGTGTTTTGGACTTTGTCCTATTTTTATATATGCTTGTTCGAGAGATTTTATGCAAAATTTCTGATTGGGGACGGTTCTTTTCGCGAAAAGAACCGTCCCCAATGCAAAAAATTTATTCAATTTCGGCAAATTAATGCCTTTTACTCATTTTCTCACATACTCAATTATATCTTTAATTTCACACTCTAAATAATTACAAAGCCTTGCAACAACAAAAATATCAAATCTTACTAACTCCCCTGTTAATATTCTTTTTAAAACCTTAAAATCAGTATTAGTTTCTCTCATTAATTTATTTATACTTATATTTTTATCTTTTAATATATCGTCTAATTTAAAATGATATTCTCCATTTTCTATTTTTACCTTAACCATTTCTTTCTCCTAAAACTTTATATTTTGATTATATAATTTTTGTAGGATACTTGACTATTGGTTATATAACCATTATAATATCACTATAATTAGCATTGGTTATTTAACCAATACCAATTCATACAAATGATTTTAGAAAGGAATGTATTTTTTATGAAAAATTTTAATGAAAAAGGTATTACTTTAATTGCTTTAGTTGTAACAATTATAATCTTAATAATTTTGGCAGGAATCAGCATTTCCACTTTAACTGGAAAGAACGGAATATTAAACCAAGCAAACAGTGCTAAAATTATGACAATAGTATCAGGAGTAAAAGAGGAAATAGGACTAAAAAATATTGAATGTCAAGTGGAAGATATGTCTATAAATATAGAAAGTTTATTAAAAGAAGGAAAAATTGAAAGAATAGTAAAACCAGAATATGATACTTACTATATATATTATATAATCAAACCTAAAAGCTACATTTCAATGAAAAATTTAGGTAATGGAAAAAATACTGAGTTTAAAGATATTTTTTTAATAGATGATGATTTTAATATAAAATATATAGACAAATTTGGAAATGAATATGGAGATAATTTAACCAAAAAAGAATTAACAGATGAAACAAAGATAAGATTCTCAAATGATAATTTTGAAAAATATGTTTCAAAAATATCTGGAATAGAAACAAATGATTTGAAATTTAAATGGATGAAAAACCAAAAAAGGCTGCAAATAAATGATGCAAGTATAACAGACCTACATGATCTAGTTTTCTTTCCTAATCTAACAAATTTAGAGATTAATGGCTTAACACTAAAAAATCTTGACGGAATAGAAAATTGTAAAAATTTAGAAGCTATATATTGCTATTCTATAGTTGATGATTTAAGTAAAGTAGAATATCTAAAGAATCTCGATACAATTTACATAACTAAACTGCAAAATTTTGATAATGCAATAGATATTTTAAAAGGATTAGAAAAATTGAAAAACCTTAGTATATCTGGAAATATAACCGTGAAAAGTATGAAAAGAATCGAAGAACTAAATAATAGTTTAGTCTATATAACATTATCGAATGTAGGCATTGAAAAAATAGAGGGATTAAAAAAATTTACAAACCTAAAATCTATAACCTTAAATAATAATAATATAAAAGATATAACTCCAATTGCGGATATAGCTAGTATAAATAATATAACTGGACTTTATTTGGATGGCAATAAAAATATTAGTGGAAATAGAAGTGATTACACTAAAAAAGAATTAGAAAAAATAAATAAAATCGGGGAAATTTTAGATAGAGATGGAGAAATAATTTTGGGAGTTGAACAATTTAAGCTTTTTACCAATTATAAAAATGTGAAGTTAAACTATAAAGGTCTAACTTCATTAGAAATGTTTGAGGGAATGACAAATTTAAATAAATTAGATTTGGCTGGAAATTATATAACATTAGAAGATGAAAAATCTCAAAATATACTAAAAAGCATGAAAAACTTAAGAAGCTTAAATTTATTCCAAAATAGAAAACTAACAAATATAAAACCCATAAATGAACTTAGTAGTTTAACATCTTTGAATTTATCATCTACTGGAACATTTAACCTAGCTGATATTGAAGATATATTAAGTAATGTATCATTGTCTGTAGACAATAGTACTTTTCAAACAATAGTAAATTGTGATGCTAATAAAATAACATCATTAAAAATGTCGTGGACTCCCATACAGGACATTCCAGATATGTCTAATTTAACCAAATTGAAATATCTACAAATAGATGATAGCTCAAGCATTAATAGTTTTGATACAATTGCCAAGCTAGAATCATTAGAAGTTCTCAGATTAAATAGAGATTCACTGCATAATAAGATGTTTGATTTTTCGAGACTAACAAATTTAAATAATCTTTCATTGGAAGGAAATTCTTTGTGGTCAGAAGATTTAAACAAATTAAAATCCTTAAAAAATAATAAAAATCTAAATTTGAATTTAAGTAATAATAGCATTATAGATGCAACAGCTTTATTAGAATTAGATGCATCTACTAGAATTAATTTAGAAAACAATGTTAATTTAAATGAGAATTCTAAAAATGAATTAAAAGCTAAATTTAATGCAAATGTTACATTTTAATTTTAAAAATAGCGTAAGAGCAAAAAGCTTTTACACTATTTTTTTGTTGTCAAATCTAAATATTGTAAAATCTTATTCAATTAACTTTTTAACCTCTTCATCATTTTTCATTCTCTCACTCAAATAATGAAAAGCAACCTTATTTTGCGAAACTGCAATCTTAGCAATTTCCTCATTATCACGAAGCCTTAAACTTGCATACTTTACAATAATTCCTTTGTTACTAACAGCAGCCTTAACAACATCATAATCATCTCTTAACTCTGTACTTGCAAAATACAAAGTTTGCCCATAAGACTCAACACTCGCTAAAATAACATCCTTATCTGCTCTTAAAGTTTCAGATGCATAACAAGCTGTCCAAGGAGCTCCTTTAATTGCAAGTAACATTAATTCTTTATTATCTTTTAACCTATCACTTGCAAATTCCATTGCTTCACCATCATTTTCTAAAGCTGTTTTTACAACTTCTTTGTCATCTCTTAAGCTATCTGATGCCCATTCTAGCAGTTTTCCTTGTTCAGATACTGCTTTTAATACATATTCTTTATTATCACAATTCGCTCTAATCGCCGTTACCTCTGGTGCTTCCATTTATATCACTTCCTATTAATTGCTTTCTTCATATATATTTTTATAAATTTCGTAATCTCTTAAAATTTTTCTAACATAATTGTTAGTTTCCGTAAAAGGAACATTTTCAATATCTGATCCATCTGATTTTAAAGTTCCTTTTTCTATCCAACCATCAACATTTCCGCTTCCTGCATTATATGCCGCTAATGCAAGATTTATATTATTGTATTTTTGAATTAACATAGATATATATTTTGTACCTAAATTTATATTTATATCTGGTTCTAAAATATTATTTTCATTTAATTCTATACCTATTCTTTTAGATATATCTTCTGCTGTTGAATACATAAGCTGCATAAGTCCTTTAGCTCCTCTATGTGATTCAGCATTTGGTTCAAAATTACTTTCTGCTTTTATTATTGCATAAATTAAGTGTTCGTCTACATTGTATTCATTTGCATATTTTTTTACATATTCGGTATATTCTAGTTTGTATACTTTTGTGAGCATTTGATTTCTTATTGCTTTGAAATCTATTTTTCCTAAAATTGATAAGACTATTCCGCACTAATATTATTAGTATAATTATTTTCTTTATTAGTTTAATCAATTTTTTTCTCCTTTCTTGCTGGCAATGTACCATTGGGACCGGGTCTTTTTGGTACATTGTTAATTAAATAATTACTTTTTTACAATATGTTGTAAATGTACCAAAAAGACCCGGTCCCAATGGTACATTGCCAGCAAGAAAAACCGGTTAAAATGTGCCAACTTGCTATCAATTACTTACAATCATACCAACTCTCAGCCTTAGAAACCTCAGCAACCAAAGGCACATCAAGCTTAGCTGCTGCCTCCATATTGCTCTTCAAAATCTCTTCAACCTTATCAGCCTCTGTAACAGGGGCTTCAATCATCATCTCATCATGAACCTGTAAAACAATTTTAGCTTCTAATCCTTGTTTTTGCAACTCTTTATAAACCCTAATCATCGCAATTTTCATAATATCTGCTGCAGTACCTTGAATAGGAGTATTCATCGCAGCACGTTTTCCAAATTCTCTAACCATATAATTATTAGATGATAATTCTTTTATATATCTTCTTCTTCCAAACATTGTTGCAGAATATCCTTTTTCCTTTGCTTCTTCCACTATGTCTTGCATATATTGGTTGACCCCTGAATATTCTTCTAAGTATTGTTCAATATATGCTTTTGCCTCTTTTCTACTAATTCCGAAGTTGACCTGCTAATCCAAAATCACTTATTCCATAAACTATTCCAAAATTTACTGCTTTTGCACTACTTCTTTCTTCTTTTGTTACTTCTTTTATCGGCTTGTGAAGCACTTTTGATGCAGCTTGTTTATGGATATCTTCTCCATTTACAAATGCATCTATCATGTGTTTATCTTTTGACATGTGAGCTAGCACTCTAAGTTCTATTTGCGAGTAATCTGCATCTATATACACTTTTCCTTCATCTGGAACAAATACTTTTCTTAACCTCTTTCCCAGTTCCATTCTTGTAGGTATATTTTGAAGATTTGGCTCTGTTGAACTTATTCTTCCTGTTGCTGTTATTGTTTGATGGAAAAATGAGTGTATTCTGTTGGTTTTTGGATTTATATATGGTCTCATTCCCTCAACATAAGTTGAATTTAGTTTGCAAAGTTTTCTGTATTCTAGTATTTTTTCTATTATTGGATGTTCATTTATTAATTTTTCTAATACATCTTCTGATGTTGAATACCCATTTTTTGTTTTCTTTTTTGATGGTAATTTTAACTTTTCAAATAAAATTACTCCTAGTTGTTTTGGCGAATTTATATTGAATTCTTCTCCAGCTAAACTGTATATTTCTGATGTTAGCAAATCTATTCCATCTTTTAATGTTTTTCCAAATTCTACAAGTTTGTTTTCTTCTATATGCATTCCGTTCCACTGCATATTTGCTAAGACCTCAACTGTTGGCATATCTATATTTTGGAATAATTCTATTCCATCTATTTCTTTTAATTTTGAGGTTAAAATTTCAGATAATTCATATATTCCATATGCATAAAATGCCGTTTTGTATTTCAGCATATCTACACTATTTTCTTGGGCTTCAAATAAAGTAATTTGTTTTGTATTTTCATTTGCTCCATTGCTTTCTAGATATTCACTAATATTCAATTCCAAATATTTTTCCATTAAATTATCTATTAAATATTTTCCTTCTGTTGGGTCTAATATATAACTTGCAACTGATATATCATATTTTAAATTTTGTACATTAATTCCTTTTTGTTTTAATAGAATATAGACTCTTCCTAATTCAAAACCAAATTTTTCTATTTCCTCATTTTCAAAAATTCGTCTTAAAAATCCATCAAATTCGTTGTCGATATCTTTTCTTTTTATATAATATACTTCTTTGTTCTCAAAATTATAAATTGATATTGATATTATATCTTGTTTTATTATATCTTCTTTATTTTGATTTTCTTCTAATCCCAAATAAAAAACCAACTTTTTAAGTTTACTAATGTTTTCTTCTACATCTTTTATTGAAATTTCAGAATTTATCTTAAATAAATGTTCTAAATCTTTTTTATTCTTGCTGCCACTTTCTACCCCATCTAAGTTAAATCTTTCTATATATTTTTTAAAATTACATACTTTAAATAACTCTAAAACCTTTTCTTTATCCCATTCTTCAACTTTCAAAATATCCAAAGTATCATCAAGTGGTACATTTACATCTATCTCGCCAAGCTGCCTTGAAATAAATGCCATTTCTTTATTATTTACAATTGATTCTTTTTGTTTTCCTTTTAAATCATCTGTACCTTCCTCAATTTGCTTATATAAATTTTCAATCGTACCATATTTTTTTACAAGATTGATTGCAGTTTTAGGTCCAATACCAGGAACACCAGGAATATTATCTGATGTATCACCTTGCAAACCTTTTACTTCTATTAATGACTTTGGCTCTACTCCATATTCTTCTAATACCTTTTGCCTATCATAGTCATCTACTTCCGTTTTTCCTTGCTTTGTTCTTGGAATTCTAATTATTATGTTATCACTTGCAAGTTGGAATGTATCTCTATCTCCTGAAAGTATTATTACATCTAGTCCTTGAGTTTCTCCATATTTACTTAATGTTCCTAATATGTCATCACCTTCATAGCCTTCCTTTTCTACTATATCTATATTCATTGCTCTTAAGATATCTTTTATAACAGGCATTTGGTCAGCAAGTTCCTCTGGCATTCCGTGACGATTTGCTTTATATCCCTCATATAATTTATGTCTTGCAGTTTTTGCTTTTAAATCAAATGATACTGCCATATAATCCGGATTTAATTCCTCTAAGTTTTTAAATAATATTGCCAAAAATCCATATACCGCATTTGTGTATTTTCCATCTGTTGTCATTAACATTTTACTTCCCATTATTCCGTAAAATGCTCTGTTCATTATACTATTTCCATCTATTAATAGAAGTTTCTTTTTCACTGTTTTTCAATCCTTTCAATCTCTTTTCTTTTAGTCAGTTCCTCATAACTCAATTTTAAGATTATTTCATATCTCAGTTTCAAAATTTTCTTATAAAATTTTTTCCTAATCTCAGAAATATATGGCGTTTCATCAATAATTTTGTAAATAGTTTCCATATTAATTTTCGGAAATATTCTTAAAAGAGCATTATTACATTCTTCATTTTCCAAACCTGAAATGAATATAAAATAATTTATCTTTTTATCATTATATTTCAAAGCTGATGTCGGAAAAATATAAACCCTTGCCTCCATTTCATTTTCATCATCTATAATCTCAGCAATTCTTTCATCTGTAAGTTGAGGATAAAGACATGATGCACAATCATAAATCGGTGCAATTTCAATTTTTCTTAAACTTTCATTTATTAAAAAACCCCAATTTCCATTGTGTCTATCAAAATTTCCTACTAAACTATCAGCTATAAACATATCCCAAAAGAAGTTTGATATTTTTTTCAACATATAAATTTTTCAAGTCATTTTCTAAATATGGAGGTAAGCACTTTTCCAGTATTTCTTCATTATATTTCTTTTCCATTGACTTCTCCTAACAAACAAATTACCCAACTACTTTAGCCACAAGCCCAAATGAAATAATCATCATTATTACACTTGCTAAAAATACACCAGCTAAAACCGCTAAAAAAGTCTTTTTTCTATCCATTTCTAAAACAGATGCTATAAGAGAACCAGTCCAAGCTCCTGTTCCTGGTAGTGGAATTCCTACAAATAATACAATTCCTAAATATCCAAATTTTTCAATTTGACTTTTGTGTTTCTCTACTTTTTGGTCTAACCAATTTGCAATTCCTTTGAAGTGTTTACTATTTCTCATCCAATTTAAAATCTTATTTATCAATAGTAATATAAATGGTATTGGAAGTAAGTTTCCCACTATACTTATTATATAACTAGGTATTGGTTTCAATCCTAAAAGTGCTGCTGCAAGTAATCCTCCTCTTAATTCTAATATTGGCATTAGTGATATTATAAATACTAATATCTCCTTTCCAAAAGCTATTGCTGTTACTCCTCCAAAAGCTCCTATTATTGCATTTACTATTTTTTCACTCATTTCATCATATCCTTTCCATATTATTTTATAACATATTTCTATATAAAAGTCTATATTCTTTTTAGTATAAATATAAAAATAGATTTTTTACAATATTTCTATCATAAAAAATCTACTATTTCAACTACATATTTATTTACAAATTACAGTATTTTTGATTATTGACACTCATAACTTGAACATTCAGATTCATCAGGATTTCCAGTATCAATATTTTGTTTTGGTGTTACCATTATAGCATTTAACTCACATATTTGTTGTCTACCATTATTATACTTACAACTTTGTACTGTACAATTTATTTTCTGCTTGTTATCCATTTTAATTACCTCCAAAACTTTTTTGCAATTTCTTGCTTTGTTTATTATGTTCATTTTTTTTATTTATATACATTAATTTCTGATTGGGGACGGTTCTTTTCGCGAAAAGAACCGTCCCCAATCAGAAATGTTAATGTACTTTATATGTATAATTTGAAATTTTTTCAGTCTTAACAACCTCTCCATTAAGTTTTAAAGTTCTATAAGTAGCAGACTTAATATAAGAAGAAGTGCGACTAGTTACATTTGCAGAAACACTGACTTCATATTCAGGTTCTTGCTTAAATCCCCAAATTTGGAAAGATGCAACACCATTTGAAACTGAACATGTTATTTTAATAGCGTAATTTCTGGAATTTTTAAATTTAAAATCTTTTACACCATAAACAACTGTTGCATCACGTCCCGCAGTTGCATATGATGGAATAAATTGATGGTTATATAATTCGACAATTTCTAGGTTTGAAAACAGCACAGCATTAAATAAAGTTGTAGATATTTGGCAAATTCCACCACCAAGGCCATCAACAACCTGACCATTTAGGTATATAGCAGCATCTTTATAACCTGCTGAAATTGTTCTTTCCCCAACAACATTATTATATGAAAATACTTCTCCTGGTAATAAGACTGTTCCATCTATTTTTGCGGCTGCAAGTCTAAGGTTTGTGGTTCTGTTTTTATTTGATGCAGCATATTTTGTGGAATAAGATGCAAGTAGGTCGGGAAAGGCCTCGTTGCCAATCATGTTGTTTGTAACATTTGGTTTTAGTATTTTTAATGGAATTGTACATTCGTTATCAGATGTTTCAAGTATTTTTTTTGCATCATCAATATTAAAGTCAATTCCATTTTCTGCTGATGTTATAGTATGTGTTTGAGGCTCGAATGAGGCGTCTTTTGCGTCTTTGTGGATTTCATTATATATTTTATTTATATTGATTTCATCAGGTGTTTTCGGTGTTGTTACAAGTTCTATAACTTCGTTAACATAATTTAAATTAGATAATTTTTCTACTATTTTTTCAGTAGTAGAATTAGTGTCTATTACTACACCATCTTTTCCTTCTGTTATAATTAAGTTATTTCCATCTATGTAATATCCACTTTCAACTACTGCATCAGGCAATTCTTTTGATAAGTTATTTAGAATTGTTTTTAATGCATCTTCATCATATGTGACTGTTGGAACAATGTTTATTCCATTTATCATTGCATTAAATATTTGATAATTATCAGAAAATATATTATTTGTTTTTCCACAATGATATGCATAATTTACAGCAGAATCTATATTGAATTTTAAATTAATTTCTGATGTTTTTATATATGTAGTATATTCGCCATGCATTAATGTTATATCATTTAAAATTTTTTCAGAATAATAGTTATTTAGTTTTTCTTTTGCTTCTTCTTTTGTTAAATTCGAAACGTCTATATTATTTATATGTATTCCTTGTGAAATCGTTGAATTTTTACTATAATTATAAAATGTAAATATTCCAAATATAATTATGACAAATACTAAAAAACTTATTAAAAAAATGCAAATAGCCATAATCCAGTGTTTTGAAGAGTTTTCTGAATTATTTGGTATTTGCTTAAATTCTTGCTCTTTCTCTTTTGTAGAATCTTCTACAATTTCCATTTTTTCTTCTTCTATAATCATTTCTGTACCTCTATATTTATTATATGATTTATTATTATTTTTGTTACTATTGTTTATTTACACATTTTATCGTACAATATTATTTAGTCTTTGTCAATGGATTTTATTAGAAAATTTTTTCTGAAAAAATGTTTTTTAAGTAAAAATATGCAACTAAAAGTTAATATTCGACATAAAAATATGCAACATTCCTTACATATTGGACGTAAAAATATGCAAAAATATTGATTTTTCATAAAAATTATGATAATATAATAAAGGTGATGAATATGTTAAAAAGAAAAATTGAAAAAAAATTATTAGAATGGAAAAGAAAAGATGATAAAATGTGTCTTGTTATAAAAGGCGCTAGGCAAGTTGGAAAAACGTTCATAATAGATAAATTTGCAAAAGAAAATTATAAAAATTACGTATATATAAATTTTGATGAAATGCCATCATATAAAGATATATTTGACGGAGATTTAAATGTTGAAACTTTAATCAAGCAAATGACTGTAAATATTCCAAATATTAATTTAGTACCAAATGAAACAATAATTGTATTAGATGAAATTCAAAATTGCCCTAGGGCAAGAACAGCTTTGAAGTTTCTTTCTATTGATAAAAGATTTGATGTTATTGCATCTGGTTCGTTACTAGGAATAAATTACAAAGATGTACCATCTTTTCCTGTAGGATATGTTGAGACTTTAGAAATGCATTCATTGGATTTTGAAGAATTTTTATGGGCAAATGGAATAAGTGAAGATGCAATTTTTTTCATAAAAGAATATTTTGACAAAAATGAGGAAGTGCCAAAAGCAATGCATGAGAAAATGATGGAATTATTTAGAGAATATATAGTAGTTGGAGGAATGCCAAGAGTTGTTTCTGAATTTGTTAATACATCAAATTTTGCCTCTGTATTAAAAATTCAAAGAGATATAGTAGATAATTATTTAGATGATATTGCAAAATATGCAAAAGAAACAGAAAAAGCTAAGGCAAGAGAATGTTTTTTATCAATTCCAAAACAGCTTTCAAAAGATTACAAAAAATTTCAATATAGTTTACTAGAACCTAAAGCAACGGCAAGAAAATTTGGAGGAAGTTTGATGTGGCTTTATGATGCAGGTATAATAAATTATTGTTATAATTTAAGAAACCTGGAATTGCCGTTAGAGGGAAATAGTGTAAATAATCAATTTAAAATATATATGAAAGATACTGGGTTATTGGTGTCAATGCTAGAAGAGGGTTCTCAAAAAGATATTATTGATGGTAATTTAGGAATATATAAAGGTGCTATTTATGAAAATATTATAGCAGATATATTTACAAAGTTAGGAAAGAAATTATATTATTTTGAGTATAGAAATCAATTAGAAATGGATTTTATAATTAGATATAAAGATAAAGTAACTGCTATTGAGGTAAAATCATCTGAAAATACGAAGTCTAAATCTATGAATAATATTGTGAAAAATTGGAATGTAGAGCAAGGAATAAAATTAAGTAGTAAAAATGTTTCGGGAAATGACGTTGTAAGAAATTATCCACTTTATATGGCAATATTTTTATAATAAAATAAAATTGGTCATTTATATATGACCAATTTTATTTTGTGTTTGCCTTATCTTCAATTCCATAGATTTCATCAAAACCATCAATTAAATTATTATTAACTAAAATTTTAATAGAATTCACTTCATTTAATTGTTTCAAAGTATTCAAAATGCAATTTATCATATTAAATTTTTGAGAATCATCTTTAAAATTTAAAAATTCATCTGAAAAATTTAAAATAACACAATTATTTTCCAATTTAGCATCTAATATTTTTGTATTTTCTGGAAAAACACTAATTAGATTATCATTTTGTGGTCCTAAAAGTAAAAGTTCAATTAATTGTTTGTAAGGATTTTGGAGTAAATTTGCAGAATCTATAAGTTTTCCCTCGCTTTTTATATTATTATCAGAATCAATAAAATATAAAGTAACAGTTGTTTCTCTCATTTGTTTAGAACTAATTTCTTCCTCTGGGGTATATTCAGAATATGAATTATTTTCATTGGTAGAATTTTTAGTCTTGAAATTTTTAATTATAAAATAAAGAGAAATTATAATTATAATTAAAACTAAAATAAGTAAAAAAAATATTTTTTTATTTTTCATAATGTAAAAAAGCCTCCTTAATTTTTCTTTTGTAAAATAATATTTTTATGTTGTCCATTTTAGAACTTCATTTTAATATTTTGTACAACTTAATGTAATTAGTAAATCTATGAAAATTATTTAAAAAACATTCTACTTCATTTAAAGATTTACATGTATTTTTTTTTAATTTTTTAAAATCAACTTTTTTCTTTTTTGAACCTGGCTTATGTGAAGGAGGTTTAGGAGGCTTAGGAGGTGGAGGAGGGGGACATTTTTGTTCTAAATGTCTTTCATTATTTTCGTTATTTGCGAAAAATAAATTATTCATTGAAAAAA
Organism: uncultured Clostridium sp.; assembly: GCA_900553125.1. Taxonomy (GTDB): domain Bacteria; phylum Bacillota; class Clostridia; order TANB77; family CAG-508; genus CAG-269. Next base: position 1,950 of record USCB01000002.1, on the reverse strand, counting down.
CTCCTTTTTTAGTGTATAATTTTATAATATATAATATGAAAGAGAAAATTAATGGTGAAAAAATGGAAATTAAATTGAAAGAAAATGAAAGAATTGATGATTTAGAATTTAAAAATTTAAAAATAATACAAAATAAAGATGGATTTTGTTTTGGAATAGATAGTGTATTACTAACAGATTTTGCAAAAGACATAAGGCAAAATTCAAAGGTTATAGATTTAGGAACAGGCACAGGAATTATTCCAATTCTTTTATATGCTAAAACAAAAAATGCAAATTTTGTTGGAGTGGAAATTCAAGAAGAAGTAGCCCAAATGGCAAGTAGAAGTGTGAAACTAAATTCCTTGGAAAATAAAATAGAAATATTAAATATGAATATTTTAGAATTAAATAAAAAATATAAAAGGGGAAGTTTCGATGTTGTTACAACAAACCCTCCATATAAAAAAATAAATACAGGAATAATAAATGAGAATGATAAGAAATTAATTTCAAGACATGAAATAACTGCATCCCTAGATGATTTTGTAAAAATAGCATCTTTTTTATTAAGAGATTTTGGTGAATTTTATATGGTACATAGACCAGATAGATTAGTAGATATTTTTAATGTTATGAGAAAAAATAAAATTGAACCCAAAAAAATAAAATTTGTTTATCCAAATAAAAATAAAAAAACAAATTTGGTTTTAATAAAAGGTGTAAAAAATGGAAAGCAATTTTTAGAATTTGAAAATAATTTATATGTTTATAATGAAGATGGAAAATATACAGATGAAATTTTAAAAATATATAATAAAATTTAAATAAATTAGTAAAAAAAAGAAAAAAATAGATAAAAAAATATAAAAAAAGATTTTACTATGAAAATTAATTTATTTGATTTTATATGAATTTATATAATTTTATTTGACTTAAAATAAATTATAAAAAATAAGAAAGGAATAAATAAAAATGAATGGAAAATTATATTTAGTTGCAACTCCGATTGGAAATTTAGAAGATATTACATTAAGAGCATTAAGAGTTTTAAAAGAGGTAGATTATATTGCAGCAGAAGATACAAGAAATACATTGAAATTATTAAATCATTTTGAAATAAAAAAGCCATTAATTAGTAATCATAGACATAATGAAGAAGACAGAGAAAATATTTTGATTGAAAAATTAAAAGAAGGAAAAAATATTGCGGTTGTTTCTGATGCAGGAACTCCAGGAATTTCAGACCCAGGAGAAGTAATTGTAAAAAGGGCAATAGAGGAAGAAATAGATATAATACCTATACCAGGAGCTTGTGCAGCTATAAATGCATTAATAGCATCTGGATTAGACACAAAGGAATTTGTTTTTTTAGGATTTTTGCCATTAAATAAAAAATTAAGAAAAGAAAAATTGGAAGAAATAAAAAATGAAAATAAAACAATTATTATTTATGAGGCACCTCACAAAATAAAGGATTCTTTATATGATTTAAAAAATGTAATAGGAGATAGAAAAATTGTACTTGCAAGAGAATTGACTAAAATACATGAAGAATTTATTAGAGGAAATATTGATGATATTATAGAAAAAAGTGAAAATTTAAAAGGAGAAATGATTTTATTAATTGAGGGAAGTGATAAAATTAATAATGAAAATATTTTAAATAATTTGAGTTTAGATGAACATTATAATGTTTACGAAAAACAGGGATTAGATAAAAAAGAAATTATAAAAAAAATTGCAAAAGATAGAGGCGTTAATAAAAATGAAATTTATCAATATTTTATAAAAAAATAGAATAAAAAAATTAATTAAAAAATATTTAATATTTTTTAATTAATTTTTATTTTTATTCGTTTATATCTTCCTCAACATTTAAGTCACTAATTTTTGAAAGACATTTTTTACAAATTAATTTATCTTTATAAGAAATTAAATCTTTTGGATTATTGCAGAAGATGCATCCTG
>USCB01000001.1 GCA_900553125.1 uncultured Clostridium sp. | reverse complement strand
ATCTGCGGTCAAGCTCTAAGGCTCTAGATTTAATTACTAATTGTAGCTCCGTTATTGTTACATTTTTACAACTAATCTATCAAATTTACTTTTTATATAATTTTCCAACTTATCCATAAAAACCTGTGGCTCAATCTCTCTTTTAGCAACCATATCCAACCCTTTTTCCCAACTTGCTGTAAGCTTTGGGTTTAAAATATCCGGCATAGCTTGATATACGACATCATATATAGCCTCACCTTTAACTGTTGGAGTAACAATTTGAGTTTTTGAATTAATCTGAATATATTGAATCTTTTCTAATTTTTTTATAATCTCTCCTCTTGTTGCACTTGTACCAATTCCAGCACCTTTTATTTGCTCACGTAGTTCTTCTTCTTCAATTAATTTTCCTGCATTTTCCATTGCTAAAACTAGGTTTCCTGAATTATACCTTGATGGTGGTGATGTTTCTGCATCTTTTAATTCATAATTTTGTACTTGTAAAATTTCATTTTTCTTTAATGTGTTTAAAACTTCTAAATTTGTATTCTCTTCGCCATCTTCATCTTTTTTATTTTCTTGCTTCTTTTCCGGTTTTAGTACATCTAAAAATCCTCTTTTTACACATACTTTGCCAGTTCCTAAAAATGTTTCATTTTCTACATTTACAGTAACATTTATTTTGTTATATTCAGCTGGTGGGTAAAATATTGCTAAAAATCTTCTTACAATTAATTTATATACATTTGCTTGTAATTCACTTAAGCCTTTATAATTTTCAAAACCTTGCCCTGTAGGAATTATAGCATAGTGGTCTGTTATTTTGCTGTCATTTACATATTTTGTTTTTACAAGGTTTGTTGAATATTTTTCTTCTACCATTTTTTTCATTATATTTTGTATTTCTTCATCTTGAAAGTTTCTTGCTAAACCATTAAGATTTTTCGAAATTTCTTTTGCAACTGCTGTTGAAAGTACTCTTGCATCTGTTCTTGGATATGTTACTAATTTTCTTTCATATAGTGTTTGAATTATTTCCAATGTTTGGTCAGGTTTTATTTTAAATTTTTTTGTACATTCATTTTGTATTTCTGCCAAATTGAACAACAATGGTGGATTTTCTTTTTGTTTGCTCTTTTTTAGTTCAGTTACTTTTGCCTCTTTGCCTTCAAGTGATGCTATAATTTTTTTTGCTATTTCTTCTTTTTTAAAGCCACTTTCATTATATAGCAATGGAGATTCAAAAAGTTTTGACTTTTCATTTACTTTCCATTCTGCTTTAAATTCGCCTTTTTCATTTGCAAATGTTCCAATTATTTTATAGTATTTTGTTTTTACGAAATTTCTTATTTCTCTTTCTCTTGATACTATCATTCCTAATACACATGTCATAACACGACCAACCGATATTGCAAAATAGTTTTGATTTAGCGACTTAGCTAACCTATTGCCATATATTATTGATAATAATCTTGAAAAATTTATTCCTATTAAATAGTCTTCTTTTGCTCTTAAATATGCACTATCTGATATACTGTCATATTCTCTTTCACTTTTTGCTTCTCTTATCCCTCTTGATATTTCTTCTTCTGTTTGTGAATCTATCCAAACTCTTTTTATTTCTGCTTTTGGATTTGGTTTTGCCATCATAAATACTAACCTTTGTATATATTCTCCCTCACGTCCAGAGTCGCCAGCATTGTAGATTTCTTCTACATCTTCTCTTTGCAATAGTTTTTGCACTATGTCAAATTGTTTTTGTACATTTTCTATTACTTCATATTTGTATTCTTTTGGCATAAATGGAAGTGTGTCTAGTCTCCATTGTTTTAGTTTTTCATCATATTTTTCGGGGTAACTCATGGTTACTAGGTGTCCTACACACCATGTTATTATCCAACCATTTGATTCCATATATCCGCCTTTGTTTTTGCTATCCACTTTTAGTACTTTGGCAAATTCTCTGGCTACTGATGGTTTTTCTGTTATTAGTAGTTTCATTTTATCATCCTTTTATTTTGGTATATATTGGTTATAGTAACACAAAAGGCTTAAATTTACAATTAATTTTAAAAATTAATTATAAATTTAAGCCCCTTAATTATTAGTCGTTGCTATATGGTAATATAGCTATTGCTCTAGCTCTCTTTATTGCTAAAGTTATATCTCTTTGATGTTTGCTGCATGCTCCTGTTGTTCTTCTTGGTAAGATTTTACCTTTATCATTTATGAATTTTTTCATAACATCAGCATTTTTATAATCTAATACAAAGTTTTTGTCTCCACATAGTGGGCAAACTTTCTTTCTTTGTTTTTTGAATCTTGGATTATAATCTTCATCATAGTTTTTATTGTTTCTGTTATTTCTTTTTGCATTTCTTTTATCTGCCATTTTCTTTTCACCCCTATTCTATAAATTAAAATGGTAAATCATCACTGGCTGATACCTCAAAATCTGAGGCATCTCCCATTCCACCTGGCATTGTAGCTCCAAAAGTATTTTCAAAAGATGAAGATGTTCCATCTCCTTCTCTTCTGCTATCTGCAAAATATACTTCTTCTGCAACTACTTCTGTTATATAGTGTTTTGTTCCGTTTTGATCGTCCCATGTTCTTGTTTGTAATCTTCCGATTACTCCTACTTGTTGACCTTTTTTAAAGTATTTGCTACAAAATTCTCCTGTTTTGCTCCAAGCTACTACGTTGAAGAAATCTGCTTGTCTTTCTTCTCCTTGTCTTGCAAATCTTCTGTTTACAGCTAGTGAGAATGATGCAACTAGTGTATTGTTTGTTTGAGTGTATCTTACCTCTGGATCTCTCGTTAATCTTCCCATTAAAATTACTTTGTTCATATTTTTATACCTTTCCTTTCTTTAAATAAAGGCCCCTTATCTTTATTTCGTTTTGTTTTAGTTTTCTTTTCTTACAACAATGAATTTCATTACTTCATCTGTTATTCTGTAATTTCTTTCTAACTCAGCTATTGAATCTGGTTTAGCTTCGAAATTGATTAGTATGTAGAATGCTTCTTTGTTTTTCTTTACTTCATATGCTAATCTCTTTTTTCCTTGATTTTCATATGATTCTACTTTTCCGTTTTCATTTATTAATCCTGTAAATTTACTTTCTAAAGCTTTTAATACTTCATCAGTACAATTTGGATTAATAATGACTATACTTTCGTATTTGTTCATTATTTTCACCTCCTTTTGGATATATAACCCACAATTTTCTTTGTGAGTAAGGTTTTTAACGTTAACTATTCTACCATATAAATTCGGTTTTGGCAAGGGGGGTATTGACTTTTTTTGTATTTAATGGTATTATGTTAACAAATCACATCCAAGAAGGAGGAAAAGCATTATGAAAGAAATGACCTACGAAAAGCAGAAAGAGAAATACCTGAGCCTCTTGCAGACTGCAGAGGACTTGCTCTCTGATGGTGTCGACCCAGACGACATCGTTGAGTATCTCAATGACAAAAAAGAGAAAGAACTCTCTAGAGCCTTTCCATTTTATGGATTGTTCTGCAGTTTTCTTTCTGCAAATATGGCTTAAAAAATATCCACTAACTATCGTCTTTTTGATAGTTAGTGGATATTTCTATCCAAATAAACTTATTTGATTACTTTCCTGCATTCCCTCAAAAACTCCAAATTCTCTTAATAAATCTACAGTAGAATCTCCAAGTTTTGCAGCTAACCTTACCTCATCTATTGACATAAATTCTTCTCCACTTTTTGCTGCCTCATAAAGAGATTTTGCAGCAATTGGTCCAAATCCTGCAATACTTGAAAATGGTGGCCTTATTCCCTCATCTTCAACCAAGAAATTCTTGTAATGAGATTTATATAAATCAATTGGTAAAAATTTTATTCCTCTTTCATACATTTCTAAAACAAGTTCAAGAACTGCATACATATCTTGTTCTTTTTTAGTTGCTGTATTTCCTTTCATATCTATTTCTTTCATTTTATTTTTAACTTTTTCTTTTCCTAAAATCATAGATGCTGCATCAAAGTTGTCTGCTGCCCTTATTGAGAAAAATGCTGAATAATAGGCTTTAGGGATATGAACTTTAAACCAAGCGATTCTAAAGGCATTTGTTACATAAGCTGCTGCATGGGCTTTTGGGAACATATATTTTATTTTCTCACAAGAACCTATATACCATTCTGGCACATCGTGTTCTCTCATCATTGCCTTATATTCTTCCCATTTTGGCTCTTTTCCTTTTGCAACTTTTCCTTTACGTACTGCTTCCATTATTTTAAAGGATTTGTTTGGATCTAGTCCTTTTTTTATTAAATATATCATTATATCATCACGACAACATATAGCTTCTTTTAGGGTTACTGTTCCATCTTCTATTAATGTCGCAGCATTATTTAGCCATACATCAGTTCCGTGTGATAGACCAGATATTCTGATTAATTCGTCAAATGTTGTAGGCTTTGTATCTACTAGCATTCCTCTTACGAATTTTGTTCCAAATTCTGGAACTCCAAAACTTCCTACTTTTGACCTTATTTGCTCTGGTGTTACACCTAAACTTTCTGTTGAGCAAAATAGTGACATTGTTGCTTTATCATCTAGTGGTACCTTTGTTGGGTCAACTTTTGTTATGTCTTGTAACATTCTTATAACTGTTGGATCATCGTGTCCTAGTATATCTAGTTTCAATAGGTTTTGGTCTATTGAGTGGTAATCGAAGTGTGTTGTTATAATATCTGAATTTGGGTCATCTGCTGGGTGCTGAACAGGGGTAAATTCGTATATTTCTCTTCCTTTTGGTACAACTATAATTCCTCCTGGGTGCTGTCCTGTTGTTCTTTTTATTCCTGTACAGCCAACAGCCAGCCTTGTTGCTTCTGCTTGACTTACTGGTATGTTTCTTTCTTCGAAATATTTTTTTACATATCCATAAGCTGTTTTATCTGCAACTGTACCAACCGTTCCAGCTTTAAATGTTGTTCCTTTTCCGAAGATTACTTCTGTATATTTATGTGCTTTTGCTTGATATTCTCCAGAGAAGTTTAAGTCTATATCTGGTTCTTTGTCTCCATTAAATCCAAGGAATGTTTCAAATGGTATGTCCATTCCATCTTTATCTAGTCTTGAACCACATTTTGGACATTTTTTATCTGGTAAATCAAATCCGTTTCCATAGCCATAGTCTGTAAAATCTACATATTTACATTTTGGACATCTATAGTGTGGTGGAAGTGAATTAACTTCTGTTATACCTGTCATATTTGCAACAAATGAAGAACCGTACAGAACCTCTTGAACCTACTATATAACCATCTTCATTTGATTTCCATACCAGTTTTTGTGCAATTATGTACATAACTGAGAATCCATTTTTTATTATAGAATCTAACTCTTTATCTAGCCTTGTTTGTACTTGCTCTGGTAAAACTTCTCCATATAATTTATGTGCTCTGTCATAAGCTATATCTTTTATTGTTTGCTCACAACCAGGAATATGTGGTGGACATTTTTCTTGTGATATTGGTGAAATTTGCTCACACATATCTGCTACTTTATTTGTATTTGTTACAACAACCTCATAAGCTTTTTCCTCTCCTAAGTATTTAAACTCATCTAGCATTTCATTTGTTGTTCTTAAATATAAAGGCGCTTGGTTATCTGCATCTTTGTAGCCTTGTCCTGCTTCTAGTATCCTACGATACACCTCATCCTGTGGGTCCATAAAGTGAACATCACAAGTTGCAACAACTAGCTTATTTAGCTTTTCGCCTAATGCTACAATTTTTCTATTTATGTCTTTTAATGCTTCATCATCTTTTACTACACCATTCCTTACTAAGAATTCATTATTTCCAATTGGCTGAATTTCTAGGTAATCATAGTCATTTGCAATTTCTTCTATTTCTTCATCTGACCTTCCAAGTTCTATTGCTTGGTATAATTCTCCCGCCTCACAAGCACTTCCAAGTATTAATCCTTCTGAATATTGCTTATACAAACTTTTTAATATTCTAGGTTTTTTATAGAAGTATTTTAGATGTGATATTGAAACTAATTTATATAAATTTCTTAGTCCTACATAATTTTTTGCAAGTATTATTGCATGATATGGTTGTAGTCTTTTATATTCTTCTGCCTTTGCTTTTTCATCTTCACATTTTGTAGCAATATCTCCAACAGTTTTAGCTCCCCTTTCCTTTAATGTTTTCATCATTTCTCTTAAAACTTTGACTGTTGTATCAACATCATCTAATGCACGGTGAGCTACTTCTACCTTTATTTTTAAGTGTTCCGCAATTTTTCCAAGTTTATGTTTTTTTAGCTCTGGATATAGTTTTCTAGCTAATGGCAAAGTATCTACATAAGTATAGTCAAATTCGTAGCCTAGGTCTTTTGCAACTGTTTTTAAAAATCCTATATCAAATGTCGCATTATGTGCAACTAGTACAGTTCCTTTTATAAATTCTAGAACTTTCGGAAACATTTCTTCTATTGTTGGTGCATCTTTTACCATATCATCTGTAATATTCGTTATTTCCTGAACTCTTTGTGGAATTGGCTTTTCTGGGTTTACAAATTCACAAAATTCCTCTAAGACTTCTCCGTCTTTTATCTTCATTATTCCTATTTCTGTTATTTTTTCTGTTTTGGCTGAAAGTCCTGTTGTTTCTAGGTCTAACACACAATAAGTTGTATCTATATTTTGACCTTTGTCATTTACAACAACAGGCGAACCATCTGGTACTAAGTATGCTTCTACTCCATAAATTATTTTCATATCTGGATTATCTAATCCTAGTAATTTATGGGCTTCTGGAAATGCTTGAACAACTCCGTGATCTGTTATTGCTAGGTTCTTCCATCCCCATTTCATTGCTCTTTTTATTAAATCTGTTGCTGATGTCATTGCATCCATCTGGCTCATTTGTGTATGCATATGTAGTTCTACTCTTTTTATGTCTGCTAAATCTTGACGTACTTGTCTTTTTATTCCTTCTGTTTCTATTACCACATTTGCTAGAATTTCCATTTCATGTGTAAAGTTACTTATTCCTGATTTTCCTTCTAGTTTTACCCCTTTGGCTGACGATAGTCTTTTTACTATTTTTGCCTTCTCTTCTGGTTTTGCAAATACTTTACAGGTTATTGTACTTGTTCCATCATATACATTAAATGAAATTAGGAATTTACCGCTTTTTAATTCTTTTTCTTCTATACTTCCACCTAATATTTCTCCACTTATTGCTGCCATATCATCGTCTGGCGAAATGTCTACCACTTTTATTATGCTGGTTCTTAAGTTCGGATTTCTTCCACATATTAAAGGTGTTTCTTCCTCTGGTTCTTCCATTACAGGTGGCATATCTGGTGGTGGAGGAATTGGTGGCATATTTTCTGGTGGTGGTAGTTGACTTTGATTATTTGGTACTTTAGTATTTTGATTTTTTGGATTTGATGCTTGCTTTTTATTTGCCATTTCTTCTGCTATTTGTTCTCCTATTGCCATGTGTTCTAAAGCTTTTTGGATTGCCATATTTTTGCTTTGCTCTCTTCTTTCTTCTAAAGCTTTCGCATCTTGTTCATTTATATTTTCTACAAATTCCACTTTATAATTATAACCAAATAGGTTATTTATTACTCTTTCTAGCTCTCTATCTAGTTTTCTTCCCCTTAAGAAGTCTGCCCCCTTAATTTTCATACTTACTATTATTTTATTGTTTGTTACCTCTATTGTACTTTTTAGTAGTATCATTGGCCTCATTAATGGGTATTTGTGTACCATATAGCATATTAGGTTTTCCCATTCTTTTTCTATTGGTTTTATTGTTACATTGTCTGAATATTTTATTTTTATGTCTATGTTTGAGAATTGGAACCTTTCTTTTAGGAATTTTTCAAAATACCATAGTTCTTTTATTTCTAGGTAGTTCTCACTTTCTAGGTCTATTTCTAGTACATTTGCTTTTTTTATTAGGTTTAATTCTAGTATTTTGGCTTGTTTTATTATGTTTTCTGTTTGGTAGTCACTAAATACTTCACTTATTAGTTTTGTTGTTTGCATTTTCTCGCTCCTTTGAAGGTGAATTATATATCATTTTTTGTTTTTGTTCAATTGTTGTTTTGGTGTTTTTGGAAGGATTTTCTCTTTTTTTGGTAGCTTTACTTATTTTTTGGAAAAATTAAACCCGAAAGTACTTTTTTGTACTTTCGGGTTTAAACAATTTCAAATAAATTTTTGTATATATTCAATTAAATATAATGGAACATTCAAAATTTTTCCATCTAGTTTCAAGTTATTTAAAGAAAGTCTTACAGATATGTCATCATCAAATTTATTATTATATCTTGTTAAACTTGTATTATTAACAGACTTTCCTGACTTCACCTCAATGGGAATAATTTTATTTTTATTTTGTATAATAAAATCTATTTCACATCTATCAAATGTAAAATAATTTGGCACATTATCAAATACAATATTTAACATATTTAAAACATAATTTTCAGTTAATGCTCCTTTAAATTCTTCAAATAATTTATTTCCCTCTATAACAATTCTGCTATCTAAATTAGCCATTCTTCTTAAAAGTCCTACATCATTCATATATATTTTAAAACTACTTAAATCATTATAGGCTTTTAATGGCAAATTTGTTTTTGTTACATTGTAAATTTTATAAATCAAATTTGCATCATTAAGCCAATTAAGTGCCTTTTCATATTCACGTGCTCTTGCTCCATCTTTAATAACTTGATATAAAAATTTTTTATTTTCTCTTGCTAGCTGAGATGGTATACTATTCCATATTAGAGATATTTTATTAGCTTCACTGTCTTGTGTGTGCTTTGAAAAGTCACTTTCATATGCTTTTAAGATATCATCTTGTATTTTGTTTACTTGTTCCATATCTTTAAAATTTGTCCAAGAATATACTGCCTCTGGCATTCCACCAATTATAAAATATGCTTTTAATTTTTCTTCTAATTGATTTTGAAATATTTCAGGAATATTTTGTATTTCGTTTATTGATTCCATATAATCTACTAAATTTCCTGCATTATCTGCTTTTAGAAATTCTGTAAATGACATTGGATACATATTTAAAAATTCGACTTTTCCTACTGGAAATGATGTATGTGATAATCGTATTCCAAGTAAACTTCCCGCGCATGCTATATGATATTCATTTGCTTCTTCTTGAAAGTACTTTAAACTATTTAATGCATTGGGACATTCTTGTATCTCGTCAAATATTATTAATGTTTTTCCCGGCATTATTGCCTTTCCATATATAAATGCTAATTGTTCTAATATTCTTTTGGGGTCTTTTGTGTTTTCAAATAGATTATATAGGTCTTTGTCATGATCAAAATTGAAATATGCAACTCCGTCATAATTTTCTTCTCCAAACTTTTTTAGTATGTATGTTTTTCCTACTTGTCTTGCTCCTTTTAGGATTAATGGTTTTCTGTATTTGCTTTGCTTCCAGTTTATTAATTTTTTTAAAATTTGTCGCTCCATTTTCTCATCTCCTATAATTAATATATTCTCTTTTATATTAATTATACACCTTATTCACATTTTTGCAAAGTTTTTTTGATGATTTTGTCACGTTTTTGCAAGTTTTTTTAATTAATTTATCACACTTTTGTTTTATCCATCATAACTATAAAAAACATCATTTTCAACTTTCAATATTTCCTCTCTAATTTTAGGAATAATATTTTCAGGCAAATTTTCTACTTCAAACCATTTTAATTCCTTGCACTTTTCTGGTTCTTTATTTATCAAAGTCCCATCATATTTATTTACACTAAATACAAATTTTAAAATATTATTTCTAAAATGATGATATATATGTACCATTTTCATATCTTCTCTAAAAATATCTATTCCAATTTCTTCTTTTGCCTCACGAATCATTGCAGCAAATAGATCTTCATTTTCATCTACATGCCCACCAGGTAAATCATAGTATCCATCTCTATATCCAGTGTTTTCTCTTAGTGATAATAATATTTCCTCTTTATTATTTTCGTTTTTTCTTTTTAATAATAAATCCACAACAATTTTACTTTTATATCTTTCTTCCATACATATCCCCTTTCTTTCTAAAATTTCTTCTACTTTTAGTCTACCATCTGAATTTGTGGTATGTACATGTAAATCAATCATTTACAAATTCCTCCTTTAATTTATATTTGAACCAAATTTCATTTTTTATTTCCAGCATATAAATAAAAGTTGAAACTAAAGAGATTATCCCCTTGGTTCCAACTTTTTATTTTTTTATATTTAATTATCTCATTTCCAGTATTAGTAGTTTACATTATTTTTTTGGTGTTGTCAATAGATTTCCTCAAATTTGTGGTATTTTGTTATAGTTTCTGGCTTTATTTCCGAAAATGATATCCAACTACTTTTCTTTGTCATTGTCCAAGGTGTGCTTTCTCTATGAGTTAAATCTACTAACTGCCCTGCTGTTAATTGCCCATATTTTTTTAGAGTTGCATCTATGCTTATTATCTTTCCTGTTCCATCTTCTGCAAATAATATTCTACTTTTAGCAGGCATTTCTGAAACGGTTGAACTTATGTCTTCCTTTTCTTCATCTATTGGTTTATAACCATATTTTTTATATCTTTTATATACAGTATCTACCACTGGTCCATATTTAAATGCATATATTGTATCTGTAAATAGTTCTTTTCCAGTTTCACATAAATAATCTGCAAAACATAAATACACTAATTTTTGTAATTTTAATTGTGTACATTCTATTTTTGATAATATATATTTTGCGATGTCTATCCCTTCTAATTTTCTGTCTTTTTTTATCAATTTTATAAATTTATCTAGACTATTAATAACTTCAACATCTTTAAAGAAGTAATCTGATCTACATACAGACTCCCATGTTCTATCTTCTGCCTGTATCATGTGCGTTGAAATAGATACATCTTTTCCGCATTCTTCTGTAATTCTTTTTAAGTATATTTTTAAATCTTTTTGTATATCTTCATCATCAACAATATAGTCCATGGCTATTCTTTTTCCTAATGAATATGAACTACTCATGAATATAAAATGTGTTACCATTGTTTTACCCCCTTTTTTCTTTATTCTCATTTTCCCATTTTACATAGTCTTGTTTATATTTTTCATGAGATTTTATATTATTATTCTCATCCTTTTTGTTCCATATTTGTAATTCCCATTGAAAACTAAAATTATCTTTTTTAAAGTATATATGTGTAGCTTTATATTCTTTTTTGGAAGAATCTATACATTTTAAGTTATCATATTTAGTATCTATTAAATTAAAAATTTCGTCAAACGATATATCAGTATTACAAATTATTCTTATACCAAATAAGTCATTAAAACATTTATTAATTGGTACTTTTCCATACTCTATCTGTATAAATTTTATTAATTCTTCTATTTCTTCTAGCATACTTTTATTCCCTTGATTATTATATCATATATTTTATGTCAATTAATTTTTATTATCCTTTATATAATAAAACAAATGTTTTTATTTGTCAATAGATTTATAAAAAATAACATGTCTTAACAGTCCTTGATATCTAAAAAATCCAATATTTTTCTCAATTCACATAGCCGCAATTATTTTCATAAAATACTATAATACAAAAAATACTTTAGAAAGGACATGAATTTAAATGAAAAAAATATTATTATTATTTACACTAATATTTTCTCTTGGACTTTTAAATATTACTACTTCTTACGCTTCTTCACTCCCAATATATGACGAAACCTATAACAATAATCAAGGTGCAATTTATGCAAATGGAACGCCTATTATAGTATCAGAAGAAAATGGCAAAACCGTTGTATCTTGGGAAAATGGAAGTCAAATTGTACCAAATAGTGTGACAATTTTTGGCGGTGGAAATGGAGGAAATTTTGCTTCATCTATCATTACAATGAATGGTGGAACTGTTCAAAACCTTGTAGGTGGAGGAATTGGTTTTTCTGAGGAAAATTCATCTTTTGTTTCTAATACCAAAATAATCATAAATGATGGCAATGTAACAAATGCTATTGTAGGAGGAGGATATTTTTACTCCACAGTTGATACTTCAAATGTTGAAATAAATGGTGGCAATATTTTTTCGGTGCAAGGTGGCGCAATTGCAACTGGTAAAATTAGTGGCAAAAATTATTCTGTTGGAACTAAAGATGATGCTATCAATTCTAAATGCCGTGTAAATACTGCAAATACTATTGTGAATGGCGGAACTATCAAATCTCTTCTTTTTGGCGGAGGCCAAGGTTATTCTTATACAGGAACTGCAAATCTTACTATTACCGGTGGAGATATGAGCAAAGCTTATGTAACTGCTGGAGGCTCTAATGGGTATACCGGTAATTGTACTGTGAAAATTAATGGTGGTTCTATTTATTTGTATCAATCTGTAAATAGAGGTACTGTCGAAAGTGCTCATGTTGAGCTTAGCTCTGGCTCTATTGATAAATTTTATGTTGGCGGTGAAACTGAGGATTCGACTGTTAGTGGCGTGATAGATACTGTTAATACTAATTTGATTGGTGGTAATATTGGTAGCCTAAATACTGGAACTAGTAATAGCTCTGTAATCTCAATTGATAATGATAATTTTAAGGTTGTTTCTACTGATGAAGTTAAAATTACCAATGATACTATAGAGGATTCTAAAATTAAAATAGATTATGATTTTGATATTTCAGATGATAATTTAGTTTTGTCTATTAACAAAAGCAAAAAATTAGATTTAAATATTAAAACCATTCCTGAAAATTACGAAGGTATTTTTGATGATGTTATTAGTTATAATTGTCAAAATTCTGATATTGCCCGTGTAAATGATGATGGAGTTGTAACTGGTATATCTAAGGGAAATACTATTATAGAGGTTAAGGTTGGTAATAAAATGAAAACTGTCCATGTTGAGGTTAAAGATTTTGGGTTATTAATTATTGCTGGAATTGCTATGTTGATTTTATACGTTATTATTCTTTTTCTTATATTTGGGGTTTATGTGCCAATATGGTAGATTAAATTTTTTGTCAAGTTATTTCTCATTTGAGAAATAACTTTATTTTTTTGTTTTTTATTTCGTTTTTAAGAAATTTAGTTGTCTTTTCAGTTATTTGTGAATATTATCTTTCAAAAAAATTGTTCACAAAAAACCCGGTCCCAATTGAGCACTGTCCCAAAAAGACCCGGTCTCAATGGGGCAAATGTAGCGGGACCAAAAAGAACCGACCCCAATGGTCCCTACATCTCCACAACTACTTCATTTACTCTACCATCATCAACCAACAAAATCGCCTTATTTGGCATTTCTTCACCATTTACTAAAATCTTATTAACTCCAAAGCACTTCCCACTAGGATTTTTTACCTTAATATTATAAATACTCCTACCAAACTTATACCTCATACTAAACTCTCGCCAATCCTTAGAAATACAAGGATTAATCCTAAGCACATTATTCTCAATCTTAAACCCTAAAATATACTCAATTCCAGCCTTGTAAAACCAACTTGAAGATCCTGTATACCAAGTCCAACCTCCACGTCCTGCAAGGTTTGAGGCTCCATATACATCAGCTGCAATTACATAAGGTTCAACTTTGTATTTATTTGCTGCTTCTTTTGTTTTAGAATGTTCAATTGGGTTTATCATATTGTAAAAATTAACTGCCTTATCTCCAAATTTAAGCATAGCTTCTGCTATAATTACCCACACACTTGCATGCGTATATTGTCCGCCCATTCTCACGAACACCTGGCAAATAAGATTTTATATAACCCGGATTTAATTTTCCATCTATAAATGGAGGGTCTAAAAGTTTTATTATTCCATTTTCTTTGTCTACTAAATGATTTTCTAAACTTTCCATAGACACCAATTGTTTTACCATATCTCCCGCTCCTGAGATTACAGACCAACTTTGTGCAATACTATCTATTCTGCATTCTTCATTTTCTATACTTCCTAATATTTGTCCATCATCCATATATGCGCGTCTAAACCATCTGCCATCCCAGCATTTGATATTTAGGGCAATTCTTAGGTCCTGTAAGATTTTTTTGTATCTTTCTTCTCTTTCCTTATCTCCTTTTTGTCTTATAAATGGTAAAAATCTATTAATTACTAAATACTGGAAAAATCCTAGCCATACACTTTCTCCTTTTCCTTTATTCCCAACAGTACTAAATCCGTCATTCCAGTCACCTGTTCCAATTTTTGGTATTCCGTGTTCTCCAAAGTTTAAAGTTTTTTCTATAGCTCTTATTGAATGGTCATATATTGAGCCTTGAATTTCTGAGCTTTTATATAAGTCATATCTTTCTTCTTCATCTTCTTTTAAAACTTCTCCTTGTAAATATGGTGTTTTTATTTCTAAAATTTCACTATCTCCTGTTGCTTCTATATATTCTTCTACCACAAATGGTAACCACAATAGGTCATCTGAAAACCTTGTCCTTATTCCTCTTGAAGTTTCTTCGTGCCACCAGTGTTCTACATCTCCCTCTATAAATTGATGCATGGAATGTTTTATTATTTGTTCTTTTACCTTATTTGGATTTGTATATTTTAAGCACAAAGTGTCTTGCAGTTGGTCTCTAAATCCATAAGCACCACCTGATTGGTAAAATCCTGTTCTGCCATATAATCTACTTGATATTGTTTGGTATAAAGCCCAACCATTAAGCATTATATTCATAGACTCTATTGGAGTATAGACTTGCAATCTTTCTAAAGTATCTTTCCATTTTCGTTTTACTGCTTCTAATTCTTGTTTACAATTTTGAATCTTATTATATTTATATGCCATGTTTTTTCCATCTATAATATTTTCACAAACACCTAAATTAAGCACAATTTCTTTTGATGACATACTATCTAACTCGATATCAATTTGAATTGCAATACAGTTTGTTGCTCCAAAACCTGATGAATTGTTTAGCCTAACTTTTTTAAGTCCATCTGGATTTGAAATTCCGCCTTTTCCTAGAAATAGCTTTTTATCTCCTGTAAAACTTTTTATTTTTTCACTACTTGTTAAAAATACTTTATTTTTAAATGTTGCCTCATATAAATTTTCGCCTATAACCATATTTGAATTATCATCATAATTTATTTTTATACAGCCATCTGATTTTATTTCGTCTTCACCTAAAACTGGTTTTATATAATATACAAGTTTTAATTTTCTCCTTTCAGGATTGTTATTTGTAAGCCTTAATATACTTATTTTTGCAGTATCTAAGCAAGGCACAAATACCTCTAATTCCTGATTTATTCCTAAACTGTTATGAATAAATTTACTATATCCAAATCCATAAATTATGCTATAATCATTTTCGTCTGGCATAGGGTTTAATCCAAGTGACCACTTTTTGCCTGTTTTATAATCTTCTAAATATATAATTTCTGATGGGTCATCTAAAAAGGCTCTATTTGACCAGTTTGATATCCTATTTAATCTACTATTTTTATACCAAGTATATCCTCCCATATTTTCTGTAACTAATGTTCCAAAATTTTCATTTGCAATAATATGGCTCCATACTGTTGGTAATCTATTTTGTTTGTTTACTTTTATTAAATATTCTTTTCCATCTGGCGAAAATGCCCCATAACCATTGTAGTACTTGTTTTCGTTACTTTTTAGAATGTCAATTTCTGTTCCCATTTGAGGGCTTTCTATATTTCCATCTTCAATATATTCTTCTGGTATATTTTGAACACTTGCTAAATATTCTTCTTCAATGTCTTCTACCAAATGTCTTAAGTCCCCTAAATGTGCATCAATTGTGAAACTTGATAAAAAGTTTATTAAATCTAAGTCTTTTTTAGGTAACTCACTTTTTTGCAATACAAAAATACCACCTCTTATATTTTTTAAGAAAAATAAATGTCTGTCTAAAATTTGAGAATCTATTTCCTCTCTTACATAATTTTCATAACTATGGTTTTCCTCATCTAAAAATACCAAATCTATTTTTATGTTTTTGCTTCTGAAAAATTCGTACATCTTTAGAACTTGTTTTATTACATAAATGTCATTACTATCTCGTATTTTTACTAAAATGATTATTAAATCTCCTGAAATACCATATTTCCATATATCACTTTGACTGTATCTTGTAACATTTAATTTTTTTATTTGTCTTGACCTTATAGGATTATCGAAAAGTATATATCCTAAAACTTTTTGGTATATTTCCATTTCTTTTGCTTTTACATCTAAATATCTACTTTCAGCTTCTGCTTTTGCTCTTGATATTTCAAATGCTCTTTTTATATTTTCTAGGTTTTTGTATTTGTCTAAATTTTTGATAGCCGTTTCTTTTGTTTTATCAACCGAAATAATCAAGCTTATCATTCTTTTTTGTCCGCCACCTAATTTTATTGTTTTTCTTAGTGCTACCATAGGTTCTGTAACTAGTCCTAATTTCTTAGAAAATGGAAGTGATCTTTCTATTGCTACTGGTATTTTTAAGTTTCCTCTTTCATTTAATCTTTCTTTATCTATTTCAAATTCGTTATCCACAATTGTCTCACAATCTGTTAAAAATGCAGTTTCTAAGTAGATTTCCTCTTCGTCTTTGTTTCTTTTTTTACGTTTTACTTCTAGTATATTGTTTTCGTTATCATAATCATATAGCAAAAATAAATTGTTAAATGCAGGATGTGCATAGTCTTGCTCTCTTTTCGATAGTATAGGTTCAAAAACTCCTGTTACTTCTAAAGTTTCTTCCCTTCCTCCCTTATTTTCTAGTTCTAAACATCTTATTTCTACACCTTCTTCAGTATCTAACGTTATTTTTAAGTTTGTTTTTATATATCCCAAATCTTTTTCATAAGACATTTGGTCTGGCATAAAACTTGCAGTTGTTCCATCCTCTCCAACTGTTAAAATATTTTGATTTTCTATATTCTTTACATACATAAAAATTCCCTGATTGTAGTCAGCTGTCTTTTTAAATCTGTTTACATATATATCACCAAATTTACTAAAACCTTGAAGCCTTTGGTTACAAGCAACTGTATAGTTTCCATTTGATATTACATTTGACCTCATTATTCTTTCATCAATCTTTTTATATGATACAACAGAGTAATTTTCATAATCTTGATATTTCTGTTTTTCTGGCTTTTCTTTTTCCTCTTTTGTTACAATAAATGTTTCTGGCATTTTCTCCTGTAACAAAATTGATACTGCCTCTACCTCTGGATTTTTCATAAATCTTTCCTGAAAAATATTGTTATTTATTAAATTATTTATTGATAATAGTATTAAAGCTTGATGGTGTGCCATATATGTTTTTACAACATTTGCTTCCTCATTTGCTTTAAGCCTTTGTGGTGAAAAGTCCAAACTCTCGTAAAATCCATATTTGTTGTACATTCCATATTTCTCAAGTCGTTTTAAATTTTGTACTACCTCTTTTGGTTTATCTTGTAAAGCCAAAACACTTCCATAACTTGCAATTACAATTTCATCTGCTAAACCTCTTTTTAATCCTATCCACGGAATTCCAAAGGCTTTATATTGGTAGTTTGAGTGTAAATCTTTTACATTAAATGCAGATTCTGAAATTCCCCAAGGTGTGCCTAAAGCCTCGGCATATTTTATTTGGCACATTTCTGCAAATCTTATTGACTCATCTATTAAACTTCCTTTATATCTCGGTATATTTATATTTGGCATTAAATACTCAAAAGCTGTTCCAGACCACGAAACTAAGCCTTTTTTGTTGTCTAAAATTGTTAAAGTTCTACTTAAACTGTTCCAGTGTTTTACTTCTACATCTCTTTTTATTATTGCAACAAGGCTTGCTTGTCTGGCTTCTGATGCTAGCAAATCATAGTAAGAATCTGTAAGTTTGTTTTCTTCTATATTAAATCCAATTGAAAATAATCTATGTTCTTTGCTATATAATTTTGAAAAATCCGTATTTTTTATTAAATAATCTACATTTTTTATTAAACTTTCATCTTCTTTTCGCTCCTCTAAAAATGCTTTTACCACATATAAATATCCTACAAAATTTCCGCTATCTACTGTTGATATATACCTTGGTATTAGTGGTTTTAGAGTTTTTATATTATACCAATTATAAAGGTGACCATTCCATTTTTCGAGTTCATTTATTGTGTTTATTATATTTTTTAGAAGTTCTATTGTTGTTATTAAATCAATATATCCTAAGTCATAACCTGCAATAACAGAAAGCATTGATAATCCTATATTTGTTGATGATGTTCTATCTACATATAATTCTTTTCTATCTTCTTGAAAATTATCTGGTATTAAATAATTGTTATCTGTATTTAGGTTATCTAAGAAAAATTCGAAAGTTCTTTTTCCCACATTTTCCAGGTATTTTATTTCTCCTGTTTCTAGCTCTGCTTTGGGATTTTTTTGTTTTATATCTTTACTTATAAGCCACATTAAGCTTGGAGCAAGTAGCCAAATTATGCCAATTACGGCTCCGAGTATATCTGTTTTAGTACAAAAATATACTAAAGTTATAAAACCTAAAATTGTATTAAAATACATTAATTTATGAAAACTAACAATATCATCTTTTAGTATCTTTTCAGCTTCTTCTGAGGTCATCCATTCTAATTTGTGTTTTTTACTTATCAAAACTCTATATAAAGTTATTACAATTGCTTTTGCACTTACATAAGCCTTATATGGTAGACTGCTAAATGTTATAAAAGCTCTATAAATAGCACCTGTAACCCCTGCAATTTTAGGAGTGAATGTATTTTGTTTTTGTTCTCCATCTTTTTTGAAAATTATTACATTTAAATATTCTAAAATAAATGGCAATATTGCAATAATTCCAAGTAGTGTAACTGGAAATACTACACTTATTTTGAATATATTTGATATTATTAAAAAGTAAATACTTGCAATTATTATAGAAATTTCAAATAAACTTCTTCTTAAATTATCAAATATTTTATATTTAGAAAGTAAATTTAATTTTTGGTTTTTAAGCCATCCTACAATTTGCCAGTCTCCTCTAATCCACCTAGAAAGCCTTGCCATAAAACTTAAATATTTTGTTGGATATCCATCCATTATTAAAATGTCTGATGCTAAACCACATCTTAAATAACTTCCTTCTAGCAAATCGTGACTTAGTACTGTATTTTCTGGTATTTCATTTTTTAGTATTTTCGAGTATAATTGTAAATCAAAAATACCCTTTCCCGTAAATATTCCTTCTCCAAAATTATCTTGGTAAATATCTGATATTGCATTTGAATATGAATCAATTCCACCACTTCCCGCAAATATTTTTGTAAATAAAGTTTTATAGCTTACATCTAAATTTATACCAACGCGTGGCTGAATTAGACCATATCCTGTTACTACTTTTCCATCGTGTATTTCTGGTTTGTTTAAAATATGTGCCATTGAACCAACAAGCTCATAAGCTGAATTTAAACTTAGGTCTGTATCACTATCTAGTGTTATTACATATTTTATTTTTGGCATTTCTTTTTTGTAATCTATTAAAGTATTTACATTAAATTTTTCTTCCTGTTCTTGTTCATTAATATTTCCTAGCAAAAATTCAGAAAATTCGGTTAATGCTCCTCTTTTTCTTTCCCAGCCCAAGTATGAACCTTCTTTGTCATTCCATTTTCTTTTTCTATAAATAAAATGAAATATTGGAAATTCATTATTTTCATATTTTTGATTTAATCTTTGTACTTCTTCTAAGCCTTTTTTTATAACTTCTCTATCATAATTTTCTTGTTCTAAATTACTTTCCTTGCAATCTCCAAGTAGGCAAAAATAAAGGTTTTCTGATTTATTTGCTAGAAAATCCACTTCTAGTTTTCTAAACATTTCTTTTACTTTTTCTTTTGAACTTACTATTGTTGGAATTACAACAATTGTTGCTTCATCTTTTGGAATTCCATTATAAAAATCCATTTTTGGTATCAATTTTGGTTTTACAATTTTACTCAGAATGTATTGTGTAATCTGAATTACAAGTTCTGAAATTGGTATTATTAATAGTAAAAATGATATTACATTAATCCACATATTGTGCGGATTTTGTGGATATTTGCTGGCAATTACACCTGCAACAATCACTGTTAATATATATACAAAATAAATATATATTTTTGTTTTTTTATTTGGAGATATTGCCTTTTCCTCATTGTATTGCAATTTTTTATATAATAAATTTACATTTTTCCCAAATAAATAATATCCAATATGCGTCTTTTTTATTTTTTCAGTTATTATTTCTGTATTACAATTATTTTCATCAGAATTTGACTTTGCCTCTATTGCTAGTTCTAGAAGTTTTTGTGCTATATACATTTCAGATATTTTTGTTTTTTTAGAAATTTCTTTTATTTTGTTTCTATAATCTTCTTTTGTCTTATAATCCATATTTTCATATACACCTGATGGGTCCTGTCTTAATACTTCCTCTACACCATTTATTTTCTCAAATATTTCTAAGAAATTTATTCTTTGAATCTTTTTTATTGATGTTATACAATTTCCTATTGTTATTTTTCTTACTGCAATATCAAAGTGTTCTCTTTTTATTATTTCTGAAACTGATGAACCTGTTTTTAAGGTTTCTTCTTCTAATATTTTTAGGTAACTTTCTGTTTTCTTTCCATATTTTTTTAGTTTATATGACATATATTCTATAAATGGATATTTTAAGTCATACGTTTTTATTTTTAATTTTTTGGTTGTTTTTTGATTTTCAAATTTTTGATTTTGTTTTGGAGTTAAATCAACTAATCTTTCTACAATAGATTCGACTTTAAATTTTTCAATTTGAGATACATAAATTACTTCACATATTTGCCTTATATTTTCTATAATTGCTATCCATAGAAATAGTCCTATATTCCATATTTCGTCCATACTTAAATTCTTTTTTGTTTGGTAAGCAGTAATTCCATTTTCTAATATTTCTCTGGTTATTTTATTGTCTGTATAATTTACTATTTCTGCAGATAATACATATATTCTTGCAAACCCTTGATATTTTCCGTTTGCTATGCCAACAAAGTTTGTATATTTTTCAAGGGTTAGCTCTTTCTCTATGGATTTTGTTACTTCTTCTATTATATAGAAATTATCTAGTAGCCATTCTCCTGCTGGATGTATGGCTATTTTTTGTTTTATATGTTCATTTAAAAGGTTATACACTTCTTTTATTACTTGGTAGTTTTCTTTTAGCCCTGGTATTGGATATGTGTTTTTGTCTGATTTGAGTTTTGTATTATGTGTACTTGCTATTTTTTCTAGGTGTTCATATAATTCTTGTTTGTTTAGAAGTGCTCCTTCTAGTTTTAGTTGTTTTGTGGTCATAAATTTTTCCCCTTTTTTGCTTTTTGTGGTTATTGTTTGCTGTTTGGGGATTTTTTATACATTTATGTGTTTAAAAACAAATTGGCAAAAAACTAAAATTCTTTAAATTTTTTCTAACCCTTTTCAAGGTAAAATTTATCCTATTATATTTATTCTTTATTTAATTCTTTAACTTTTTTCTCCAAATCCACATAATTTTTTATTGCTACAAATATTGTTATTAAAAGAAACATAATAATATTTTCTATAAAGTTTCCAAAAAAATCTGACAAACCACTCATTGCATTTGGCAAGCCAAATATTATTGAAAAAAATATATCTGCAAAAATCATTGTTTTATATCTATTTATTATATATTTTTTTCTTTCTTTTTTTCCTTCAATAGTATCTTTCATATTTATGATTGGTTCATTTGAATTCTGTAAGTATTTTTTTAAAATATATACAAAAAATATAAATGCTCCTATTCCTAACATTATATAAGATATAATTACTTTATTTTCATCATTTGTAACTGTATTAATATATTCCATTACTGATATTATACATATTCCTATAACAACAACAGTTGCAAAAATAAAATATCCTATATCATTTATTTTTTTATTTATAACACTTTCTTTTTTAGTTCCAATATCTCCTACCAATGCATCCATTGTAACTTCAAACATATCTGCCATTTCTTTTAAATTTTGAATATCTGGAAGTGATTGCCCACTTTCCCATTTTGTAACTGCTTGTCTTGATACATTTAATTTTTCAGCTAGTTGTTCCTGAGTTAATTTTGCTTCCTTTCTTAAATATTTTAAGTTCTCATTAAATTTCATTTTTTTGTTCCTCCTTGTTTAATTTTTCTGTTTTTATTTTAAACAATTCTTGGTATTTTTTCTATAAACTTTTATTTACATCTATGCTACTTTTGGTTGCATTGTATTTATTTAGCTATTTTCGAGCTTTTTTAATATATTGTTTATATTTGGAAACACTATGTTTTTCATTCCATGCTTATATAAATTTAATACTTTATTAGCTTTAAATATTATCTCTTCTTGCAATCTATTTGATACTGTTATTTCCACTTTATTTTTTACATATTTACATTCAATATATTTTTCTGTAACTGGAAACATATTTTGTATTAAAAATGTACTATATGTATTAGCTACAAAACCAAAAACAATAGTATCAACAGAAGGATTTTTTCCTAATTCTTTTTGTTTTTGAATTTTATTATTATATATTTTTTCGTATTTATCAATTTTTGTACTTACAGGTATAAACCATATTATTTTTTCGTTTTCTTTGCTTTTAAAACAATAATAACAAGGTCTTTTTATGCCATTTTCTTTATTTTTCATTAATTCTTTATCATTTACAATTTCAAAGAACTCGTCTTTTATAAAATAAAATTTTCCTACGTCTATTTGCATGTTTCCTCCTTATACAGTATAAGGCTTACCATTAACGGTAAGCCTCATTATTTATTCACTCTCTCATTTATAACTCGCCAAAGAGGCGGCGACAAACACATTTATTCACTCTCTCATTTATAACTCGCCAAAGGGGCGGCGACAAACACATTTATTTAACAATGATGTTCTTTATTATTATATTCATAATAGCATAAAATATGCTTGTATGTCAATGCTTTGATTAGATTTTTATATTACTATTTTTTTATTCTACGTTGTGCATTTATCTCCATATATCCCCATTAATATATTTCGTTAAAGCCATAATAAAAGCATTTCTAGTTAAATCAATTCTGGATAACTCTCCATGAGTCAATAAACCAATTCCACCTTTTCCTTTTCCTAAATCATGTCCTTCAAAAAGTCTATCCATAACACTTCCTAATTCGTTTTCTTTAATTTCTTCTATGTATTTATCAGGAATTGGAAAACCTTGGCTCATTCCATAGCTTACTGTTCCGTTTTTATCTTCTATGACAACTGCGTTAAAATCAATCCATTCATAACATAGTAAATTTTGAATTCCACCCTCACTTGCTACATAAAAGTCCGCACTCATATTATTTTCTTTTGCATATCTTTTCAAATTTGCAACTCTATTTTGTGCACCTTGAAATATTTCTTTGTTTAAAGGTTGTGCATTTACATCTGAATTTACTGGTATTCCTTCTATTTCAACATCCTCAAAATATTTCTCAAATGCCTCTTTTGCCCCTTGCATTTTTCCCGGATTTTTTGTTCCTATTAATATTTTCATTTTTTTCTCCTTCTATTACAAAAATCCTTAGAAACCAACTGATTTCCAAGGATGTAAATATATTAATAATTTTCAGCTTTAATTTCAAAGTAAGCTTGTGGGTGACTGCAAACTGGACAAATTTCTGGTGCTTTTGTACCAACAACAATATGACCACAGTTTCTACATTTCCAAATTTTAACTTCTCCTGCTTCGAAAACTTTTCTTTCTTCAACATTTTCTAATAATTTCTTAAATCTTTCTTCATGTTCTTTTTCTATTTTTCCAACTGCTTCAAAAAGATATGCAATTCTGTCAAATCCCTCTTCTTTAGCAACTTTAGCAAATTCGTCATACATGTCTGTCCATTCATAGTTTTCTCCATCAGCTGCTGCTTTTAGGTTTTCAGCAGTGCTACCAATTCCATTTAACTCTTTAAACCACATTTTTGCATGTTCTTTTTCATTTTGAGCAGTTTCTTCAAATATTGCTGCTATTTGTTCATATCCATCTTTTTTTGCTTGACTTGCAAAATAAGTATATTTATTTCTTGCTTGCGATTCTCCTGCAAATGCTGCCTTTAAATTAGCTTCTGTTTTTGTTCCTTTTAAATCCATTTTTGGTACCTCCTAAATTTTTTCTTATTATATCACATTTTTTGTTTTTTACAAGCTTTATTTTTGATTATTTATTGACATATTTGGAAGGTTTTAGTAAAATATTTGTTTGTAAGGGACATTTTTTCTGATTGGGGACGGTTCTTTTCGCGAAAAGAACCGTCCCCAATCCAAAAAAAGAAAGGATAAAAATTATGGAACACTGGAGCATAGAAGATTATAAAAATTACACAGGTAAAAAAACATCAAAAAAAGCCAAATACAGGTCATATAAAACTTCTGTAGATGGTCATACATTTGATAGTTTAAAAGAAGCAAATTATTACAATGATTTAAAATTAAGGTTAAAATGTAACGATATAAAAGGTTTTTGTCTGCAACCAACATTCATTCTTGCACCTGGCTTAAAATACAAAGCTGACTTTATTGTATTTAATAATGATGGAACCTATGATGTTATTGATGTTAAGGGATTTAAGACTAAAGAATATATTGCTAAAAAGAAGGTTTTTGAAGATAAATATAATCTAAAATTGACAGAAATCGAGTAATTTCTTGACATATTTACATTTTTCTTATATATTTTAAAAAAATGTAACATGAGGTGATTTTATTGAAACTAAATCTATCAAAACCTAAAGAATTTTATATAAAAAATATAGTAATTCTCTTTATAATCTTAATGATTATTCTAATATTCATAAAATTTCATACAGATACTAATCCAACTAAAATTGCTGAAGAACAAAAAACACAACTTTTTAGTACTATTGAAAAAAATACAAATGCGAAAATCACAAAATTTGCAACCTATGGAACTCATTTTAATTTAGATGGAACTATTGATATTATTAAAGTTTCAGGTATCAAAATAAATTATGTTGATTTAGTAATAAGAAATCTAAATGGCAATGAAAATAGTATAAAGGCAAATTTTAATTATTCAGATAATGTATGTTCATTTTCTACTTCTGATGAAATAAATAATGGTATAGATTTGGAAAATTTATCAATAGATACATATTATCTTTTGATAAAAATCACCTATTCTAATAGTGATGTTAAATATTATTCATTATCTAATGACTCAGAATATGATGATATTACATATTATACAATTACTAAAAATAATAGTAACAATAAAATAAATATTTCTTTTAATACTTATAATGACATAAATTACATGTCTATATCGGTAAATAAAGAAACAAATTTACCTGATGATGTATATGATATTGCAATTGACCCATCTCATGACGGACTTGATAAGGGGTCTTCATCTGGTGATTATACAGAATCAGAATTAGTTTTAAATTATGGTTTAAAATTGAAATCTAAACTCGAAAATTTGGGGTTAAAGGTTTTTATTTCAAGAGATGAAAATTCTTCAGATAAAGAAGATACTGCTAATAATATGTATGATGAAAATGGAAGAATTAATATTTTAAATGCTACTCATGCTAAACTTTTAATATCTCTTCAAATTAATGGAACCTCTTATGATAAGAAAAACGGTGGTATTGAAGTATATTCTCCAGGTAATTGTAATTTAGATTTTGCAAGCCATCTTGCAGAAAATTTAGTAAATAAATCTGGATTATATTACTCAGAAAATAATCAATTCAAAAAATCTGATGGAGTATATGTTCGTAATTTTACAAATAGTGATATTCTTGCATTCAAATCTAATGCTATCAGAGGTAAATATGAACCATATAATATTACTTTGACTACTCCTTATTTTTATATTATTAGAGAAACCGGTGGAATTTCCACTAATGCTTTTGTTGATGGTAGAAATACTAAATTTGGTACTAATAAGTACTATAATTCAAATTCAGGAATTGAAACTTATATTATTAATTTAGGCTATATGTCTATTGAAAATGATTTAAATAATATTATTAATAATATGAATGGATATATAGATGCTATATCAGATAGTATAAAATCATATTGTAACTTATAAAAATAGCCCAAACTTGTTTTTACAATTTTGGGCTATTTTTCAATATATAATTCCATTTTGTCTTTTATATTCTTCAAATGTTTTTATACATTCTTCTCTATCTATTTGTTTCAAATTTATTAGGTCTTTATTTTTTCCTTTCAAATAATCATATATTACATCATCTCTAAATCCTATATTTCCAGCATCCTCTTTTGTGCATCCATAATATACTTCTTTTATATTTGCCCAAATTATAGCCGATAAGCACATTGGACAAGGTTCACATGATGTATATAATATGTAATCTGATAAATCATATTTGTCTAATTTTTTACAGGCATTTCTTATTGCTACCATTTCTGCATGTGCTGTTGGGTCTTTTTGTTTTAATACTTGGTTATTTCCGTTCGAAATTATATTTCCTTCTTTGTCTGTTATTACTGCACCAAATGGTCCGCCTTCTTTTTGCCTTATTCCATTGTCAGCATTTTGTTTTGCTTGTTTCATTATTTTTTGTTTATTCATCTTCATTTTCTCCTCATTTATTTTATATCACCAAATGGAAAAAAGATTGA
Organism: uncultured Clostridium sp.; assembly: GCA_900553125.1. GTDB lineage: Bacteria > Bacillota > Clostridia > TANB77 > CAG-508 > CAG-269. The sequence continues at coordinate 125,292 of USCB01000001.1, read as the reverse complement.
GGCAGAAAAACTTCACATTATTCCACCTCAACTACTAACATTTCGCTCTTTTATTGTTATAATCTTTCTCCACATTCATTGCAAAAATTGCTTGTAGGTTCATTTATATTTCCACATTTAGGACAAACCTTGTTTGTTTCATGTTTTTTTCCACAATTGCTACAAAATTTTCCAGTATTTTTAGTTCCACATTCACATATCCATTCATTTGCAGTACTTAATTTTATTTGATTTTCTGTAGTTGTTACAGAATTAACTTTAAAATCTTTATCCTGTGTTTGTTGCCATGGTCCTGTTGTTGCTCCTCCTGTAATTCCATTACTTGCCATATTCATCATTCCAATTCCCATAAATCCATTCATGGCTCCATTACTATTTTTAGCCGCATCTTGCACGGCATTTGCATATGCTCCTGTAAGTGTTCCTTGTTGCATATATGCATTGCTGCTAAGTTCGTAATTATCAATTTTCTTTTCTGATTCTTCATCTAGTGTCACTGATTCTACTATAAATCCAACCAAACAAATTCCTCTTCTACGTATTGGTTCATCAAATACGTTTCGATCCATTATTTGTTTTATTTCATCAGTCTGACTTGGTAACTCTAAAACAGGTACTTTATGTTCAGAATTTCCTAATTCATTTAGTATATTTTGAAATGTGCCTATTACTTCTGACCTTATTTGTTCTGTTAAATCACTTTTTTTGTATACCTCAGCTGTTCCAGCAATTTCATTCATAAATATAGCTGGATTTTCAATTTTGAAAGTATATTTTCCAAAGCATTTTACTTCCACTCTTAGAGGTGTTATTGTCCCTGTCATCTGATTTGGAATTGGGTGTGACCAATCTTGAAATGGCACTGGTGCAGGTGTTCCAAATTTGTTATCCATTATTTCCTTCATATTAAAGAAATACACTGCTTGTTCTTTTGATGTTGCTCCATTATATGTAAATCTTTGCCACATTTCTTTAAAAACTCCACCAAAATTTCCTGCAAAGAATGATGGTGTTGATGAAGAATCAAATGTATATGCTCCCTCTTCTGCTGTTGCATCAATTACTCTTCCGTTGTCATATATGATCGCACATTGACCTGGTGCTACAATTATTGTACTTCCATTTGATATTACTCTTGTTGGTGTTGTTTTCTTTACCATCAAAATATCATTTGTCATTTCTTCACATCTTATAGCCTCTTTCCATTGGTCTTTTAAAGTTGAGCCAACTGCTCCTATAGTTGCTTTTATTAATCCCATATTTTCCTCCTATTTTTGATATTTAAATATCTATACTCCTTCTAAATTTGATAGAACCCAATCGTGTTCTCCTGTTGTTATAACACTTCCACAATATTCGCATTTACCTGCAGATGTAATTTGAGTAGGTGCCCCACAATTTGGACAGTTTGTTGTGGATTTGCTGTTTGTTCCTGGTTTTGTTTTTACTCCTGCTTTTCTAATAAATGTTAATCTATAAGTCATATATTGGTCTACATTTGGATTTCCTTCTAATACTCTTTTTGTTGAATCATCTATTATATAATCTCTCATAACTGCTTTTAAAGTTACTTTTAAGGTTTCTTTATCTCCATCTTGTTTAAAACTATATAATGTTGCAGATGTTACATTAATTCTTTCTACAATATTAGTTCTTCCTCTTTCTATGAATTCTTGTAACTGTGAATTATGTTGCTCAAATAGTTCGTTTGATTCAAATGGTCGTATTATTGACCAATCTTTTTTGGTCCATGCAGTTTGTAATTTTATAAATACTTCTTTTGTCCATGCTAGGAAATTATCTTCTGAAAACATTGGGTCTATTTGTCTTATTTGAGTTGCGACTTGTTTTGTATTGTCTTTTGTGCTTATGTCGCTTTTTGTATCACCATTCTGTTTCATCGTTACATATATAACTATTCCTACTACAACCAAAAAAATTATCATTTCTGGTAGTGTAAAACTTCCTGATGATGAGTATGAACCCGATGATGAGTGTGTGCCCCAATCATAGTCACTTGAACTATAACTTCCTGATGAGCTTGAGCTATAACTACTTGATGAACTTGAACTGTCATATCTTTGAATTCCTCCAACATCTGCTTGAACTTTAAGTCCTAGTTTAACATTTATAAGCAAACTAACTATTAGTACTACTTTAACTAATTTAATTATTTTCTTTTTCATATTTCCACCCCCTTTATCTTTTGTTTTATATTGATTGTGCTTTTTGTCGATTTTTCTGTACTAATTTAATAATATACAAATCATTGGGAATTGTCAATATTTTTTATTGTAATTGCCAACATATTATTGATATTTAATAATATATGTCTTATAATATCAAGTATGAAAAAATTAGTTGTAAACAAAAAATATAATAATAAAAAATTAGATAAATTTTTAAAAGATAATATTTTCAACCTTTCAAACAGTCTTTTTTACAAAACTTTAAGAAAAAAAGATATTAAGGTAAATGGTAAAAGAGTTTCTGAAAATATTACTGTTTTTGAAAACGATGAAATTTTAGTTTATATTGCTGATAATTTATTAGAATATAACTTTAATTTAGATATTATATATGAAGATGATAATATTTTACTAATTAACAAACCCTCTAATATAGAGGTTACAGGTTCGCAAAGTTTAACTGAAGTTATCCACAACTTGTACTCATACAGTGAATTTAAGCCTATGCCATGTCATAGATTAGATAGAAATACTACTGGTCTGATTCTTTTTGCTAAAAATGAAGAATCTTTAAACATTTTGATAAACAAATTTAAAAATCACGAAATTGAAAAACACTATATGGCTTTAGTATATGGTATTCCTCCTAAAAAAAGTGAAAAATTGATTTCTTACCTTTTTAAAGATAGCTCTAAATCTTTGGTTTATATTTCTGATGTTCCTAAGAAGGGCTACCAAAAGATTATTACTTCATATTCTTTATTAGAATATTTTGATAATAATACTTCACTTTTAGATGTTGAAATTGAAACTGGTAGAACTCATCAAATTCGTGCACATTTGGCTCATATCGGTTTTCCTATTATTGGTGATGGTAAATATGGAATCAATTCAGTAAATAAAAAGTTTAATGTGAAAACTCAAAAACTAATCAGTTATAAATTAAAATTTGTATTTAAAAATGACAGCCAAAAACTAAATTATTTAAATGGTAGAGAATTTAAGCTTAATGTATCACTAAAATGATACATTAAGCTTTTTACCAGTTATTTAATATTTCATTTATTTTATCTTGTATACATCTTTTTTCGTTTTCCCATTCATATATTTTTTCTTTTGTTTCTTCTTGATTTATTTGGTTTGTTTTTTGTTGAAATCTTACATATTTTCTTATATTTAAATCATAGTTATTTTTTTCTATTTCTTGTATTTTAGCTACATACGAATAATTTTGTATTATTTCTTTTTTTCGGTATGTTTCAACTATTTTATTTATATTTTTATCACTTAGAATATTGTTTTTTCTCTTACTTGAATATTCTCTACTTGCATCTATAAATAAAACATCGCTTTCTCTTTTGGCTTTATTGATTATTAATATAACAACTGGAATTTTTGTATTGAAAAAAAGTTTTTCAGGCAAACTTATAACCGCTTCTATATAATTATTTCTTATTAATTTTTTTCTTACTTCACATTCAGCATTTGTTTTTTTAAATAAAAAACCATGTGGTAAAATAATAGCCATTTGTCCATTGTCATTTATGCTTTCTAACATCATTACAAGAAATTTTGTATATGTACTTGCAGTTATTGGTATACCATATTTATAATATATATCCTGTAATGCTATATTTTTATTTATTTCTTCTTTGCTATCACCTGCAAATGGTGGATTTCCTACTGCTACATCAGCTAATCTAAAATTTTCTCCTATATTTTCTTGAATTCTTTTATTATATATATCATGTATCCATAGGTTTGTCATGCAAATATTATAATTATTTATATTGGTTTCTTCTCCAAATGCATATATTTTAGCTTTTTTTGCACTTTCTACTATAAAATCCCCACTTCCTGACGCCGGATTATAAATTGCCATATTGTCTTTTATTGGTAATAAATTTACCATTGTATTAATTATAGCCTTTGGTGTATAGAACTCGCCATTTTGCAATTTTAAATCATTATTTTCTGCTGCATCCATAAGTATATATTCAAATGCTTTTGCTAGGATTTTTTTATCTCTTTTTGTTTCTATAATAAGCTTATTTATTTTAATTATTATTTCTTTTATAATACTATAATATTCTCTATCTATTACTTCTCCTAATCTTATATTTATAAACAACTTGTATGAATTTTCTCTTGTTCTTATATCATCTAATTCTTTGTCTATATCTCTTATTAGCCACATTGTATCTATTTCATCTTTTATATTTATTTCTATTTTCGTTTCAAAAAGTGCATAAATAAGTGCTGACATGTATTCAATATAATTTAAACCAATATTGGGTATATTTTTTAATTGGTTACAAATTTCTTTTAGCTTATTATTTATGTTTTTTTGTTTTTCTTTTTCTGATGGTTCCTTATATTCCAATATCATTCTCCTTTTTATTTATTTTTTCTTCTAAATAAGAATTGTACATTTTTTCTTTTTCTTCTAATATTTTCTTTGAGATTTCCTTTTCTTTTTCCCATAGCAAAATTAATCTTTTCATTTTTTCTTGCTCTTTTGGGTCTATTGATGGGATATTTAAAGTTTTCAAATTAGCTACAGGTACTGTTTTTATTATAGAACCTGTTGTTTTTGTATTTAAGTCTTCATTTGCCTTTGGACTTTCTAAATACCATTTTAATATAATTGGATCTATTTTTTCTTTTTGTACCCTTATAATACAAAATTGTGATGATACTAATATTCCTTCTAGTTTTTCATCAACATGTATTATCTTGTTTGGACATAATAAACGAAATAACAAATCTCCTTTTTGTGTTAATTTATTGTTTAATTCCTTATTTGCTATTATTTCTTCATATTCTTTTTTTTCTTCATAGTTTTTTAGTGAAAATAAACGATATCTATTTTTTCCTTTTTCATCCATTTCTCTTTTAGTTAATATGCCAATCATTACCTGTGCTAATTCTTCTAACTTCATTTTATCTCCTCTTTTTGTGTTTTTATAATTTTATTTCAATTTTATAATATATTTGCCTGCAACAGTATTTGCAGCCATTTACATTTTTATAATATTCTTTAGCCCTATTTTTTGCCTCTATAGGACATAGACATTCTTTTAGGTCTATTACATTTTCTGTTTTGGGTCTTTTTGCGCAATCTATAGTATGTATTTTGTGATTTCCTGTTCCTGTTTGTGCATTTTTACTTACTATATATTTCATCTTTTATCACCTTTCTTTCAATTTTTATTTTTTAGGATTTTCAAAAGATTTCAATATATATTTTGCATTTTTTCCGATTTCATGCTATAATAAGCTTGTTATATGTATATATACAAAATATTTTCATGAGTTCTAAATAAGTGCCAATTATTTAGAACTTTCTTATTTTAAATCTTTTGTTAACTATTTTTTTCACCCTTTCTCATCTTTTTCAATTCTTTTGCTATATTTCCAGCTTCTTCTATAAGAGTTAACATTTTTTCATTAAGCTCTTCATAACTTTTTTGTAATATTGTTTTTTCTTTTTTTTCATTTTCAACCGAAATTACAGCATTTTCAAATCTTTCCTCATATGTTTTATATAATTCCGTGATATAGTTTATATCTCTTTCAAATTCTGCATCTTTGAAGTTACTTGTTTTTATTTTTTTTATTATGAATATAGCATCATTACAATTTGCGATATATTCAAATCCGTATTTTAGGTTTGGTTCTATTAATGAATATTTTAGTTTATACTCTTTTGCTAGTTCTAAAATTTCATTTTTTTTATGTCCCCCTCTTCCAAATCCATTCCATATTGCTATTTCATTATTCTCTTTTTCGAATGATATTCCTACATATCTTCCCTTGGTTCCACTTCTATTTTCTGGAGTAAATATTTGTATCCAAACGTTTGTACTCCTATTGTAGTTGGGTCCTAATTTTAGCTCTACTGATAAATCTTTCGCTTGTACATTTTTTTTCGTTTCTTCTTTTAATCTTTGCTCAAGCTCATTATCTTTTAGTCTTTTTTGCATTCCTTTTTTTGTTGGTACTTCTTCTAATTCACGAACATATGAGTGCATTAGATAATCAAAAAAATCTTCTCTATTTTTAAATTGTCTTGTCATTTTTCATCTCCTTTTTTATGTATTGAAATATATTTCTTCTAAATTCTAGCATTATTTTATGTATTTGTCAATTTTTTTATGTATTTTTTTTGTTATTTTAGATATTTTTTTTGTTATAGTAAGACTAGAACCTATTGTTTACTGTTAATAGTTGTAGTTTTATAATAAAAAAAATAAGCTATATTTCAATTATGAAATTTAGCTTATTTCTATTTTAATTTATAGTTGTGCTTGTTGCTCCTGTACCTATAACCGCTTCTTGCAAAGCCCTCCATGTATTGCATCCTACAATTCCATCAGCAGATAATCCTACTTTTCTTTGATAATTCCTCACAGCTGTCTGAGTTTGTGCACCAAATATTCCATCTAAACCACCTGTTGGGAATCCTAATGTATTTAAATCGTCTTGTGCAATAAGAACATAATTGCTTATACTTCCCCTTTTTATTAGTGGATATCCACCACTTGAACATGCTGGTGTTCCAAATCTTTTATCCCAATGAACCCATGTTGGTGTCAAGCTAATTGGCTCTACATAGCTCCATATACCAGATGAATTTGCACTATTCCATAAAGCTCTTCTTCTAGTTTGCGATAATGTTTGCCCTACATCAAATGCAACTCCTGCATAATGTTGACTTTGTGTTCCATGTCCCCCTTCATAAGGTCTTTTAAATGCAAAACCTACTGGTATTGGTCCTCCCCATATGTATCTTTGACTGTTCCAACTTTGCATCGTTCTTTTTGTAGTCCACAATATATTTGAATTACTTGACCCTCTAAATTCTCTCACTGTTAATGTTCTATTTGTGTTATATGGCATTGCAGCTGTTTCTGTTCTTGTGTAATTTTCCATTCGGTTTGTATCATTATTAAAAACTATTATTCTTGCCATCTTTAGCCTCCTTCAATAATATTATTTTATGAATATTATTGAAAAAAGTGATTTTTATCTTGGAGAATCATCTATTGAATTATTCGGTGTATCTCTTCTTTCATTTAGTCCCTTTATTCTTAAACATTTATTATTTTGCTGACAAATTCTTAAATTTGATTTTATTTTTTCTATTAAAATCAATTCCTTATTAGAATTATTCATAATGTTTTCTAATATATTTAATGTATTATTTATAGAATTATTATCTATCATTTCTCCAAATTTCTCATATAATTGATTATCTTGTGTAACCATTTCTTTTATAGCTTTTAAATATGACTCCTCCAGTGCTTTTGCCAAAAATGTATTATAACTCTTATCTATTATTTCAATTCTCCCGCTTAACGTAACATATTGCTCTGTATCCGGTTCTAATGCATACATTACATTTCCTCTCGACTCCAAAAATGGGTTATTCGCAGTTTCATCTACAAATAATTCAGGTCTTTCTGATTGTAATTTATAAATACATTTTTCTATTTTTTTATCTTCTTCTCTATTATTGGGTATAAATATTACAATCCTATCTGTTCTTCCCCTTTCTTGCATTTTATTGTCAGACACAAATTTTAAATAAAATGAATCTAAATCATTGAATTCATTTATTAGGCTATTTACCAACAAAGCAACATTCTCTCTTTTACAGTTTAAATATATTCTTCCAACATACTTTGCCGCATTACCTTTAGCTATATGATAATATACCGCTAAACCTGTGTTTTGCTGTTTTTGTATTAATAATCTATATTTATCATTATTTTTTATATTATTTAAAAGTATATTTTCAGTTTCTTTATTTCTTCCAGGATTATACCTATCCATAAATGCACAAGCTTCAGTTAATGCTCTATAACTAGTTATGTTTTGATTCTCCATCTTTAAAGAAATTAAACTATACAAGTACTGTTCTATTGCTCCATCAATTTTATTCAACTTTAAAACCGATGGCGTAATTGGTCTTTGTTCTTTTTTTATAACATATTGTTCCATTTTATTTACATTTTTATTATATACATTATTATTTTCATTTTCCTGTTTTATATTGACACTATCTTCACGTGGTGGTGCCTCTAGCATTTTTGTATCACTTTTTTTAATTTTATTTATAAATTCTCTTATTTTATTTATTAATCCCATATTTATATCGAGTAAAAACTCATTCCCTCTTTTCATTTTAATATATTGTAAAAATTATTATTTTACCATATCTCTATTATATATTATTTCTATATTTGTTACAATAGGTTAGTAAAAAAGTCTGAAATTCGTAATAAAATTCTAACTCACCTTATAAAATTAGTCTTATTACCATTTTCATACTCTGGTTTTTCAATTCCACTTTCTTTTCCTATCTTCATACATTTAAGCATATAAGCCATATTCATTCCAAGATTTCTCATTGTCTGCAGCCCTTCTAAATCTTTGGCTGCCTCTTCTTTATTAGTTCCATGAATTTGATTCCAATATGAACTACCAACAATAAACATATTGCTCATTAGTGCATATTTATTTAGCTGGTCAAAAGCTGCTGTAGCTCCTCCCCTTCTACAACTTACAACTGATGCACATAGCTTTCCAGAAAACATTTTTCCTCTTCCATAAAATACTCTATCTAAAAAAGATGTAATTGCTCCTGATGCTGCTGCAAAATGTACTGGGCTACCGAATACAAAGCCATCTGCTGTTTCTTCCTTATCTAAGAATTCGTTTACTTTGTCATTCATAAAACACCTATTGTTTGTTTGCAAGCAATGGTTACATCCTATACATCCTCCTATTGGTTTGTTTTCTAGCCATATTAGTTCTGTTTTTATGTTTTCTTTGTTTAGTGTTTTTGCAACTTCTTCTAAGGCTAGGTTCGTACATCCATCTTTATGTGGACCTCCATTTATTAGTAATACTTTCATATTTTCTCCCTTCTTTTCTGATTGGGGACGGTTCTTTTTCCGAAAAGAACCGTCCCCAATCAGAAAAAATTACTATTTTGTTCCAAATATTCTATCACCCGCATCACCAAGACCAGGTAAAATATATCCGTTTTCATTCAATTTTTCATCAATCTTAGCACAATACACTTCTACATCAGGATATGTTTCTTCTAACTTTTTTATTCCTTCTGGAGCAGCAATTATACATAAGAATTTTATATTTTTAACTCCATCTTCTTTAAGCATAGAGATTGCATCTATTGCAGAACCTCCTGTTGCAAGCATTGGATCTAATAATATTACTGTTCTATTTGCTATATCTTTTGGAACTTTATAGTAATATTTTACTGGTTTCAAAGTTTCTTCATTTCTATATAATCCTACAACTCCTATTTTTGCATTTGGTATTAAATTTTCTATTCCTTCTGTCATTCCCATTCCTGCTCTTAAAATTGGTACAAATGCATATTTGTTTTCATCTATTTTTCCTGTTTTTATTTTTTGTAAAGGTGTTTCTATTTCTACTTCTTCTAGTCTTGCGTCTTTCATTGCTTCATAACATAATATTGTTGCAATTTCACTTGCAAGTTCTCTAAATTCTTTTGTTCCTGTTCTTTTATCTCTTAGTATTGTTAGTTTGTGTTCAATTAGTGGGTGTTTGATTTCGTTTACCATTCTTTTTACTTCCTTTCGAAATATATTTTATGCTTAGATTATATCATATTATATTTTTATTTCAACTTTTTTCGCATTGGGGACGGTTCTTTTTACTAAAAATGTTCACAAAAGAACCGGTCACAAAAGAACATTTCTCGAAAAGAACCGTCCCCAATCAGAAAAAATGTTTCATTCGACAAATTTCGATTGTTTTTTCATTTTAAAGATGCTATAATTCCTTTATAAATAAACGAAAAGAGGTTGAAATATTGAACGAAGCACAAAATATACTAAAAAAATACTTTGGTTATGAAAATTTTAGACCAGGACAAGAAGAATTAATCGATCACATTTTAAGTAAGGAAGATGTTTTGGGAATTATGCCAACAGGTGCTGGTAAGTCTGTTTGTTACCAAGTTCCTGCAATGATTTTAGATGGCATTACTATTGTAATTTCTCCTTTAATTTCTTTAATGAAAGATCAAGTTGATTCATTAAATGAAATAGGAATTCCTGCAACATTTATAAATAGTACACTTTCATATAATAATTATGAACAAACAATTGAAAATATAATTCATAATGTTTACAAAATTATATATGTTGCACCGGAAAGGTTAAATTCAGACACATTTTTGAATTTACTAAATAAAATAAATATTTCAATGATTACAATAGATGAAGCACACTGTGTCTCTCAATGGGGACATGATTTTAGACCAAGTTATTGTGAAATTGCAAATATGATTCTAAATCTAAAAAAACGTCCTATTGTTTCTGCATTTACCGCAACTGCAACCGAACTTGTAAAAAATGATATAGTAAATTTGCTTCATCTAGAAAATCCATATTGTTTAACAACTGGTTTTGACAGAAAAAATCTTAAATTTTCTGTAGAAACTCCGCTCGATAAATTCGATTTTATAGAAACTTATTTAGATGAGCACAAAAATGAGGCTGGTATTATTTATTGTTTAACTAGAAAAAATGTTGATACTGTTTTTGATAAATTATCCGATTTAGATCTTTCTGTTTCAAAATATCACGGTGGTATGACTGAAAAACAAAGAAGATTATCACAAGAAGATTTTACATTTGATAGAACTAAAATAATGGTTGCAACAAATGCTTTTGGAATGGGAATTGATAAATCAAATATCAGATATGTTATTCATTACAATATGCCTAAAGACTTAGAAAGTTATTATCAAGAAGCAGGTCGTGGTGGACGTGATGGCGAAAAAGCTGATTGCATTTTGTTATTTAGCAGAAGTGATATTGTCACAAATAAAGTTTTGATTGAATCAATTCCATCTGGAACTTCACATTATCAGGAATATGAAAAATTAAATGATATGGTTGATTATTGTAATACTGATAAATGTTTACGAAAATATATTTTGGAATATTTTGGTGAAACAACTGATTTTGATAATTGTGGAAATTGTAGTAATTGCTTAGATGATAGTGAGCTTACAGATATTACGGCAGACACTCAAAAAATTCTTTCTTGTATTAAAAGAATGAATGAACGTTTTGGCAGTAGTATGGTTGTTGATGTTTTGAGAGGTTCTAAAGGGGCTAGAATTTTAAGTTTTGGGTTTGATAATTTGTCTACTTATGGAATTATGAAAGATTATCCAAAAGATAGTTTACGAGATTTGATTTCCTACTTGATAACTGAAGGATATATTAAAAGTGTTGGTGATAAATATCCTGTTTTAATGCTTACTCCATTATCTAATGATGTTTTATTTAATGGCGCTAAGGTTTATACTAAACTTAAATTGAATAAAGCTGAAAGTAGGTCTGCATCTAATAAAGCTCAAACTAATACAATCCAAACAAAATTTGATGAAAACTTATTTGTGATTTTGTCTGATTTAAGAAAGAAAATTGCAAATGAAAATTTTATTGCCCCATTTATTGTATTTTCTGATGTAAGTTTGAAACAGATGTCCACATTCTATCCAACAGATGCGGAAAGTATGCTTAAAATTGAGGGAGTTGGATTAAATAAACTTGTTAAATATGGGAATAGATTTATAGAAACTATTTCAGATTATGTTTCAAAAAACAATATAAAAGTTTATAATTTAGCTAAACCACAAAAAACTAAAACTCAAAAACAAGATACAAGGCTTATAACTTATGAAATGTATACAAACGGAATGTCTATCGAGGATATTGCAAGTGAAAGAGGACTTACTAGAATTAGTATTGAAAATCATTTAATTGATTGTTTGGAAAAAGGTATGGATTTGGATCTTACTAAATATGTTCATACAGAATTTAAAACTGAAATAGAAAAAGCTATTAATGATATCGGTATCGAAAAACTTAAACCTATTAAAGAGGCTTTGCCTGAAGATGTTAGTTATTTTGATATTAGATATTATATAGCAATCTCTAAATCAAAAGAATAACTTTAAACTATATAGTAAAAAAAGACACATAAACTAAAATTTACGTGTCTCTTTTTACTATATTCTATTTTTCAAAACTCTTTTCTGCAAATAATTTAAAATTCTCTTATTAACATTAAATTGTTCTCTACCTATCATACCAACAACTTCGTGTCTGCTTTTAGTAGATAAAGCTCTATTTGAAAAAGCTCTGTTTTCCAGAGGTCCACCAAACCAATTTGGCATTTTAAACTCTTCAGCTTGTTTAGAGCTTTTAAACTCAACTTCTGCAATAATTAAACCTTTAAGCCATCCTTCAAATACATCAATTTCAACCTTTAAACCATCTTGAATTGGAACAACACATCTATATTTTTGAATTGTCCTACTTCCCCTAAAAGGTCTTGATTTATTATATTCTTCTTCCGTTATATTTTTTTCTAATTCACATATTGAATATTTTTCTAAATTTTCCGTCCTTGCCTTTATTGTATGTGTAAATATTTTTTCTCCTGTATACATATTTATACTTCTTCTAACCCTAATTGAACACACCATATCTTTAAAAATATGTTTTTGTGTTATTTTTGTTATACTTTTTATATTATCTGGCAAATAATTTATAGTAAATTTTCTTTCTATTTCCATTGGTAACATTTTTCTGCTCCTTCTATTCATACCATTCAAGCTCGTAATTTGAAATTTTAACAATATCGCCTTCTTTAATTCCTTGCTTTTTAAGCTCTGCTTCTACTCCAAGGTTTACTAGGTTTTTGTGTAGATAATACATTGATTCATTGTCATCTATATTTATCCTTCTGATTAATCTTTCAACTGCTTCGCCTCTAACTTCAAATTCATTATTATTTCTTGTAACTATAAATTCATCTTTTTTATCATCTAATGTATATACCATTTTTTCTTCGGTTTCATATAATTCTTCTTTTGGTAAAGTTTTTAATGTTTTTGATACATAATCTAAAAGTTCCTTAACTCCCTCCCCTGTACTGCTTGATATTTTAAATATATCCATATTATTTTCTTTTGCTAATTCCTTTAACTCTTGATACAGCTCATCATTTGCAACATCTGCTTTACTTGCAACTATGATTTGCTTTCTTGATGCTAATTTTTCACTATATTGTTTCAATTCTTCATTTATAATTCTGAAATCATCTTTTGGATTTCTTCCTTCCATTCCTGAAATATCTATTACATGTAAAAGTAGTCTTGTCCTTTCTATATGACGCAAGAATTGTAAACCTAAGCCAACTCCTTGGCTCGCTCCTTCTATTATTCCGGGAATATCTGCTATTACAAAGCTTGACCCGTCTTTTGCTTTTACCACTCCTAGATTAGGCTCTAATGTTGTAAATTGATAGTTTGCAATTTTAGGTCTTGCATCTGTTACTGTACTTAAAAATGTTGATTTTCCTACATTTGGGAAACCAAGTAAACCTACATCAGCTAATAATTTTAGCTCTAATATTACCTCTTTTTCTTTACCAGGTTCTCCATCTTCTGAAAATCTTGGAACTTGTCTTGTTGGTGTTGCAAAGTGTTGATTTCCTCTTCCACCTCTTCCACCTTTTAATACACATTCTACTTGGTCAGGATTTGATAAGTCTGCTATTATTTTTCCTGTTCCTACGTCTTTTATTATTGTACCTATTGGAACTCCAATATAAATATCATTTCCAGATTTTCCTGTACATCTAGCTCCGCTTCCGTTTTCCCCATTTGTAGCTTTAAATTTTTTGTTGTATCTAAAATCTATTAATGTATTTTTATCTTTGTCAACTTTGAAATATACGTCTCCGCCTTTTCCTCCATCTCCTCCGTCTGGCCCTCCTGCAGCTACATATTTTTCTCTTCTAAATGATATTGCTCCATTTCCTCCGTTTCCAGCTTTTATTATTATTTTTGTGTAATCTGTAAACATTATTTTTCTCCTTTTAATATTATCTCTTTTAATATGTTCCAAATTATAGCACAAAATACATAAAAAAGCAAATGTTATGTCACTTTCACTTTATCTCAAATATTTTTTAAAACCTTTATATCTTCATTGACAAAATCCACACTTTTAACATATAATATCTAAAGAAAAATCTCTTTAATCGAAAGGAGAAAAAATATGAATAAAACCTATAAACTAGCCATAGTAGGTGCAACAGGCTTAGTTGGAAGAACGGCCTTAAAAATACTAGAAGAAAAAAACTTGCCAAATTTTGAATACAAACTATTTTGCTCAAAAAAATCAGCAGGTACAAAAATAAAATTCTTAGGAAAAGAATACATAGCCCAAGAACTAACAGAAAACTCATTTGATGAAGGCTTTGACTTTGCAATATTCTCAGCAGGTGGAGATACCTCAAAAAAATTCTCACCAATTGCTGCAAGTAAGGGATGTATTGTAATTGATAATAGTAGTGCATTTAGAATGGATAACAATGTTCCATTGGTTGTCCCTGAGGTAAATCCTGAAGATATAAAATTAAATCACGGAATTATCGCAAACCCAAATTGCTCTACAATTCAAGCAGTAGTTGCCTTAAAACCTCTTGATAATAAATATAAAATAAAAAGAATTGTATATTCAACATATCAAGCAGTTTCAGGTGCTGGAAAAAATGGATTAGAAGATTTGCTTAATAAGAATGACTCAGAAAATCTAAAAAAATTCCCACACCCAATATACAATAATTGTCTGCCACATATTGATGTATTTATGGAAGATGGTTATACCAAAGAAGAACACAAAATGATTAATGAAACAAGAAAAATTTTAGGAAAACAAGACATTAGAATAACAGCAACAACCGTTAGAGTACCAGTTGAAAATTGCCATGGAGAGTCTATTAATATAGAATTTGAAAACGATTTTGATTTAGATGAGGTAAAAAATATCTTAAAAAATGCACCTGGTGTTGTCCTTTATGATAATCCACAAAACAATATTTATCCACTTGCAACTGTCGCAAATGGAACAGATGATGTTTATGTTGGAAGAATTAGACGAGACTTTAGTCAGCCAAATACATTAAATTTATGGTGTGTAGCTGATAATATCAGAAAAGGTGCTGCGGCAAACGCAATTCAAATAATGGAAAAAATTATAGAAAAAAATATATAAGATTACAAATGAAAGGACTTTTCTTATGAACATAGAAAAAGATTTAGTAAAAGATGGAATAATTGTTACAGAGAAAATAGATACAGACATCATTTTAAAAATCACTAAAAGTATCTCAAAAAAAATAGTAGAAACCTTTCCAAATTTTGGCTTAAATGCTGATGATATATTTTCTAAACTTTTTAGTTTAAATATGTACAAAGCAAATATGCCAGAAGGAATGGCAGAAGCAAATTACTGCTATAAAAATTCTTCTATATATTTCAATTCTCATATTGCAAATGAAGATCTAGAAGAATTTGCTATTCATGAATGTTTACATTTTTTACAAGAAGTTAAAGATGAAAATGATAACATTATTAAAATGGGATTATCAACATATAATAATTCAAAACCCATCGGTACAGGCTTAAATGAGGCAGCAGTTCAATATATTGCTGCTAAAATAATAGGAATTGAACCAGATTTCGAGAAATATTATGATATAAATATTTATACACCTAGTCCTTCTTATTACCCTGTTGAATGTGCTTTGCTTAATGAACTTATCTTTCTTGTTGGTGAAGATTTATTATTTAAAAGTACTTATTTTTCAACTGATGATTTTAAGAATGAAATTATTAATCATACTTCCAAAAAGACTTTTTGTAAAATTCAAAAAACTTTTGATGACATATTGAAATTTGAAGAAGATATCATTATTTTGAATAATAAAATTTTTGAAAGTAATAAAGAAAATAAATTTCAAGATAAAGTTTTAAAATATAGAGAAAAAATAAAAAATTCTTATATTAATTGTCAAAATCTCATTGTTAAGGAATTTTTTGATAAAGAATATAAAAATATTAGCAATTTAGAAGAACTAGATAGCTTTAGAAAACGTATTAGTAAATTCGATAAATATGTTGGTAAAATCTCAGGATATACTTTTTATGAGAATTATTTTATCGAAATGATGAATAAATTAGAACATAAATCTAATATCTTGGAAAATGGCGGTATTGAAACCGCTCTTGATAATACAAATAATTTTATTTTAAAATTTCTAAATAAAATTAAGTATTGGATGAATTTTAAACATTTAGATGAAAAATAGAAATACAACATTTTTATGTTAGAAAAAGTCATATTCAATCACACTTTTTCTAACATAAAAAATAATAGGAGAAACTCAAAAATTTTCTCCTATTATTTTTTTATCTTGTTATTCCCAATCTCTCCAAAACAAACTCTTCTTTAGGTCTCATAACAATTTTATCTTCTTCCTTAATATGGTCATATCCCATCAAATGATAAAAACTATGTACAACCATATAACTAAGTTCTCGCTCAAAACTATGTCCGTACTCTTTAGCCTGTTTTTCTACCTGTTCAATAGATATTACCATATCTCCTAAAATGTCATTATAATCCCAAACAGCATTTTTTACCATGTCATCAATTTCTTCTTTTTCAAACATTGGAAAAGATAATACATCTGTTGATTTATCAATATTTCTGTATTCTTGATTTAGTTTTCTTATATTTTCTGGATTTGTAAGTGTTATGCTTACTAAAAGCTTATCTTCTGGCAGATTTTCTACCTTAAAACATTCTTTTAATACTTTTGAAATAGTTTCTTCATATTCAGTATTTTCTTCTATATCCAAAAATTCTATTTTATACACTTATGCTCCTACCTCCTCAGCAAGTTTCACTTTTTTGTATTGTCCTTTTGATTTACAACCTTGTATTTCTTTCATTGCTCCATAATCAACTAATTTTCGTTTATAATATTTTACTAGTTTAGTATAATCACATTTTTCTTCTTCGATTTTTTTCATGTCATCTTTTATAAATAGAACTTCTTTTTGTTTTACATATTCAATAAAATCAACATCTTTTAATTTGCTTATTGATTGATATTTTCCCCAGAATTTCTTAAATTCATCTCTTTTAGACATATTTTCCCAATATACTTTTGTAGATAGTAATTTTATATTATAGTCTTCAATCAAACTCATTAACATATTGAATGCTTTTTCTCTTTTTACTGCAACTTTTGTGTCTTGAACTAAACATCTTGCATCTTTTAGTAGTTTCATATAACATTGTTCTGCAACTGTTAATGGTAGACTATGTGTAAATAATTTTCTGCTTATTCCTAATAATAACATATTTTTTTCTATATTATCTCTTTGGTCAAGCTTTCCAACTTCAAATGTTTCATAATTCTCATAATCTTTTTGAATTTCTATTAGTTTTCTGTTTTCTTCTTTTTTATCTTCTTCTATTTTTAATGATAATATATTTTCTATGTATTCTCTTAGTGTACTAAAAATTTTTAAGTATATCCATTCTTTTGATGAATCATAATTTTGCGTTGAATCTGCAAGTTTTATTGAGTAATTTTTTAGTATTCCTTTATATAACCAATCCATTTTTTGTATATAAAATTTACTATATTTTTCCTGTATTTTTTCTTTTCCAGATTCTCTTACATGCTCATTATCCAATTCTATTAGGAATTTTTGTTTTCTGAATTTGTATTCTACATATTCGTTTTCTTTTAGTGATATTACTCCATAATATTTTGATAATGCATTTTTTTCAAATTCGGTTGCTGTATTGTTTTTTACTTTTTTGTATACTGAGTCCATTACATATTTATCAAGTGCTTCTAAATAAGTTTCATATGCTTCATCATATTTTTTTTCGTAGTTTTCTTTATCATTTTCTTCTAATTTATAATGTTCAAATGCTTTTATCATGGAATTTCTTTTTACTGTAATTAACATTCCATTAATACCTAGTTTTGTTGGTATTAATATTTTTGAAATTGTGTTTGTAATTTTATTTAGAAACGATTTATTCGCTCCTGTTATTTTTAAACTTGTTTCTTCCATGTGCCTCTTCCTTTCTACCTGTTTTTTCTGTTGTTCTTTATCCAAATTTTCCCATTTAGATGTTGCTGAATTTATTCTATAACAAAAACTTAAAAATATCAATATTAAATTGATATTTTTAATACTTTTTTATTCTATTTTCTGATTTTCCTCTATGTTTTCTAAAACTCCATATTTAACTGTAACTACAACACTATTTTCGTATTCTTCTATATCCATTTTTTTATCAACAATATCTTCCTTGTTTTCTATTTTTTGTTCTAATTCAGAGCTTACTATATCTTTTCCTAAATCAATTGCCTCCTCACGTGAATATACTTTACTTTCTTTTATTTGCTCTCTATTTGTTATTTGAATAATTTCTAATGGTAAATAATATTTTCCGAATAATCTTACATCTTTATTTTCTATTTTAGTTTCATATAATTCAAATTTTGAATTTTTCCTATGTAATTTAATTTTCCAATTATTTATTGAAATCTCATACTTCTTTTCTTCATTTCCCGTATAATTATAAATATCTTGATTAAATCTTATTTCTTTTGTTTCTTCATATGTTACAATTGCTTTTACTTCTCCTAAACTATGCACATACCTTGTATCTGTATATTTTCCCTCCATATATCCTGCAATTAATATATCTCCTTTTTGTACCTCATCACCTATTTTTACTACTGCTGTACCATTTTGTGCTACTATTTTTTGTATAACTCCTGATTTTGATGCAATTATATTACAGTAATCTGTATTTTTTACTATATCTGGTGATTTATCTGCTTTTACAATATTTATTTTTATGCTTGTTCCTTCTATATCAATTCCAATCCACGCTATATCATCCCTTTTTAGTCTTAATTCATTTATAATTTTATTTGTATCAATCTCATCTTTTTTTATTCCTTTTTTTACTCCCAAGCTTTCCAAGTCTTCTTCCAAATTATCTATTTGTAAATTATTTTTGACTTTAATATCAATATTCCATATATATCTTGAACTTGCATATATAGTAAACATCATAATTACTAAAAGGATTACAAATATTTTTCTTTTTTTATATCTATTTAGTAAAAATGGGATTCCTCTCTTTTTTAAAATTCTTACTTTACAATTAGTCTTTTTTAAGATATCTGATATATTTTTAAAATCATTTATTCCTATATTTAAATATAATTTAACACCTTTTTCTCTTTTTAAATTCCATATTAATATTTTCCTATTTGTACAAATATTTATAAATCTTTCTATATAATATCCTTCTACTTCTATTCTAACATACCCCATTAGCAACCTTACTAATAACCTTATGTACATACTGCCTCCCTAGAAATTAGCTATCTATTGTTCTTTCTAACTCAATTGATTCTATTCTTCCTGAAATTTTTAAATTATCTTCTGTCATTTTTTCTAATTTAAGGTTAAAACCGTGTATATTTACAATACCTATATATGTATTTACTCTTACATAATAATCTTCATATTCTAATATTCCCTTATAATTTTCTATTATCATTTCCTCAAATCCGGTTATAATAAAATTAGGAATATTTGTATATATTTCTTTTGGAATTTCTAAAATATCATTAAATCTTTTCCCTCTTCTCATATTTTCAAAACTCCTATCTAAATTCTTCAAGACTTTTTATTTCATATCCTGATTCTCTTATTTTATCTAACATTTCTGCCATAATTTCTGAATTTGTTTTTGATGTTGCGTGTAATAACATTATTTCACCATTATGAAGGTTATTTATTATTTTTTTCATTGCCTCATCTTTTGATGGCTGTTTGTCATCATTCCAATCTACATATGCAAAACTCCACATTACAGTTCTAAATCCTAATGAATCAGTTAAACTTAATGTTCTTTCACTAAATTCTCCTTTAGGTGGTCTCATATATTTCATTTCATATCCAAATTTTTCATATAAAGCCTGATTTAAATTCATTAATTCTTTTTTTAGTTCCTCATCTGTTAGGTCTGGCATGCTTTTATGATTTACTGTGTGGTTTCCTACAATATGCCCCTCATTTATCATTCTTTCTACTAAGTCTGGTGCCGTATTTAAATAATGGGCTGTAATAAAAAATGTTGCTTTTGCATTTTTTTCTTTAAGTGCATCTAATATTTTAGCTGTATAGCCTCCTTCATAACCTAAATCAAATGTTAAATAAATACTCTTATCATCATTGTTTCCCATTGCAATCCCATTGTATTTATCAATTAATTTTTTATTTTCTGCTCCTAAATCTGGTTGTATATTATTATCATTACGCTTAATTCCCCATCCTATTTTTTTATTACTTAATGCCTCTCCTGATGTTTCACTAGTGCTTTTAGGACTTATAACGACTGTTATTGTAAAAATGGTTAGTGTAAGACATATTAATGTTAAAATCTTAGTTGTATGGTTTATTTGCTTATCAAATGACATAATCATCTCTCCTCTATTTTTTTATAATTTTATGTTTTTTATTTTAAATTATTACTTTTATTAATTTTTATCTATTTTCATTATTATTAATTTATTATTTGAATTCGAATTTTTTAATTTTGAAAACATGAACCATATTTAATTTATATATAACTCAAATTATGTAAACCTAATTGACATTTTTTTACTTTTATTTTATCATTATATTATAAGCTGAAAAGTACAAAACAAATAATATTATTACAAGTTTTTCAGCTAATTATTTTCAATTTTATTTTTATAAGGGAGGATAATAATGTTAAATTTTGTAATATGTGATGATAATTTAAATGCACTTAACAAATTATCTCATATGTTTGAATCTGTATTTATTGAACATGATTTAGAGGCAAAAATAGCCTTTAAAACTACGAATGACTCGGAACTAATAGCTTATGTAAAAGAAAATCCAACAGATGTATTAGTTTTAGATATCAATTTAAACTCCAAACTGAATGGAATAGAAATAGCAAATAAACTTAGAAAAGAACACAAAAATTGCTATATTATTTTTACTACTGCTCACGCCGAGTTCGTTTTCATCGCTTATAAATGTAAAACTTTTGACTTTTTATGCAAGCCTATTGCAAAAGAACGTTTAGAAGAAACCATTTTAAGATTATTTGATGATATTAAAAATAATTTTTCAACTAAAAATTACATAAGATTAAATAACAAAAATACTATTATAGATGGAAATGAAGTTCAATATATAAAACGTGATGGTATGAAAATTATTTTCCATACAAATTCTAGAGATTATGAAATTTATAGTTCATTTGCAAAACTTGAAGGTCAATTACCAAAAAACTTTGTTAGATGTCATAAATCTTTTATTGCAAATGTTGATAATATAGTAAAACTTGAACCATCAGCAAATTTAATCTATTTTAAAAATAATAATTACTGTGATATTGGACCTAAGTATAAAAATGAATTTATGAAAGGGGTAAATTTACATGAGTCTATTAAATAATCTTTGGAGTTTATTAACTACTAAAAATGAGTTAGCAACTCAAATAATATCTACTATTCCTATATTTGTAGAGGCATGGTTGGTATTTAAAATACTATCATCATTTTTACAATTTGATTATAATAATAAACAAAAATACGCATACATCTTACTTTTTCCAATAATATCTATTATTTTTAAATTTTTTGTACCAAGTCCTTTTAACACATTTATAAACTATATAACTATGTTTATTTTAATAAAACTTATATTTAAAGTTAATTGGTTAAAATGTATTATTGGAACAATATTACCAACCATTATTTTTGCATTAGTTAATACTCTTTTATTAAAACCATTTTTAGTTATTTTTAAACTAACATATGATGAGATTGAATCTATTCCATTATATAGAATAATATATTTGTTTATAGTATATACTGTTGTTTATTTTATAGTTTTATTAATCCAGAAAAATAAATTCAAATCTAATTTAAAAGAAGATTTTAGCAAAGAGAATAGATTGATAATTTTAATAAATTTACTACTAGGTTTTTTTACATTATGTTTACAACTAATAATAGCATTTTTATATACCGATGTTTTACCTGCAATCTTTAGTTTTTTAAGTTTTCTTTCTCTATTTGCATACTTTTTTATAAGCATTTATAGTCTTATAAAAACTTTAAAATTACAAATAACTACAAGAGATTTAGAAAATGCTGAAAATTATAATAAAACTCTCTCAATCTTATATGATAATGTTAAAGCTTTTAAACATGATTTTGATAATATGATTTTTACTATAGGTGGATTTGTTAATACAGATGATATGGAAGGTTTAAAGAAATATTACTACAGCTTGGAAAAAGATTGTCAAAAGGTTAATAATATCGCTCTACTTAATCCTTGCCTAATTAATAATCCAGGTATATATAACCTTCTAACTGCTAAATATCAAAAAGCTACTGATGAAAATGTTGAAATTCAATTAGACTTTTTCTTTGATTTAAATAAACTACATATGCCAATATATGATTTTTCAAGAATTATTGGAATATTGATTGACAATGGTATTGAATCTGCATCTGAAACTGACGCAAAATTAGTAAAAATCACATTCCATGATTCTCCTGCATCTCATATTCAAATCTTCACAATTGAAAATTCTTATAATAATAAAGATGTAGATAAAAACAAAATTTTCGAAAAAGGAATTACTGGAAAAGAAAATCATTCTGGAATGGGATTATGGGAAGTAAGTCAAATTTTGAATAGAAATAATAATTCAAAATTAATTACAGAACCAAGTGAATTATTATTTAAACAACGTTTAGAAATTTATTATTAAAAAGGAGTATTTTCATACTCCTTTTTATATTATTAATCTTTTTTTATTAAAGTTGCTGGCATTTTTGGTTGATGTAAAATCCAAAGTAAATTACATGCTGTATTAGTAGATTTTGCATATTTTTCTGAAATTCTAGCTAAAAATTTTAACATAATTAATTCCTCCCTTTATGTAAAAAAATTTTATATAATAAAAGATATGGCCGGCTTAATATCTTTTTATTATTTCATGTCTTTAAAGTACAATCATCATTGTATACTTCATAACCATATTTATTTCTGGTTAATATGTATGCCAATCTGGTAATCATCATACTCTGAATTAAATGTCCCAAAATTAAAATATTAGATATTTCATTATTTGGAATTACACAGGCAATCAAAAGTGCTATACTTAAAAATATGTAAGATAATATTTTCTTCTGTTTTCTTTCTTTTTTTGAAAGTATAGGGATATTTTCTGTATCTGCTGGTGCGTATAAATGTACCATTATCATTCCAAATATCCAGACTGATAATGCTATTATATATTTTAAAATTTGGTTGTAAAAAATGATATAATTTGATATTTTTGCTACACCGCAGTAAATTATTGTTGTACCAACTATACATCCAATATGTGTTTTCAAATGAAAACCTCCTGAAACGGCTCTGTATGGTAATAATATTATTACAGCTAATAATGTTAGTTTGAAAACTCCTAAAAAATACGATAATCCCAAAATAATAAAATTTTTAGGTAGTTCACCTACAATTAAGTGCAAACCATAATTTATTATTTCTGCTCTTTCATCATCAACCTCAGGCATTTCTTTGCGTATCTTGTTGGTCAAGAATAAACAGATTTTGTCTATCATTCTAATCACCTCTCTTTTCTTAGGCTTGTCTTAATTTTAGCATATTTTATTTGTTTTTGAGCATTCTTTTTATAACTAGTACGATTTCATTTGTAAAAAATTAGAATTTATTTTTCGTAAAATATTTTAAGCGTTTTATAAAAAATAAAGTGTCATTTTATAACACTTTATTTTTGTTAGTTATTTTCATCTGATAAACCTATACGATACTCAATATCTTCCATAAATGGAAAAATCTCCTTAACCCTTTTCAAAGTAAGCATTGTAGTCTTTGGATGTGGGCTTTTACTATTTTCTGTAATAAGTTTTTGGGTATAACAATTTTTTGCTGTTCTAAATAACAAATATCTATTTCTTACATAAGTATAATAAATCTGATATCCATTTCTTAAATCTTCATACATCATTTCAAAAGTATAATCTTCCATATCTCATTTTCCTTTCACTTTGGCTCTATTAAAACCGGTTCTTTTTGGGTATTTTTTCCCAAAAAGAACCGGTCCCAATGGGTCATTTTATCATCTCTAAAAATTCGTCTTCTGTTAAAACCGTAGTTCCAAGTATCCTTGCTTTTTCTAGTTTACTACCTGCATCTTCTCCTGCAATTAAATATGCAGTTTTTTTAGAAACCGAACCTGATACTTTCCCTCCAAATTTTTCTATAATATTTGATGCCTCATCACGTGTAAATTTTTCTAAACTTCCTGTTAATACAAATGTTTTCCCTTCGAATCGGTTATCTTCATTTTCAGTTTCTTCTGCTTTTGTATTTACTCCTGCTAATTTTAATCTTTTTATTAAATCTTTTGTTTGTGGCTCAGCAAAAAATTCAACAATACTTTTTGCCATTATTGGACCTATATCGTCAATTTCTGATAATTCTTCTAAACTTGTTGCTGCCAAATTATCTATGTCTTTAAATTTTTTAGCTAAAACTTTTGATGCTTTTCCTCCAATATGCATTATTCCTAATGCTGTAATTAGTCTATATAGGTCATTTTGCTTGCTGTTTTCTATTGCATTTATTAAATTAGTAGCAAACTTTGTACCATTCTTTTTTAATGTTGCAACATCTTCAAATGTTAGATTATATATATCTGCAACATTTGAAATTAGCTTTTTATCCATGAGTTGGTTTATTATATTTTCACCTAATCCATCTATATTCATGGCTTCACGTGATACAAAATGTACTAAATTTCTATATAGTTTTGCTGGACATTCTATACCTGTACATCTTACTGCTGATTCGCCTTCTTCTCTAGTAGTTTTTGCACCACATACAGGACATACTTCTGGCATCTTAAATTCTTTTTCTTCACCGGTTCTTTCTTCCTTTATAACTTTTACTATTTCTGGTATGACGTCTCCTGCTTTTTGAATTACAACCGTGTCACCTATTTTTATTTCTTTTTCCTTTATAAAATCTTCATTATGAAGTGTTGTTTTTGATATCGTTGAACCTGCTACAACTACAGGTTCTAATATTGCAAGTGGTGTTATTACCCCTGTTCTTCCTACATTACATACTATATCTTTTAGTTTTGTTTTCTTCTGTTCTGGTGGATATTTATATGCTATTTGCCATCTTGGATTTTTTGCTGTTGTTCCTAATATTTCTCTAAACCTTAAATCATCTACTTTTATAACTGCTCCATCAATTCCAAATGTTAAGCTTTCTCTTTTATTTCCAATTTCTTTTATTGCTGTATTTACTTCTTCTTCATTTTTACAAAATATTTGTATAGGATTTGTGTTAAATCCTAATTTTTTTAGATATTGTAATGCCTCATAATGTGATGAAATTTCTTTTCCTTCTATTTTTTGTATATTATATACATAAATGTCTAATGGTCTTGTTTTTGTTATTTGGCTATCTAATTGCCTTAATGAACCAGCTGCTGCATTACGTGCATTTGCAAATGTTTCTTCTCCTTTTTCTTCTCTTTCTTTATTCATTTTTTCAAAATCTTTGCTACTTATAAATACTTCTCCACGCACTGTTATTGTTATTTTTTCTGTTAGTGTTTTTGGTATATTTTTTATTGTTTTTAAGTTTTCTGTAACATCTTCCCCAACTAGTCCATTTCCTCTTGTTGAACCTCTAACAAAAATTCCGTCTTTATATTCTAATGATGCCGTTAATCCATCTATTTTAGTTTCTACTACAAAGTTTTTATTTTCTATTTCGTTTTCTTCTGCTTGTTTTTGTATTTTGTTTACATAGTCATCTATTTCTTCTATTGTGAATATATCTTGCATACTTAATAGTGGTATTTCATGCTGAACTTTACTAAATCCTGCTTTTACTTTTCCACCAACATGCTGTGTGTATGATTCTTTTTTTACAAATTCTGGATATTGATTTTCTAATGTTCTTAATTCTAGCATTAGCATATCATATTCAAAATCACTTATTTCTGGTTTGTCATCATCATAATATTTCTCTGCATAATATGATGTTTTTTTTGTTAATTCTTCAATCCTTTTTTTTGCTTCTGTTTTATTCATTGCTTTACCTCCATTTGCCTTATTATATACGATAGATTAAAAAAAATAAAGGAATTTTAAAAATTCCTTTATTTTTATTCTGCTCTTGCCTCTACTATTAATCTTCCCGCCATATCATCTGTACATGAATATAATGTTATTTCTTTTTTGCCGTCTGTATCTCTATTATCATATGAACGGTCTTTGAAATCTGCTATAAATTTATTGTAAACTACATATTCTAGTTTCTTTCCGTCTGAATCTGTTATATAGATTTTGTCACCATTTGATAATTTATTGTTGTCTGAAAAAAATGTTCCATTTCTGTAATTGTGACCCGCAATTGTTACATTTCCTACTGTATTTAGTTTTACATCTTTATATGGATAATCTACTGCTACTGCTACTTCTAATCTGTTGTCTGATGGTCCTTCTAGTACTGGATATTTTACATTTGTTTTTGGTATTTCTATTGTTCCTAATACATTATATCCTTTATATGTTTTTACTTTGTTTGATGAATTTGAACTACTTGTATTTACTGTGGCTAATTCTCCTGATATATTTCCGTCGGAGTTTTCTGTAGTTGTAGTATTATTTTGTGATTCTGTTGTTGTGTTTTTAGTTTCCTCTACATAGGTTGAAACATATTTATCTGCATCATTTGATATTGTGTATTTTTTGTAGTAGCTATACCCTAAATACCCAAAAATACCTATTATCGCAATTATTATTATTACTAATAATACTGTTAATATTTTACTATATTTTGTTTCAAACATATTTTATTCCCCCATTCATAAACTACTTCTATTATAGCATAGTTTATATTTCTTGTACATATTTTTTTACTAATTTTCTAAAAGTTCATATAACTTTATCTTCATTTTATAGACCTTATTTTCTTTTAAAACTGTGTACCATAAATATATTAAAATAAATATTATTGATATATTTTTTAAATCATATATTAAAATGCTAAATATAAATGTAATAAAAAATAGTGCTAAATTTGATATTTTGTTAGTATATATTATTGATTTTTTTCTATTTATAAATAAACAGAATAGTGACTTTAGAATTCTTCCACCATCTAATGGATAAATTGGTAATAAGTTAAAAATGGCTATAAGTATATTTGAATACATAATTTCCATTATAAAATTATTTTTGGTTTTTATAAATCCTACTATTATACTAACAATAATATTAAATATTGGACCTGCTAATGCTATAATTAATTTTTTTACTTCCATCATATTTGAGTTTAAAATTTTTTTATTATAAGCATTTTGATTTATATTAAATTCTATTGAAAAACCAACTGGCATTATTGTTATACCTTTTATTTTTAGCCCCAACATTATTCCTACAAATAAATGAGCTAATTCATGCAATAATGCAAATATCATTATAATTAAATATATTTCTATTTGCCTAGTAAAATAAAATATTATTAAAAATAAAAACACTTTTAAATCTATTCTAAAAAACATAATTTTCAAATATCTAGAATTAGTTGTGGATCTACTAATCTATCCTCTCTCCTTATTTCAAAATGCAAATGTGGTCCGAGTTGAATTTCCTGTTGACCCAACCTCTGCAATTTCTTGTCCGCGTGAAACTATATCTCCTTCTTTTAGATATAATTTACTACAATGGGCGTAAATTAATGTTATATCATTTATTTGTATTTTGTAATGTTTCCCATAATCTCCTTCTGATGATACTAAAATTACTTTTCCGTCTGTGGCTGATTTTATTATTGTACCTGTTTTTGCCGCAATATCTAATCCTGTATGATATTTTGGCACTGTAGCTGTTGTAGGTGTTCTCCATCCAAAAGTTGAACTTATTGTTCCTTCTATTGGTTTTATAAATTCTGTTGTTCCTTTTATTTCTTCTATATCTTTTTCTTCTTGAGTTTTTTCTGCATTTGCTATTTCTTCATTTGCTCCTCCTATGTTTTCATTGTTAGTATTTATTTCTTCATTATTATTTGATGTTTCATTTTGGGTATTTATGTTTTCTTGTTCTAATTGATTTTCGCTTTGAGTCGTTGATTTGTTTTCATCTGTTAATTTTATGTATTGTTCGAGGTATTTTATTACCCAGTTGTATGCTTTTTGTGTTGTTTCGTTTTGTGACGCCATTTGTTCCACTTTTAGCCTAAATTCTTGTGATAAAAAATATTCTCTATTTGTAACAACATAAAATATTCCATAAATTAAAAAACATATTATTATTTGTTTTACCATTCTATGCTTGAGGCTTGGTCCTTTTTTTGTTTGCTCTTTATAACTATTTTGATATATGTATTTATTTCCATTTCTTCTGTTATATATTTCTTCTGCCTTTCTTATTTTTTCTTCAACAGACATTGCTCTTTCCATATAATTCACCACTTCCTTTGTTTTTCTTTTTAATTTATATGTGTATAAAAATCGTTTTATTACAATAAAAATCTCTTGGCTTATAACCAAGAGATTTTTATTTTATTCTTTACATCTACAGTTTATATTTACTAAGCAATATATTGTTTTTACTATAGTTAATAATGTCATTATTAAAAATAGTGTTGCAAGACCTATTAGTATTGCTATTCCTATTGATTCAGATACTATTGTTATTGATAAGCCTATTATTGTGGTTACTATTGTTCCTAATGCTGAAATTATTAGATTATTTCCATTTTCACATATGCAACTTTCTTTTCTTCCACATATAAATAAACTTGTTAGGAATAATATTAATAGTGTTCCTAATCCTATACCTAACCCTACCCATAATCCTATTACTATTTCTGGTATAAGCGTTAAATATACATTATATCCTACTATTATTCCTGAAATTATTCCAATTAATATAGATATAAAGGAAGTACAATTTCTTTTATACATTTTTATCTCCTCCTTAAGAGTAATTTGCACTCTTTATATATTATATTAATTTATTTTGTTTTTGTTATTTTTTTATTTGTTTTATTCATATTATGATATCTAAAAAATAAACTTCAAAGTAGAAATCAAAATGTAGGAACATTTATAGCTCCTACATTTTTATATAATTATTATTTTTCATCTTCACATACCAAATCATCCATATTATATAATCCTTTTTCTTTCTTAACAATAAACTCAGCAGCTCTAATAGCACCTTCTGCAAAAACGTTTCTTGAATATGAAGTATGTTTTATTTCAAAAGTTTCAGAATCTCCAAAAAATTTAACAGTATGCTCTCCAACAATATTTCCACCACGAATTGAAGTCATACCAATTTCATTTTTTGACCTCTTTTCATGTTTACCATGTCTATCATATTCACACACATATCCTCCACCTAAAGCTTCATTTATTGTATCTGCAAGCATTTGGGCAGTTCCACTTGGACTATCAATTTTCCTGTTATGATGTGTTTCTATTATCTCAATATCAGAATCTTTTAATTTTGGACTAATTTCTTTGAGTATATGTTGGAACATATTTATACTAAATGACATATTAGCTGATTTAAAGACCGGTATATAATTCGAATATTCTGCTATTTTCTTTTCCTCTTCTCCTGTAAAACCTGTTGTTGCAATTACAATTGGTACATTATTTTCTTTGGCATATTCTAAAACATTAAAAGTTGCAACAGGTATAGAAAAATCAATTATTACATCTGGTTTTTCTGGTATTTGTCCTAAATCTGTATATACAGGATAAGTTAGATAACCAGTATCAACTTTATCTGTCCCGCATTTTAATATCATATTTTTATTCTTATCTACTAATTCGCTGACAATTTGTCCCATTTTTCCATTACATCCATTTACCATTACTTCTATCATTTTGTTATCTTCTCCTTTACTTGTTTTATTTTATCATTCTGATTTTTAATTTTTATAAATGCTTCTGCTACTGCAAAATATTTGTCTACTAAAGTTATTATAAATGTTTCTTTGTATTTCGGAATTGCTAATGTTACAGGCCACATGTGTTTTATTATAATATCTTTTTCTTTGTCATTTAAGTTTAAAAATGTAGATGCTTGTTCATAAGCCGTTTTTCCATGTGTGAAAGCATGTAACCCTTTTCTTCCATTTTCACGTTTTCTCCAATCATACAGAAATAAATCATGTAATAATCCTGCTCTTGCAGCTGATATATAATCCAAATGATGGTTTTTACAAATCAAATATGTATTATATGAAACAAATAGGCAATGGTCAAAACAATTCATATTATGATGTTGCCTATATTGTTTCATTTGCTGTACCTTTTCTTGATTTAATAAATCAGCAATCAAATTCATATAATCTTTATCTTCAATTATTTTTTCTTTTTTTGTAACCATTTCTTTTCTCTCCTGTGTTATAATCTTTTTCATTATAACATTTTTTTATCTATAGTACAATAATTAAAAATATGAAAATTTTGCTAAAATTCATCTATGCACTTTTTTAATATCTCTTTTTTATCATTACTCATAGGTATAAGTGGAAGTCTTGGCTGTCCAAATTCATATCCTATAATATTTAAAGCCTCTTTTACTGGTATTGGATTTACTTCTGAAAATAATGAGTTTATTAATGGAATAGCATGTATTTGCATTTCAGTTGCTTTTTTTGTTTCCCCATTGAAGTAATTATAACACATATCATGTGTATATTTTGGTTTTATGTTTGAAAGCACTGATATTACACCGATTCCTCCTAAAGATAGTATAGGCAAAATTTGGTCATCATTACCAGAATATATACTTAAATTTTCCCCACATAGATTGGCTACTTGTGCTATTTGAGATAAATCTCCACTAGCCTCTTTAATAGCTACTATATTTTCAATTTTTGACAATTCTAATGCTGTTTCTGGTTTTATATTTACACCTGTTCTACTTGGTACATTATATAAAATAATTGGTAAAGTCGTATTTTTTGCAATCTCACTATAATGTTTAATTAATCCTTCTTGTGTTGTTTTATTATAATATGGTGTTACTATTAATACTCCATCTACACCTATTCTTTCAACTTTCTTATTCATTTCAATGACATTTTTTGTATTATTTGAACCTGTTCCTGCAATAATTGGAACTCTCCCTTTTGCTACCTTTACCGCACATTCTATCGTTTGTAATCTCTCTTCTTCTGTCATAGTAGCAGATTCTCCTGTAGTTCCACATACTATTAAACTATCTACTCCTTTTTTTATTTGCTCTTCTACAAGTCTTTCAAATTCATGTAAATTTACACCTTCTTTTGTAAATGGTGTTGCAATTGCTGTTCCACAGCCTTTAAATATAATTTTTTTCATAGCGCAAACACGCTCCTTTTTTTATTGTTTAGTACTAATTATATTTATAAAAAATACTAAAAATGAATATTTTTATTCTTTTTTTAAATTATCACAAATAAAAATAAAAAGCAAGTCAAAAGACATGCTTTTTATTTACTTTCTTGTGCATATTCATACCATAAACCTTTTTTCTTCAATACTTCTATTGTTTCTTGATGTTGCTCATACGTATTTGAAA
Organism: uncultured Clostridium sp.; assembly: GCA_900553125.1. GTDB lineage: Bacteria > Bacillota > Clostridia > TANB77 > CAG-508 > CAG-269. The sequence goes on along the minus strand of USCB01000001.1, from coordinate 93,436 downwards.
AGTATATATCTCCATTTTTATCTGCTACAAAATATAAATATTCTCCATTAGCAGGACTTAAAACTGCTGTAATAGATTCCTCTGACACTGTAGATATTGGTCCTATTGGTAATTTTCCTTCCATTTTAGGTCCTCTAGTATTGTATGCATTATAAGTATTTATTTCTTTTGTATATAAATCTCTTTCACTCATATCAACTTTTATTGCATAATATGTTGTTACATCACTTCCCAATGACATATTGCTGTCTAATCTATTATATATAACTCTTGCTATTTGAGAACGATTTTTTGAATTATTTCCCTCTAATTCTACTATTGATGCCATTGTTAATATTTCATGTACAGAATATTTACTTTGTTGTATATTTTTTTTATGTTTTGTTAAAACCTTGTCCATTTTATCTAGCATTTTTTCAAAAATAGTTTTTACATCTACATCTTTATTTTCAAAACTATATGTATCAGGATATAAATATCCTTCTAATGGATAATAAATACTTGTATCTTGGATGCTTTCTGTTAAAAACCAATATTTTTCAATAAGATTTTCTATGTAAGTTTTATTCTCTAATACTTTATATACATCATTAGTTGTATTATTAGTTTTTTCTGCTATAGTTGATGCTATATAACGCATATTTTTTCCTTCAAGAAATGTAATTGTTACTGTTTCATCCATTACTTTTCCTGATGATAATATTTCTACTACCTCTGGTAATGTTTCATTTCCTGTAAATGAATATTTTCCCGCTTGTAAATTTTTAACTTCATGTAAACCTAGGTATATTTTTGATGCCAATTTGTTTTTTATTACTCCATTTTTCTTTAATGTATTTAGTATTTCATTTGTACTTATTCCTGATTTTATTTCTACAATTGCATTTATGTTCTGAGATGAATTTTTATTCGGTTGTTTCATTTCTAGGTTGTACCATATAACAGATGAAATTATTCCAATTAATATTACTAAAAATATTATACCTAATATTATATATCCTTTTTTCTTCATAGTATATCCTCTTTCTTATATATTCACTTTTATTCCACACTCTCGTAAAACAGGAACACTTTCAATTTTGAATCTTTCGTATTCATCATTATTGTTTCCTTTGTATATTACTGTCACATACATCTTATCATTTTTTATAGTTTCTTGCAAGATTAAATTTATAATCTTTTTTCTTTTTTCAAAAGTCGTTATATCTTTTTTAGTTATATCATATTCTAAGGTTTCATCACTTTTGTTTTCTTCATCTTTAACATTAAAATCTTCTCTTTCTGTAACAAAATTATCTAACAAATTATTTTTTACATATCCTATTTTCCCATTTTGTGTTCTTACTTTTGCTATACCATTTTCTTCTGAAATATAAACTAACCATTTTCCTTTTTGTACTTTATCTATTGTTTTTGACATTATTTTATTTTCTTTTTTTATTTTAATGTTTTTTTTTGCACATGCTTTTATATATTGTTTATTTAAACTGTCTATTACTGCTATATTGCTTGATTCTATATATGTAAAATTATAATCATATACATTTTCAAGTTCTGATATTGCTATATATTCTTTTCCATTTTTTTCTTCTACAATATTTTTATTTTTTTGATTAGAACCATTTATTTCGATATTATCTTCTCCTTGTTTCATTGCTGCTACTTTTTTATCTCCTGTTGTTATTATTAAATTGGTTTCTGTTTCTTTATATAAATTTTTATCTATATAGTTTTTTATATCATCAAAACTCATATATGTTTTTCCATTTTCATTAATTATTTTGTCTTGTAAGTTTTGTGTAATATTTTCGTTATTTATAATAAGTTCTGTCTGCTTAGTTTGTATTTGTTCTGTTTTATTTTTTGAACAAATAATAATTATTAAAATAAACACACAAATAAAAGCTAAAAATATATAGCTTTTATTTGTATGTTTTTTATTTTTGGTATGTTTAGATTTTTTTTTTGACATTAATTTCTCCTTTTTATATCTGTATTACATTTTTCTAAATACTCCTATAACTTTTCCTAAAATCTTGCAATCTGGAACTATTATAGGATCCATTGTTGGGTTTTCTGGTTGTAAACGTATATAATCTTTTTCTTTATAAAATGTTTTTACTGTTGCCTCATCTTCTATCAATGCTACTACAATTTGACCATTTATAGCATCTGATTGTTTTCTTACTAGAATATAATCTCCGTCTAATATTCCAGCCTCTATCATACTTTCTCCTCTTACTGTTAACATGAAACAGTCTGAATTTCCCACGAAATCTATAGGTATTGGGAATGTATCTGTTACATTTTCAACTGCTAATATTGGCATTCCTGCTGTTATTTTTCCTACAAGTGGTACATCAATTAATTCTTTTTCTGCATAGAAGTTTTTTGGAGAGCTGTCTATTGGTTCTCCATTTCCTCCTTTTAGTAATTTTAAAGTTCTTCCCTTTTTGTCTTCTTTTTTTATGTACCCCTTTTCTCTTAATTTTGCTAAATATCCATGTACTGTTGCTGTTGAACTAAGTCCTACCGCTTTTCCTATTTCTCTTACTGATGGTGGATATCCATCTTCTACTATTTTTTTTTCAATGAATTTTAATATTGCTTTTTCTCTTTTATTTAATTCTTGTGCTTTTCTTGGCATTTATATCACTCTCCAAACTAAATTTGAATTTATAATATCATACAAATTTAGTTTTGTCAAACAAAATTTTGTTTTTTGCATTTTTCTCTTAATTCAGCCATTCTTCTAACTTCTGCATCTCCTGTTAAGTAATTCATTTCTATCCTTGCTGCTCTCAATGTATCATTCTTTTTTTCTGCCATTTTTACTGCCTCCTTATTCAAGTCATATATAAAGCTATAAAGTATTTTTCAACTCTATAGCTTTATGTTTTTATTTAATATCTCTAAAAGACCTATTTTTAAAATATAAGAATATCATAACTACTACAAGTACTACTATTGCACCTAATACTGTTCTTCCAAATCCTGTTTTTGGTAATATTGTTGATGACAATGTTTTGTCTGATTCATATTTTTGATTATATGAATTATTTGCATTATTTTGCGAATTGTTATTGTTGTCTTCAGTATTTCCATTATTTGTATTATTGTCCTCTTCTTCTTTTATTACCTTTATATTAACTTGTACTATATTTCCATATATGTCTTTTACCATTACTGTTTCTTGTGTGGTTTCATAATATGTCTTTTTTAACATAAGTTTATCTTTCGATAACTCCCATCCTTCTACTTCTTCTAATTGATTATTAGCTACTATTCTTGCCTCTATTCCATTTTCTATTTGAGTATATTCAACATTTATTTTTAATTTTTTTGTTTCTGATGTTTCTTCTATATCTGTGATTTTTATTGTTGTTTTTACTGTATTTCCTGCTATGTCTGTTATTGTTATTTCTTCTTCTTTGTTTTCTGTATATGTTTTTGTCAATGTTTTCTTATTTGCTGATAACTCCCAACCATTTAGATTTTGTAATTCTTTGTCTGCTTGTATTGTTACTATGTTGCTTTTTTTGTCTTCTGATAAATTGTATGTTATTTTTTGTATTTTTGGTGCTACTTTATCTATATTTGTTATTTCTATTGTTACTACTTCTGTTTGTCCATCTTCACCTGTTATTGTAACATTTTCTGCATTTGTTGTATTTTCTGTGTATTTTTTTGTTAATGTTTTTTTGTCTGCTCCTAATGTCCATCCTGTTACTTCTTTTACTGCTTTATTTGCTGTTATTGTTACTGTAACTTCTCCATTTGTTTGTGCTTTTGTTGAGTATGATACAGATACTGTTAATTTTTCTGTTTGAACAATATTTGTTATTTCTATTGTTGTTTCTGCTGTATTTCCTGCTAGGTCTGTTATTGTTACTTTTTCTGTTTTATTTTCTGTATATGTTTTTGTTAATGTTTTTTTATCTGTTCCTAATGTCCATCCTGTTACTGTTTTTATTTCTTCATTTGCTGTTATTTTTACTTTGTTTGTTTTTTTATCTGCTGATAATGTTTTTTCTACTTTTAAAGTAGGTGCTGTTTTGTCTATATTTGTTATTTGTATTGATATTGTTTTTGTGTTTCCTGATGTGTCTTTTACTGTTACTGTTTCTGTTGTGTTTGCTGTGTATGTTTTGGTTAATGTTTTTTTATCTGTAGATAATGTCCAGCCTGTTACTGATGTTATTTCTTTGTTTGCTTTTATTGTTGCTGTTACATTTTGATTTGTTAGGCTTGTTGTTGAATAACTTACTGTTGCTGTTAATTCTGGTTCTATAACTATATCACTTACTATTATTTTTTGAGTTGTTGTATTTCCTGCTAAATCTTTTATTGTTACTGTTTCACCTGTACTCAAAGTATTGGCTGTATATGTTTTTGTTAATGTTAATTGGTCTGATGATAAGTCCCATCCACTTACTTGTTGTATTTTTTCATTTGCTGTTATTGTTACTTTATTGCTCTTTTTATCTGCTGATAATTCTTGTTTTACTGTTACTGTAGGTGCTGTTTTGTCTATATTCGTTATTTTTATTTCAACATCTACTGTGTTTTCTAATGCGTCTTTTAATGTTATTGTTTCTGTTGCATTTGCTGCATATGTTTTTGTTAATATTTTTTTATCAGTAGATGCTATCCAGCCTGTTTGCGTCATTTGTGTTACTTCTCTGTTTGCTGTTATTGTTACTGTTACATTTTGATTTGTTAAACTTGTTGTTGAATAACTTACTGTTGCTAAAAAATCTGTAGATAATTGGTATTTTATATTATTATTTTTAGCATAATTAGTTACGTATGTATTGTCTTTATCTGTTATTATTTGGTTTAATTTATTACATCCTGAGAATGCTGTACTACTTATACTTGTAACAGTGCTTGGAATTGTTATTTCAGTTAAATTTGAACATCCAGCAAAAGCATTTTCAGATATATTTGTTACACCATATTCTATTATAATTTTTTGTATATCGTCAACATATTTATACCATGGTAAATTATACAAATCCTGTTCTGGCATTGGTTTAGTAATATTTGCATTATCTTTCATTTCGCCAATTCCTCTTATTGTTAGAACTCCATCGTCGCTTAATTCTGCTACAACACTATTTTCACTATCTTTTCCTATATTCCATTTTTTAGTTTCTGTAATTACCTTATAGGCTATATTATTATCTGTAGCATATTTAGTTACATATGTACTATCTTTATCTGTTATTATTTGATTTAATTTATTACATCCTGAAAATGCTGTACTACTTATACTTGTAACACTACTAGGTATTGTTATTTCTGTCAAATTTGAGCATCCTACAAAAGCATTATCAGATATATTTCCAACTCCATATCCGATTACAACTTTTTTTATTTTTTCAACATCCTTATACCATGGTAGATTTAATTCATCCTGTTCTGGCATTGGTTTTGTAATATTTGCATTATCCTTCATTTTACCAGTTCCACTTATCGTTAAAACTCCATCGTCGTTCAATCTCCATTTAATTACGCTGTTATCATCTTTTCCTATATTTTCTTGACTACTGTTATTTTTTACAATACCATTTACATTTTTCATAACCTTTTGTGTTGTTCCGGTATAATTTAAAACAGCAATTAATACAACTACCATAAAAATTAATACTAGTAAATGTACAAAATTTAATGATATTACCTTCTTTTTTTCTTTAATATGTTTTTTATCCATAATTTATCCCTCTCTTTTTTATTCTAGTTTTAGTATAGCAAATCATGTATATTTTTTCAACAATTATAATATGAATTAAATATTACATTTTCTTTACATTTATATTACAATCTTATATTTCAATCGTTATTTTCTCTATATGAAATCACCCTAAATTCGTTCTTTCCATCAAATCTTATCATAACAATTTTCGTAAAATTATCTTTAGATGGCTTACCAATCTCATTAATAATCAAACTACCTTTACACTTTTTAAGAGTATCAAAAGTATTCATAAATCCCATACCTGTACCACCTTCACTCTTATGTGTAGTAATAGGTTCTTTTCCTAATTTCTCCAAAGTTTCCTTTTCAAACTCAATACCAGAATCATGAATGTACAATCCATAACAGTCATCAATCTTACCTAAACGTACTAAAATACTTCTATTTACATTATCTGTATGATTTATAGCTATTATTGCATCTTTCACATGGTCAGCAATTAAAATTTCTAACTCATCAACAGTAACTATATTATTTATAATATGGTATACATTTCCAATTATCTGCAAATCAAATTCAATATTATTCTTTATACATTCAGATTGCATGACATTCAACATATCATCTACTTGCGTTATTCCGGTTTTATCCAATTTTACAATTGGTGTTTTATATAATTTTTTTGATATTTCTTCTAATCTATCCCTTACATCTATTTCTCCGGCAATTTCTGAATTTAATAATAATTCATCTATTTTATGTTCTAAAGATTTTTGTTTATGAGCTAATGAATGGCTAATCTTACTAAAATTTAAATTTTCATTTTCTAATTTCTCTATCTCTTTATTTCTTGCAGCTAACTCATCTTTTGTTTCATTTAAATCGTTTATTAGTAACTTTTGTTTATAATATAACTGAATAATTTTTCCAACTGTAATAACTAAGGCTATTATTCCAATAATTAAAATTGGAAATATTTTCATATTTATTTCTATACTGTCAAATGACAATAAAATAATTGAAAATATTGAAATAATACAGATATTTAGTACTAACACATCCATATAATCATTTTTAGTATCATCCTTTATAAAATAAACTCCATTCTTAAATCTTTTTGTATTCAGAACTTTATATAATAATATAATTTGAAACAAAATTATAGTTAATAAGTTTATATAATCATTGTTTATCAATATTATTTTGTTCAATACAAAATTTAAAATGGATGCTGCTATCAATATACTATAATTTATCACAAATGATATTATAGTAACTGTTACCGTATTATTAACTTTGTAACGTGAAAATAACATACTTATCATAAATAACAAAAATATTATTTCTGTTTCAAAACTTACCTTAAGTTTAAATATTAGACTTATTATGGCAATTAAAATAATTTCTAAAAATCTAAATATATTAACCTCTAATTTCTTATTTATAATTTTAAAATTTGTATAATAAATAAACATTGTCATCATAATCAATTTTATCCCATTTAATATTACTTCTGTTTTGCTATTTTCAAATATAAAATTTAAATTGCTCATAAAAAATTCACCACCTTTATTCGAATTATATATTAAATTTTAATCAAATTCAAGAAAAAAAGTTTTCATAATAATAAAAAGATGAAATGCCAATAAACATTTCATCTTTTCTAATTCTTATAACCATTTTTTTATCCAACGTATCATTTCTTCATACCAATCCATTTCCCCCACCACCTTTCTTCATCACATGTTCAAATCTGTAATATAAAAATACCACCAAAAGTGCTAAATCTAGCGGTATTTCGTGATAAAAAAAAATGGCAAAAAAACACAAAAAATGGTAAAAAAAGAGAACGTTCATTCGGTTGAACGTTCTCTTTTTAAAATCTTCAAAAAAATTACAATTTCATCTTTATTTTATTAACATAATAATATATAAACTCCATCGGAGTTGGCACACCAGTTTCATAATTCACTCTAGCAGTATAATACTTCTCCAAATCATCTGGAGGCGTAACTCTCCATGCACGAATAATCGCATTTTGAATCCCATTGGTAATAGTAGTACTAGATTTCTTATACTTATTAACCAAATACTGAATAACATTCATATTACTGCCCTCTTCCTGAATCAAGAACAATATAGCATCTTGAATATAATCCCTACCTTTCAATTTAGAAGTCACACCAATTAACTCCATTTCATCATTCAAAATATTCAAAATTCTATTTTTCTCATCTGCCAAAACCTCTTCAATAGAAAGCTTTGTCGCAAAATTCTCCGTCTTTCTCAAATTAATAAAATTATTCAATACATGGTCACTAGAATACTTAGGATTATCCTTATAAAGTATCATATCCACACCATCCCTATGTAAAATTTCATAGGTTCTTTTTGAATTTACATGAGTTGTTACTATTACTATAGGTTCATAATTCAAATTCAATTTCTTTAAATTAGTCACAAAATTCAGAGAATCAATACTTCCATTAGAACTATTATTAAGTTCTAAATCAAGTATTATTCCTTCAGGTCTTTTTGCTTTTACAAGCTTTAAGCCTTCCACATCTGAATCAGTCATTGCAACTATTTCAATATCATCTCTTTTCTTCTCACATTCCTTAAATGAGTTACAATCATTAATATCATCTTCTATAATTAAAATTTTCATAGGTTTATTTTCCATAAATAGTCCCCCTCTTTTGTTTTTTATTTTTATACCATAAAATCTCACGTTTTACTATATGTACACATTATTTTTCACCAACATTTTGTGTTTATTATGTTGTAAAATTAAATAAAGGGGGGATATTTATGAGTAAAAATTTTGATGTTAGTGCTGAAAAACAAGAACAAATATTGAGAGGTAAAAGAATTAAAAATATCAGAGAAAATGAACTTCGACTAAACAAAACAGATTTAGCTAAAAAGATTGGAATATCAAGTCAATTTCTTGGACTTGTTGAAGAAGGCAAGAGTAACTTAACCTATAGAAGTATAAAACTACTTAGAGATATTTCCGGTCATACCACAGATTACATACTTTTCGGATTAGATGACAATATTTTAAATACAACCAGAATTTTCTTACAAAAATATGATGAAAAAGAACTTATGTGGGCACTTGATATGCTTAAAGAATTAGCCTTTGTACTTAATAGAAAATAACTCTCTTTATTTTTCTTGAAATTCGCTAAAGAGGCTATAATATTATAGCCTCTAACACCATTTATTGTGAAAGTAAATACATTATTTTTTCTGCCGTTTTTATTCCGTCCATCGCAGCTGACATTATTCCACCAGCATACCCAGCGCCTTCTCCTGCTGGATATATTCCTTTTATATTACTTTGTCCATCTGTATTTCTTAATATTCTAACAGGAGATGATGTTCTAGTTTCTATTGCCGCAATAATTGCATCTTTTCTAGCAAATCCTTTGATTTTTTTGTCAAAATCTCCAAAAGCCTCTTTTAAAGATTCAACCATAAATTTTGGAAATATTTCTTGTAAATTTGAAAATTTATATTCTCCTTTAAACACTGGCTTAACTTTTCCAAAATCTTCTGTATTTTTATTTTTCATAAAATCTCCTAGTAGCTGAACAGGTATCTTTCCATCACCTACTATATAAGCTTTTTCTTCTAATTTTTCCTGAAATCTTAAACCTCCAAAAAGTTCATTATCGAAATCATTTGGTGTAACAGTAACAACAATTGCAGAATTCGCATTTTCTGAATCTCTTTTATGATTACTCATACCATTTATTGCAAGCCTCCCTTTTTCAGATGATGAATTAACTACATATCCCCCTGGACACATACAAAATGAATATACACCTCTTCCATTATTAGAATGATATGTTAATTTATATGATGCAGGTAAAAGCATACTCTTAAATTCACCATATTGTGATGTATTTATCATATCCTGTGGATGTTGAACTCGAACACCTACCGCAAATGGCTTAGGCTCCATAGAAACCTTATTTTCATTTAACATTTTAAATGTATCTCTTGCACTATGACCTATTGCTAAAACTAATATGTTTGTTTCAATTTTTTGTTGGTTATTTATTTCTATACTTTTCATCTTCTCATCTTGTATATCTATATTAGTTAAACAAGAATTATATTTTATTTCTCCACCCATTTCAATTATTTTATTTCTTAAATTGATTATTACATTTCTTAATAAATCAGTTCCTATATGAGGCTTATTCAAATATAAAATCTCCTCAGGTGCTCCCATTTCCACAAATATTTCTAACACCCTTTTATTTCTATATTTTTTATCTTTAACTAAAGTATTTAACTTGCCATCTGAAAAAGTACCAGCTCCACCTTCTCCAAATTGTACATTTGATTCTGTATCAAGAACACCTTTATCCCAAAATTGTTCTACCTTTTTTACTCTTTTATTTATCTCATCTCCTCTTTCTAAAATCAAAGGTTTTAAACCATTTTTTGCAAGCATATATGCTGTAAATAGTCCGGCAGGTCCAGAACCTACAATTACTGGCCTGTAATCTAGTTTTTTCAAATTTAATTCTTCAAATACATATTCTTCTATAGGTGCTTCAAAAATATCTTTGGAGTTTGCTTTTTTTAGAACTTCTTTTTCTATCTTTTTATCTTTTAATTCTATATTAAGTTCATAACAATATAGAATTTCACTCTTATTTCTAGCATCTATTGATTTTTTTATTATTTTATAATTCTTTATTTTTTCTACATCTATTTTTAATTTTTTGGCACATTTTTCTATAATATCAGATTCTTCTGAATTTACATTTAAATTTATCTGTCTTAGTCTAATCATTAATTCATTCACATGATTTTTATAATCATGCACTCCTTTTATAAAAATATTTAGGTTAGAAAGGCAACCTATAACCTATAATTTATCTGTAATTTGTATATTGGTTCCTGAAACCATGCCTGTAATCCATGCCCATTCTAGGTTATATCCTCCGCAATCACCATCTACATCTAAAACCTCACCTATTATATATAATCCATTTTCTTTTTTAGATTCCATTGTATACTCATTTATCTCACATAATGGAACTCCACCTGAACAAACTTGACATTGTTCAAATGAATTTGTCCCTATTATATCTAATTCCAAACTAACAATATTTTTAGCAATCGCAATTTTTAAATTATTATCAATATCTTTCCATTTATCTTGACTTCTTACTTTGGATAATTTTAATAAAACATTTACAAGTTTATAATTAAGTACACCTTCTAACAATTGATATATAGTCCTATTTTTCATGACTTCATCTCTATTATCCAGCCAGATGATAAATTCATCTAAAGTTTTTATATTTAAACCTTTCAAAAAATTAATTTGAACTTTTTCTTTTTTATTTTCTTCTAATCCTCTTGAAACTCTACCACTTAAATTGAATACACATATACCACTTATTCCATAATTAGTAAGCTGAATTTCCCCCTTTTCCTCTGCTATTTTTTTATTATTTTCAATCAAACCTATTGAAACATCAGCTCTTATACCAGCCCACTCCTTCAAAAATTTTCCACCCGTTTTTAGTTGAACTAGAGCTGGCAATGGCTTTATAATCGAATGATTAAATTTTCTACATAATTCATACCCCAAACCGTCTGAACCTGTTTTAGGTATTGCTTTAGAACCTGTAGCTATAATCACAACATCGGATTTTATTTTTTCGCCATTTTCTAAAAAAATTTCAAATTCATTTTTATTTTTCTCTACATCAATCACATTTGATTTATTTCTGATTTTAACACCTTGTTTTTGAGCCTCTAAAATTAGTGCTTGCTGTATACTTACTGCCTGATTAGAATAAGGATAATAATACCCATTTTTTATCTTTGGTTCGATTCCTATTTTTTTAAAAAAATCAAGAATTTTTATTTGATTATTTTTATTTAGGATTTTTTCTATTTTCTCAAAATTATTACTCCTATAATGCACTAAGTTTTGATCCTCATTCCAAAAATTACATCTTCCATTTCCTGTCATTAAAATTTTTTTACCACATATTTCATTTTTTTCCAACACTGTAACATCATTTTTATTTTTTCTGGCAAAAATTGAACTTATCAATCCTGATGCTCCAGCTCCTATTATTACAACTCTTTTCACTTAATCATTCCTTTGAATATTTATTATTTTTTTGTCAAAACTAATATAAAACAAATCTATTTTGTGTACAAAAAGTACCCTCAAGTCCGGTTAAATAGACTATTTTCGACATTTTTCTTGTTATACTTTTTATAAAAAAATAGAGGTGATTTATATGACTTTAGCAGATGCTATACGCACACGTATGCGTTATTATTTAGATAAAAATAACATGTCTATTTGGGCATTGTTTAAAGCTTCTGGAATTCCACGTTCTACTTTATGTTCTTTTATGAACGGAACAACAGAACTTTTAAAATTGGATACTTTGCTACATGTTTGCGAAGGTTTCAACATAACTTTAATCGAATTCTTCAGTGACCCAATTTTTAACGAAGTTGAACAAGATTAATTTATCCAAAAATAAATATCTTTTCGAATTTTTTATATTATTCGAAAAGATATTTTTTATATTGCCTCTGCTTTAACAATTACTCTTTGTTTACTATCATTTGTACAAGTTATTAATGTTACAATTTTCTTTCCATTTGTTATCTGACTTGTACAACTTGTATCTTCTGGGTCGACAGTATATTTGTCATAAACTGAATATTTTAGTGTTTTCTTATTTACATCTGTTATTTCTATAATGTCCCCTACTGTTAAAGTTGGAACTTTACTGAAAAATCTTTTATTTCTATAGTTATGTCCTGCAATACATAAGTTTCCAACTTGATTTGGGTCACTTCCCCAGAATTTACATACAGAAACTTTTAGTAAACTATCTGTCGTTTTTGATAAAATTGGATAATTAACATTTATTGATGGTATATTTATCATTCCTACAGTTGTATATTTTTTTCCATCTGATGCCGTATATGTATCTGTTCCGCCTGAACCTAATGTTTCTTCCACGTTTCCAAATTCGCTATCTTCACTTATTACAACATTATCTTCATCGTTTCCATCTAATGCTATAATCCATGTATCATTATTTCGACTCATTGTTGTGTCATCATTACTAATCTCCGATAATATATCTTGTGACAATCCTTCACTTTTATTTCTATCGTATTCTGCATATGCATAAAATGAAAATAGTATAACTATTAATATTATTGAAATTATAAAATTAACTTTATACATTTTCTTTTTTCTCTTTAATTCTGGAGTTATATATAATTTTTCTGTTATTAAAATTTGATTCATATATACCTCCTTACTCAATTTTGAATTATTATATCATTTTTTCAGTTAAATTTAAATAGTTTTATTAAATATTCGATATAAATTATTTAATTTTCTCATAAAATAACTTATAAATCCTCCAAAAATCTTCAATTGTAAGATTTTCTGCTCTTACATCTTCTTTAAGATTTAAAGTTTTTAGAATTTCCAATCCCTCTTCCTTATTCTTAAAAACTCCTGTATTTACCAATCCATTTAATAATGTTTTTCTTCTCTGCATAAAAGCACTTTTTATTATATTGAAAAATACTTTTTTATTTTTTACATCAACTGCCGGTGATTTTCTTAATTTTAAATTAATAACCTCAGATGTAACCTCTGGCATTGGCACAAATGCTGTATTTTCTACTTCTCTTATTTTTTCTGAGCTACAATAATAATAAACTGTGTATGTAATTGCTCCTGTATTTTTTCCTCCAGGTGTTTCTATAAGCCTATCTGCAACTTCTTTTTGTATCATTACAGTTATACTATCTATATCCAAATTTTCTTCTAAAAGCCTCATTATTATAGGTGTTGTTATATAATATGGTAAATTTGCAACTATTTTTACGTTTTTTATTTGATTTTCTTGTTTTTCCTTTTCTATTATCTTTTTTAAGTCTATTTTTAATATGTCTTCATTTATAATTTCAAAGTTTTTATATATTTTAAATCTATCTATTAAAATATTTACCATTTTTTTATCTAATTCTACGCATAATACTTTTTTTGCTTTTTCTAATAATAAAGCTGTCATACTTCCCAATCCTGGACCTATTTCTATTACTAAATCTTCTGGCTCTATTTTAGCACCATTTACAATATCTTCTATTACAGTATCATCTATTAAAAAATTTTGACCTAAACTTTTATTGGCTTTTATTTTATATTTTTTCATTAAAAATTTTGTTTCTTCTAAAACACTCATTTTCATACCTCTATGAAGTATTTTACTATATTTTTCATATTTAATCAATAATTTATGTCAACATTTTTCAAATAATTTATTTTGTATTTATTTTTTTGTATGTAAACCTCTATCACATCAAATCTTATATATTCATTTTCTAAATGTTTTTTATATAAATAATATTTTGCTGTTTTGTAAATTCTCTTTTTCTTAAATGAATTAACCGCTTCTCTTGGTTTTCCATAACATAAATTACTTCTAGTTTTCACTTCAATAAACACATATTCATCCTTATCTTTTGCAATTATATCTATTTCACCATATTTCCAGCTAAAATTTCTCTCTAAAATTTCATAATTTCTTTGTTCTAAAAAATTACAACTAATTTCCTCGCCAATATTTCCTACTTTCTTATTTTCACTAATAAATATCACCTCTAATATATTTATTTCCATGGACTTTCCTTATTTTTCCATCTATTTCTAATATTGTTAATTCTGACATTATTTCTCTTGCACTCTTTTCACTTTTTCTTACTATTTCATCTATACTCATAGGTTCATTTGATATTAAATCACAAATATTATTATATTTAGTTATAAACTTAGTTTGCTTTTTCTTATCATTTTTTTGTATTTTACTTATAAATTTATAATTTTCAATAATATCTTCAGGTGATATAGCAATTTTAGCAAAATTTTTTATTAATTTATTTGTTCCAACACTTTTAGGATTATCAAGACTTCCTGGTATACAAAAAACATCTCTTCTCTGCATATTAGCTAGATTAGCCGTTACACTTGTGCCGCTCCTATAAGCTGCCTCTACAACTAAGGTTCCCAATGATAATCCACTTACAATTCTATTTCTTTGTAAAAATTTGCTTGAACTTGCCTTTTCTTCATATTTGTATTCTGTTATTATACAACCATCATTTGAAATAATATCATAATACAAATTTTCATTTTGTTTTGGATAAATATTATTTAAGCCACATGGCAAAACTGCTATTGTTTTTCCTCCATCTTTTAAAGTCTCTTTATGTGCAATTCCATCAATTCCTATAGCCATTCCACTTACAATTGTTATATCATATTTAACTAGTTCTTTTACAAATTTGCGGCACCATTTTATTCCATATTCTGTACAATTACGTGAACCTATTATAGATATGCAATTAGAATTTAATATATTAATATTTCCCTCAGCATATAGAATTTTTGGTGGATTTTCTATTTCTTTTAATTTAATAGGATACTTTTCATCTTCAAAATCTATAATTTTCAAATTCTATTTTTCCTCCAATATTTCCTATCTAAACTTCTATATTGAATTGCCTCTGCAACATGTATTTTCTTTATATTTTCTTCTCCATCTAAATCAGCAATTGATCTTGCAACTTTTAAAATTCTAGCATATGCTCTTCCACTAAGACCCAAATTTTCAAATGCTTTTCTCAGTAATTCTTTTGATTCAGAATCAACTTTACAATATTTTTGAATAAGTTTAGGTGTTAATTCACTATTAGAATATATATTTAAATCTTTATACCTGTTTAGTTGAATTTCTCTTGCCTTATTTATTCTTTTTTTAATTTCTTTTGATGTTTCAACATTTTCTTCTGAACTGATATTTTTATATTCAACAGGTTTTACTTCAATATGTAAATCAATTCTATCTAAAAGAGGTCCACTTAATCTTCCTATATATTTTGAGATTGATTGTTCTGTGCAATGACATTTTTCATCATCTGTTCCATAATATCCACATGGACAAGGATTCATACTTGCAATAAGCATAAAATTTGCAGGATATGTAAGAGTAGAATTCACTCTGCTTATTGTTACATATCTATCTTCCAAAGGTCCTCTAAGTACCTCTAATGTACTTTTTTTAAACTCTGTAAGTTCATCTAAAAATAATACTCCATAATGTGCTAAACTTATTTCTCCTGGTTTTGGAATTCTACCTCCTCCAATAATTGATATAGGTGAACTAGTATGATGTGGTCTTCTGAATGGTCTTTTGGTTATTAAACCAACCTTATTATCTAAATTGCCTGATATACTATGAATTTTTGTTATCTCCAAAGCCTCTTCAAATGTTAAATCTGGTAAAATTGTATTCACCCTTTCTGAAAGCATTGTTTTACCAGAACCTGGACTACCGTAGTAATAAACAATTGTGAGAACCGTGCAACTGCTATTTCCAATGCTCTTTTTGCATTTTCCTGTCCTTTCACCTCCGAAAAATCTATATTATAATTATCTATTCCCTTTAAATTTATATCTTTATTAGAAAAATATGTTTGTATATTTTTTTCTCCTCTTATGTATCTTATAACATCTAACAAATTATCAACAGGTATAATCTCTAACCCCTTTATAATTGATGCCTCCATCGCATTTTCTTTAGGAATAATTACCCTTTTAATCCCTAACTCCAAAGCCTCTATACACATCGGCAATATTCCATTGACTCTATTAATATTTCCATCTAATGATAATTCTCCTAAAAGAATTGTACTCTCAAAATCATGAATTTCAACCTTATTAATCTCACCTATTGCTATTAATATTCCAATTGCTATAGGCAAATCAAAAAAAGTACCTTCTTTTCTTATATCAGCAGGTGCCAAATTAACAACAATTTTCCTACTTGGAAAATCTATATTAGAATTTTTTATTGCTGTTTTTACCCTTTCTTTTGCCTCTTTTACCCTAATATCTGGCAAACCCACTACATCAAAACTAGGTAAGCCTCCTGATACATCTGACTGTATCTCAACTAAATATCCATTTAATCCCTCTAATGACATGCTCTTAACCTTTGATAACAAATATTTCTCCTCCTTTTTTTATAAACTAGTTGATTTTTATTATAAATTACTATAAAATAATTGTGAAAATTTAACATTTTTAAAATAAAAAGAACGGTGATATTATGAACAAAAAAAATAAAAAAATTGCAAAAAAAGTAAAAAATAAAATACTAAAATCCAAAACAGATGATAAAATTGCAAAACTAAAAAGCAATCTAAATATTGAAAATGTAGTTTCCCCTAAAAAGTTAAAGATTTCATTACTAGTTGTATTAGCCTTATTTATACTTCTTATAATTAGATTATTTTACCTTCAAATAATCGATGGCTCTCATTTATCTAACCTTGCATCTAAACAACAAACTACTAGTGAAAAAATTAGCAGTAAAAGAGGTAATATATATGATTCAACTGGTGCATCACTTGCAATTAGTGAAACTGTAGATACAATATCTATAAATCCATCTAAACTAAAAAGTAAAAAATATACAAATGATGACGAATTAAAAAAAGTGATTTCACAAAAGTTTTCAGAAATATTCGAACTAGATTATAATGAAACACTAGATAAACTTAACAATTCCAATTCATCTATAACAATTGCAAAAAAAGTTGAAGAAGATAAAGTAAACTTATTAAAAGAATGGTTAACAGAAAACAAAATTTCAGCAGGAGTTAATATTGATGAAGACTCCAAAAGATATTATCCTTATGGTACACTTGCCTCACAAGTAATAGGTGCGTGTGGTACTGATAATCAAGGTCTTTCAGGAATAGAATCATCTTATAACTCAATATTACAAGGAACATCAGGTGAAGTTATAATGTCTACTGATGCCTCCCAAAGTGAAATTCCAAATTCACAAGAATCATTTATTCCAGCTGAAAATGGATACAACCTTACTCTTACAATAGATGTTAACATTCAATCAATAGTTGAAAAATATCTAAAACAAGCAGTTGAAGAAAACTCATGCTCAAAAGGTGGAAATTGTATAATAATGGATCCTAAAACTGGCAATATTTTAGCAATGGCCTCATATCCAAATTATGACTTAAATAGTCCTTTTACACCTACATCTTATTATGCTGATAATTGGGACTCACTTTCTGCTGAAGAAAAAAATTCTAGAATTTACAATATGTGGCACGTTCGTTCTGTTTTTGAAACATATGAACCTGGTTCTGTTTTCAAATTAATAACCGCTGCTGTCGCTCTTGAAGAAAATATTACACAACCTGATATTGCAAATGATTTTTACTGTAATGGTTTTGAAGAAGTAGCAGATAAAACAATTAAATGTTGGTATTACCAAGCACCATATTATAAAAAACATGATGGTGAATCACTAAGACAAGCTTTAATGGATTCATGTAACCCATCTTTTATCCAACTAGGAAAAAGAATAGGTGCAAATACCTTATATAAATACTATAATGCTTTTGGATTTTTCGACAAAACAAATTCTGGACTTCCCGGTGAATCTGCAAGTAGATTTCATGAATTAAGCAAAGTTGGTTCTGTTGAACTTGCAACTATGTCTTTTGGACAAAGATTTACAATTACACCTTTACAAATGATTACAGCCATTTCTGCTATTGCAAATGATGGAAATCTTCTAAAACCTAAAATTGTAAAATCTATGACTAATACAGATACTGGTGAAACAACTAATTTTGAAACTACTAAGATTAGACAAGTATTATCTTCTCAAACTGCTAATCAAGTAAAATCTATGATGAAATCTGTAGTAACAGATGGAACCGGTAAAAATGCTCAAGTTCAAGGTTATTCTATAGGTGGTAAATCTGGAACTTCTGAACCTGTTGTTGGTGATACAAGTTCTGGTTATACAACATCTTTTGCTGCAATTTCTCCTATTGAAAATACTCAGGTTGCAATATTAGTTACTCTTTATGACCCAAAAGGTGATAGTCACCAAGGTGGACAAACAGCTGCTCCAGTTGTTTCTAATATTCTTTCTGAAGTATTACCTGCTATGGGAATTGAACCTGACCAAAAATAAATTAAGATTGGAATAGAAAATTATGGATAATTCTCTATTCCAATCTTCTATATTTTAAGCTATATATATTTTTTTATATTCTTGTAAAGCTTTTGCAATTTGGTCTGGACATGATGTTCCTTTGTTTCCACATTGTATTCCTTTTAATAGCTCTATTATTTCATCAATTTTTTTTCCTTTAATTAATTCAGCAACTCCTATTGTGTTTCCAGGACATCCTCCAAGAATCTTTAGTTCTTTTACTGTATCGCCATCTATTTTAAATATCATGCGAATTGAACATACTCCTTGTGGCTCATATATATATTCCATAATAATCACTCCTTTTTTGTTTTTTCATCTATAATTATAATAGATTTTTTATAACAAATCAATACTTATGTTCTATTACCACATTTATGCTCTGTTCCCAAAATTATAATGTCATTTGGTTCTATTTCAATATTTTTTATCCTTCCTTTCTTATTATCTTTATTTATAATTTTTGACATTTCTATAAAATAAATTTCGATATTTACTTTTATTTTTTTCAAATTATCTTCAAATAATTTTACATATACTTCACTTATGTTTTTTTTATTACTTCTGTTTTCTATAATAGATATTTTCTTGAGTCTTCTTGAATATTCTTTTGAATTTTTTTTATAATCAAAGTATTTTTCATAAGCTAAATCACATATACAAAATAATGATTCTTTTATTTTTCCTTTTTTTATATTTTTTATAAATATTTCTTGTTCTTTCCCTTCTTTTGTTATACCAGTTAAATTAATTAAATAAAAATCATATTCTTCAATTCCTTTAAATTTCTCTATTTTTTTAAATATTAGTTCTTTTATTTCTATATTCATTGTTTTATTTAATAAATGAATTATTAGTTCTTTATCATCATTATTTTGTATCATTTTTATAAATGTTTCATCAAATTTCGTATACAAACAATTATCTATTATACCTCCTTTTAGTATATTTTTGTAGTTTTTAATTTAGATAATCTTTTGTTATCGTTAATTCATATTTTCAAAAAAATTATTCCTATCTACCTCCTAATTTGATTTTATCTGATTTTTTATTTGATAAATTTGAATAAAAATTAAATGAGTTATAACCCTTTTAGACTCGCAATATTTTTTATGTATGCATCCACAATAATATTGCAAAAAATTATATAATTAATGATTACATTATAAAATCTTATTTGACTTTTGTCAATAATTTTTGACATTTTTATATATACTTTTCATCGCAAAATTCGACATTTTTCGCATTTATTGTAAATTATTGTTGCTATTGCAGGCTTTTTAGATTTTATTATAGCTAAAAAAAATTAATGACAGATTTTTTCTATCATTAATTCTTCTTTTTCAAATCCATTATTTTTATTATAAGTTATTTATTTCTTCTTCTGTTAAATTTGTTATTTTTTGTATCATTTCTATATCTAAACCTTGCTCTTTCATTTTCTTCGCAAGTTCTAGTGTATTATCTTTTTTACCTTGTGCAATTCCTTTTTTAATACCTTCATCAAGTCCTTTATCATACCCAGCACCTTCAATCGCTTTTTGATCTCTTATATATTTTTCACGTAGTTCTGCTAAATATCTTGCATCTTTATCTTCACTAATTCTTTCTAATACTTCCTTTGCTTTTTTTACCTCTTTATTTGACATATCTACCACCCTCGGATTTTTTATAAATTCTACCCATCGGTCTAATGCTAACCCTTTTTTATATTTCTCAACCTTTGGCAGTTCTATTATATAAATTTCTATATCTTCTGTCAAGATTTTATTTCCATAATCTTCTTCTCTTAAATTCCATTTTGTTACATATTTTTCTAATTCTTTAATACTAGAAAGTTGATAATCTGTTATTAATATTGCTATGCATTTTTGCAATTTTGAATAATCCTCACCTTCTTTTATTGTTTGTACATACATTTTACTTGCATAAAATGTAATTCTCTTTTCTGCATTTTTTTCATTAACTACTTGCATTTCAATATCACAATTTATTTTATTATCTATTTTTGCTTTTATATCTAAAATTCCTACTTTATCATCTAGCATATCTTTTGGTAATGTCGAACTAGTTTCTAAAACTACATCTGTAATATTTTGATTTAAAATTGCACTGATAAAACTTTTGGTTATTGATTCATTTTCTTGATAACCAAATATTCTCTTGAATACATAATCTATTTTTGGATTTAATAATTCATATTTTTTTTCTTTTATTATATATCACTTCTCCTTTTGATTTTAATTTATCGATTTTTAATCTAATTTTTCCTTGATTTAAATGGATTTGAAAAAATATATTAATAGCATAACATGTTTTTCTGTATTTGGCAATAATTTTGATATTTTTTATTATGTCACTGTCGATTTTTTGCAATTCATAATAAAACTTTAAACTTTGGATTATGCTATATTATTTAATCAAAAGCTAACTTTCATTCACACTGAATTATAATAAACAATTACAAATTTTATAAAATCACAAATTTTTACACTACTTTTCACATAAATTTCACAAATATATTGTATCATAATAAAAAAATAAATTATAATAGTAAAAACAGGAGGTTTTTATCATGAATGATAATGAATTTAAAAATGTAATTAATAATCCACACTCATATCAGCAAAGTTCTTTTAGTAAAACTTTTTTAGCACCATTTATAAGTGGAATTTTAGGATGTAGTCTAGTATTAGGAACATGTTTCGGAGTACCAAGTATAAAATCAAAAATTTTATCTACAAATAACACAAACAATTCTGTTACTACTTCTACAAACGCTAGTTCAAACTCAGGAACAATAAATACTGATTTAGTATCGCTTTCTAATTATTCCGATACAGCAGTATATGCAGCAAATAAAATATTACCATCAATTGTAGGTATATCTGTAACATATAATGTAACAAGTTCTTCACATTTATTTGGTATGTTTGGTCAAGGTCAATCAACTACATCTGAGGCTCAAGCTTCTGGGTCTGGTATTATTTTAAGTAGTGACGGATATATTGTTACAAACAATCACGTTGTAGATTCTTCATCAGAATCAACATATTATGATATTTCACAAGCTACATCTTTAAAAGTTTCTTTATATGGAGATGAAAACCAATATGATGCACAAATTATAGGAAAAGATTCTCAAACAGATTTAGCCGTTTTAAAAATTGATAAAAATGACTTAACACCTGCCGAATTTGCAGATTCAGATACTGTAAAAGTTGGTGAATTTGCTATGGCTGTTGGTAATCCATTGGATTTAGGTACATCTATTACATGCGGAATTGTAAGTGCTTTAAACAGAAAAGTACAGGATAGTGATGGTAAAACAACATATACTTGTATCCAAACAGATGCTGCTATAAATTCTGGTAATAGTGGTGGTGCATTAGTTAATAGTAAAGGTCAAGTAATTGGTATAAACACTCTAAAAGTTGCAAGTACCGGTGTTGAAGGTATCGGTTTTGCTATACCTATTAATTCTACAACAGATATTATTGACCAATTAAAAACAAATAAAACTGTAAAAAGACCTTATATTGGTATTTCAGGTAGGGATTTAGATGAAGATACTGCTAAGCGATATAACTTAGTTGAGGGTATTTATGTTGTTTCTATTGATGAATATTCTGCTGCTGAAAAATCTGGTCTTAAAACAGGCGATGTTATTATTGAAGTTGATAACCAATCAGTTAAAACAATGGATGAATTAAATGAAATTAAAAATAAACATGCTGTAGGTGATAAAATAAAATTAAAAATTAACCGTAATGGACAAGAAAAAGAAATTGAATTAACATTAGGAGAACAAAATTCAAATTAGTATTTTTTTCACATTGTCTTCACACAATGGACAAAAAAATATTGTATATTATAAACAAGTTAATTGATTATAATAAATAATTAACTTAAACAAAAAGACATCCCCTTTTATTTTCAAAAAGAGAAGTTGCTAAAACAACTTCTCTTTTACTATTACTATCTAAATATAATTACATCCATTTCACTTGTAAATTCGTCATTTCCATAAGGATAAATAATATATAAATATCCATTTTCTCCAATAAAAAATTCCTTTGCATTTTGTATTTTATACACATCAGAATTAGTATCTCTTATATTAACATTATATCCCAATTCTGATAATTTTATATTTTGTTCTTGAGAATTATTTACTTCATCTTTTATTTTGTTATTTGCATTCTCAATATTTATATTTCTTTTTTCTAACACTTCATTTATTGTTATTTCTTTATTTGTTTGTAAATTATAGTTATATGTTTGAATTATAATTCTCTCACTGCTCTCGCCTTCTTTAAGTTCTGATAATATTATTAATGATAAAATATTATTCTGTTCATAAGCTTTATATTTTACATTATATATTATATTTTTACTACTATTGGAAGAAAGCACACTCTCAGATTTATCTTTAAATAATTCTTTTATTTGTCTATTGTGTTGCCTTGCATCTTCTGAATCAATATTAAAATATGGTATTTTTAAATTCACTGTATAATTTTCATTTTGTTCTTGAGTATCAAATGCAACTAATATAATATCGTCCTTTTCTCTTATTTTCTTTATATTCCCATTAAATTGCTCTTTTACATCTAATGTATTATCAAATATATTCAAAAAATTTTCTTTAAGTTCTTTATATTCTCTATCTTCTTCTTTAGATATACCAAATATTATACCTAATCTCTCATCTTTAAAAAACTGCATATATACAGCTATACCTATAGCAATTAAACAAATAATGATAATAATAATATATACTACATGTCGTAATTCAAACTTACTTTTTTCGATAATAGGTCTCATAAAGTATTTTCTTCCCTCTCTTTTCTTCTAAAAATTTTACTAAAAAATTCTACTATCTTCAATTTTAGTTTTTGATACCATTTAAAATGTTCGTATACTACTGGTAGTTTTTCTTCATTAATATTTTCCTCTATTTCAATTTTTGGCTCATCTTCCTCATTTACATCAGTCGCTATCTCTTCTTTTATATCTTCATTTTTTGATAGTTGTGCACTTTCATTTACATCAATATTACCATTCCAATATTTTACAGCAATCCATGTTAGAATAGCTAGTGTTTCTGGCTGTAAATTTTGTTCATCTAATGGTATATCTTTTGAAATTTGAGGTTTATATTCAGGATTTGCCTTTGACTTTAAAACCTCCAACATTTCTATTGGAAGCGCCTCTAGTTTTTCCTCATCATCTAAAAATTTTAATATTTCTATTACTTCTGAATAGGCATTTTTATTATCTTTTTCCATTGTATTTTCTACCTTTCTTTAGTTATATTTTAATTTTTGTCTTACATATTCATATAAAATTACCCCTGTTGCAACAGATGCATTTAAACTTTCAGTTTTTCCAAACATTGGAATTACTACTCTTGTGTCTGCCATCTGTTTTATTTCTTCTGATACTCCATTTGCTTCATTTCCTATTATTATAACATTTTTCTGTAATTTTATATCATAAATTGATTTATCTGTATTTAAGTCTGTTACCATTACTTTAAAATTATTATTTTGTAATTTCTTTAATGTTTCTTTTAAATTTTCACATTCTATAATATTTACTCTAAATATTGCTCCCATTGTTGAACGAATTACTTTTGGATTGTAGGGGTCAGTTGTTCCTTTTGATATTAGAATTTGTTTTAATCCTACACTGTCTGCCGTTCTTATTATCGTTCCTAAATTTCCAGGATCTTGTAAATCATCTAGTGCAAGTATTATTTCCTGATTTAGGTTTATATCTTCGCCCTTATTGTTTTTTTCAATTATCGCAAGTACCCCTTGTGGCTTTTCTACTTCTGATATTAGTTTGAATATATTTTGTGGCACTTGGATATAGTTTATTTTTTTTAATTCTTCTTTTAAGTGTTTTTGTATTAGTTCCGTATTTATTGAATTTTCGCTTATTATTATTTGTTTTATTGTTGCTTTTTCTTGTATTGCTTCTTGTACTATTTTTGCACCCTCTATTATATATTCATTGTATTCTTTTCGGTATTTTTTTTCTTTGAGTTTTATTATGTGCTTAATTATTTGGTTTTCTTTGCTGGTTATTTGTTGCATGTTTTTTCTCCTTTTGTTCCATTAAGACCCGGTCCCAATGGGGCAATTATTTTTTATTATGATAACATTTTTTTATTTAATGTTCAAGTAATTATTAAATTAATTCTATCGGTATTAAATTATTATTTTTATCTACTGGAAAAATTTCTTTATTTAAACAAATTACTCCACCATTTCCAACTGGCATACCAAATTTTTCTACAACATCAAAATTTTTTATAGCTTGTTTTCCAGGATTATAACTCTTTTTTATCTCGATAGGATATACAGTATTATCATATATAATTAAAAGGTCAATTTCCTTCCCGTTATTATCTCTATAATAATATAAATATTTTTTACTGTCTAACCCCTGATTGGTAAATGATTTTATAATCTCAGTTACAACATATGTTTCAAAAATAGCTCCATTAAATGCACTTTTTTCTAAAGTTTTACTATCCATGTAACCAGCTAAAAAACATGCTAAACCGGTATCCAGGAAATATATTTTTGGTCTTTTTACAATCCTTGAAATATTGTTATTGTAATAAGGTTGCAGTAAATATACAATTCCAGTATTTACTAGTATCGATAACCAATTTTGAGCCGTCATATTATTTATTTCTATTGATTTTGAAATATCATTTATATTTAGTTCTTGACCTGTTCTTACTGCTACTGATTCAACAAATTTCAAGAATTTTATTTCGTCTTTTACATTTATTAGCTCTCTTATATCTCTTTCTATATATGTTTTTATATATGTTTCAAAAAAATCTCTTGGTTCTATATTTGGATTTGAATATAGCTCTGGATATCCACCTTTTAGAATTTTTTCAAATATTTCGTCTATTTCTTTTCGTTCTAGCTTTTCTCTATTTTCTATTTTTTCGTATGATGGCAAAAATAATTCATCTTTTTTCTTTTCTATTTCTCTATTTGATAATGGATATAACTCTAGCATTCCTACTCTACCTGCTAATGATTCACTTACATTTTTCATTGTATGAAATACTTGTGAACCTGTTAAATAATATAAACCACATGGACTGACTTCTTCATTTTCTAAGTATTCTTGTCTTTTTTTATCTACTATTATTTTTATATATGATAATAAGTCTGGAGCATATTGGAATTCATCTATTATTAGTGGCATTTTGTATTTGTCTAGAAATAGTTCTGGGTCTTCTATTGCTAAGGCTCTTGTTTGTATATTGTCTAATGATACATAGTTTATTTTATTTTTTTCCTCTTTTTGTAGTATTGTTAATAGTGTTGTTTTTCCGACTTGTCTTGAGCCTGTAATCATTATTACTGGAAATGCTTTTTCTAGTTCTTCTAACTTTTTTTCTATGCTTCTTTTTATATAAGTTCCCATATTATCCTCCTCCATCTGTACTTTATTATATTTATATTATACTATTTTTATGATGTTTTTTCAATATTTTTATACAAAATTATATTTAAAATATAATTTTGTATAAAAATATTGAATGACTTTAATCAAAAAATAAAAGTCATTCACTATTTTTATTTCCAAATTCTTTCAAAATTAATTTTTTCCTTCTTTTTTAAACCCTCAACAATATCCATATCAATTAACTCACACATTCCCATTAAACATATAAAAACATCTGTTATTTCATTTTCTAGATTGGAATTATATTCTTTATTTATATCAATAGCTAAATTATTGTCTGTCTTTCTTACTTCTTTGGCCAATTCTCCTATTTCTTCTGTTAATAAAACCATTCTTTCTAATAAACTATTTTTAAAGCCTCTTGTTTCAATCATGTCTTTAATATATTTTTGTAATTCTTCAACACTACTTTTTTTACTTAAAGCATTGAGTTCTTTTTTTAATTCTTCATTACTCATTTTACTCATTCCTTTATATTATAATTTTACTCATCAAAATAATTACTCACTTTTTGTAAATCCTCAAAATTCTTTTGCCTTAAAATCTCATAAGTAATAATTGCAACCGAATTTGATAAATTTAATGATCTAAGTGTTGGAAGCATTGGTATTCTTATTGTTTTGGCATTCAAGTATTTTTCTAATAACCATTCTGGTAAACCTTTTGTTTCTTTTCCGTATAAAACAAATACTTCCTCCATATTAGAATAATTAATATCTGTATATTTTGTTTTTCCTTTTGTTGTTGCGAAAAACATGTTATTTTCTTCTGGTTTATATTTTTCCAAAAATTCTTCAAGCGAATTATGTTCTTCGATATTTAATTTATCCCAATAATCTAGTCCCGCTCTTTTTAATGATTTTTCATCTAGTTTAAATCCTAATGGATGTACAAGATGTAGTTTTGCTCCTGTTATTGCACATGTTCTTGCTATATTTCCTGTATTTTGTGGTATTTCTGGTTCTACCATTACTATATTTAGTTTCATTTTTTCTCCTCATCATCTAATTTTAATACTGATAAAAACGCCTCTTGTGGCATTTCAACTTTTCCGATTTGTCTCATTCTTGCTTTACCTTTTTTCTGTTTTTCAAGCAATTTTTTCTTTCTTGTAATATCTCCACCATAACATTTTGCAAGTACGTCTTTTCTTAATGCTGATATTGTTTCTCTTGCAATTATACTACCTCCAACAACTGCTTGAAGTGGAATAGTAAATAAATGTCTTGGTATGACTGTTTTTAGCTTTTCTACCATTTTTCTTCCTCTTGAATATGCCATATCTTTGTGAACTATAAATGATAAAGCATCAACAGCTTCCCCATTTACGTGTATATCTAATTTAACAAGTTTTGCCTCTTTGTATTCTTTAAACTCATAATCAAATGATGCATAACCTTTTGTTTTTGATTTTAAATTATCAAAAAAGTCATAAATTATTTCATTTAAAGGCATATCATAGATTAATTCTACTCTTGTTTCGTCTAAGTATTTCATATCAATATAATTTCCACGTCTATTTTGGCACATTTCCATTATTCCACCAACATAGTCTTTTGGTGTTAAAATTTTTGCTCGTACAATTGGCTCTTCTATAAATGATATTTCTCCTTGTGGTGGTAAATCTCCCGGATTATAAATATCTAAAACTTCCCCATTTGTTTTATGGACTTTATATATAACAGATGGTGCTGTTGTAATTAATCCTAAGTCAAATTCTCTGTCTAATCTTTCTTCTATTATCTCTAGGTGAAGTAATCCCAAAAATCCACATCTAAAACCATAACCTAATGCTACTGAGGTTTCTTGTTCAAATTCTAGTGCTGCATCATTTAGCTTTAATTTTTCTAATGCTAATTTTAAAGCCTCAAATTGACTTCCATCTATTGGATAAATTCCACAATATACCATTGGTTGTACTTTTTTGTATCCTTTTAATGGTTCATCTGCTGGATTTTGATTTAATGTGATTGTATCTCCAACATGTATTTCAGATAGGCTTTTTATACTTGCTGCAATATAACCAACTTCTCCTGCTTTTAGCTCATTTCCTGGCATATATGAGCCTGGTGCAAAATATCCAAGTTCTGTTACAGTGAAAACTTTATTGGCTTGCATAAGTCTTATTTCGTCACCTACTTTAACAGTTCCATCCATTACTCTTACATATGCTACAGCACCTTTGTAATTGTCGTAATATGAATCAAATATTAGGCACTTTGTTTTTGCTTCTTCATCTCCTTTTGGAGCTGGCAAGTCTGTTACTATCTTTTCTAGAACTTGTTCTACATTTAAACCTGTTTTGGCCGATATGCAAGGACATCCTTCTGCCGGGATTCCTATTATATCTTCTATTTCTTTTTGTGTTTCTTCAGGTCTGCTACTAGGTAAATCTATTTTGTTTATTACTGGCAAAATTTCTAGGTTGTTGTCTATTGCAAGATATACATTTGCAAGTGTTTGGGCTTCTACCCCTTGTGTGCTATCTACAATTAGTATTGCTCCATCACACGCAGCTAAACTTCTTGATACCTCGTAGTTAAAGTCTACGTGTCCTGGTGTGTCTATTAAATTAAATGTATATTCTTGACCATCTTTTGCCTTATATTTCATTCTTACAGATTGTGCTTTTATTGTTATTCCTCTTTCTCTTTCTATCTCCATATTGTCTAAAATTTGTTCTTCCATTTCTCTTTTAGACAATGCACCTGTAAGCTCTATTAGTCTATCTGCTAGTGTTGATTTTCCGTGGTCTATGTGTGCTACTATGCTAAAATTTCTTATATATTTTTGGTATTGATTTTTTTCTTGCATAAATATTTTTCTCCTTTTATGTTTTATTTAAGGCTTTTATAATTTCATTTTCTGAAATTGGCCCTTTTCTTAATATTTTTATTTCATTTGATGTACAATCAACTATTGTACTTGCTTGTCCAAATGATACTGTTCCCTCTAACATTCCATCTAAATCAAGGCAATTTTTCTCTATTTCTTCTAAATTTTTGCAAACTTCTTCTCCACTTTTGTTTGCACTTGTCATAAATACAGGGCATCCTAAACTTTTTATTAATTCTTTTAATTCATTTGATGTTGCCATTCTTATGGCAATTGTTTCTTTTCCATTATTTATGTATTCAGGTAATTTTTCATTTTTTCTTAAAACTATTGTTATTGGTCCAGGCATAAATTCTTTTATTATTTTCTTTGATTTATTATCTACTATTGCTATACTTTTTATTTGCTCTATATCTGCACACATTATTGGAAATAGTTTGCTTTCAGGCCTTTTCTTTATTTCTTTTAATTTTGTTTGTGCTTCTGGTGAGTTTATACTACCACATATTCCATATACTGTGTCTGTTGGTACACTTATTACTCCATTATTTTTTAATAGCTTGGATAATTCTTCTATTTGATTTTTGTTATATCTTTTCATTTTGTTTTTCCTTCTTTTCATTATTGGGTATTTTATCATATTTTAGTTGTTTTTTCTAGAGGGTATTTTAAATTTTACAGCGAAAACTCCCCTCAATCATATAACGATTAAGGGGAGTTGTGCTGACTACTAAAATTTGTAAAATATTCACTATTACTATACCTAGTATAAACTGTTTTGTTAATAAAAATCAATACTTTTTATATATTTTTACTAATAATTCTCTAATCCCCCATACAAATTCCAAACATTCCTATAGCCTAAACATCTCACTTTCCTATAAGCACTTGTCCTCCTAAAACCACTTGAACAATACACAACAATTTCTTTATTTTTATTAGGTACAATTCTTTCAAAGCTTTCGTTTATCTGATACTCCGGTACATTTATACTTCCTAAAATATGGCTTTCACTATATTCTCTTTCGTTCCTAACATCAATAACCTCTGCACCATTCATTTGTTTTTCCATAAGTTCATCTAAAGTTATATCATAGGCTTCCATATGTCTAAACAATTTTCTTTTTAATTTATACTTTATCTCTTCTAACATCTTTTCCTCCATATAATACTTTTTATAATATTATATGCTTTAAATTGTTTTATCGTTAAAAGTATATTTTTGTCGAATTTTTTAGATTTAATAATTTTATTCTCAAATAATGTAACCTATTATTACAATATTTTTTCAATAATGTCCTTTTGTTTCAAAATTATTACAATTATGTCTATTTTGTTACATTATGTTTAGTTGTTTATGTCATCTACTTATCCACAACAAATGTGGATAATGTGGATAACTCTGTGAATAACTTTAAAATATATAGTTTTAATGTATAAGTTATTCACAGTTTCTTGTTGATAAAATGTGTATTCTTTTTTTTTATTCCATCGTCTATTTTATGTACACCTAATTATAAAGCATATATTTGGTAAAATTGACATCAAATATTCAACCTAAGTCTTTCAAGCTAAGGTTTCTACGAATCCAATAATCCTTCCAATATTTTTTTCCTCATATGCTGTTTTTTTATTTTTTTCAATATTTACACATAAATCTTTCATGTTTTTAATTGTCTTCAATTTATTTAGTCTTTCATCTGAAATTTCAACATCAGATATATTCCTTAAATATGTTTCTTCATCAAATCCAAAAAATTCAAGATTTTTACCATATCTATTTTTTAGTTTATCTGCAATTTGCATTCCCTCTGGGTCAATATCACCAGAATAATATATTTTAAAACCTGCATTTACAAGTAAATCTAACAAAATAATTCCGGCAAGCTTTACTTGTCCATAAGTACAAACCATAGGAAAATCTTTTATTTTACATTTTTCCGCAACTTCCATAAAAACTGCTGGATTTTCCATGACCATTACTTTGTTATATTTTTTATCGTTTTTTACAGTTTGAATATTAGACAAATTATAAATTGTTAAATATAACGGTTCATTTGCTTTGCTAAAACCTTTCATTCCGTCATGTTCTTGTCCATTGTTTTTAATTCCCATTATATTTTTACACAAAATCATATTTGAAACATCGTCTATAAGCAAATTATATTTGTAATACAATTCCGAAAGTTCTTCACTATTTTTAGGGCTTTTTCTTCCATCTATATAACTTAAAAACATTACAAAAATTTTACCACTTAGGTTTTTCTTATCAAATCCATGTGGATTTCCTAAAATTTTGCTTGCAAAAACTGGAATTCTTGTATTTTTGTCTGGTAAATTGTTTATACCCTTACATGCTTCATGTAATGCCTGTTTTAATGATACTTTATCCCTATTGTAATATTTTTTTAAATTTAAATATTCAACTTTTTTATCGTCTATAACTTTCTTTAGAAATTCATATACAAAAGTATTTTCTTCTTCTTTTAAAACTTCATTAAAAAATTTTTTTATTTCATCATTATATTTTTGTTTACTTTCTTTATTACTTATTACATCTTCCGCAAAATAATTCTCAATAATTTCTTTTAAGTTTACTCCTGCAAACTTAGTATTATCAAGTCTTTCTTGAAATTTATTCAAATTTATACTAATAGTATTATTTTTTGAGTAGTCTTTTTTCATAATTCCTGATAAAGCATCTTTTTCCACCTTGGTTGGATTATTTATAACAACATTTCCTCCGACTTCTCCGTAAGGATATGTATTTATTTTTTATAGCTTTGAATAATCTGTTAAATCCTGAATTACTTTTAAAATATATTGTTGCTTCTTCTACTAAATTCATTAATTATATTCCTACCTTTTCGCTAATATAGCTTTTCTTCTATTTCCAAAATACCAGCATAGTTTTTCCTATGCTGGTTATTTATTACACTCTATTCAAATAAATCTGCATGAGTACCTGTCCTGAAAGCTGTTAATATTAGTTCATCTTTATCTATCTTATAAATTAATAACCAATCCGGCTGTATATGACATTCTCTATATCCGTTTATATTTTCCCATTAAATAATGGTCTTTATATTTATCCGGCAAAGTTTTATTATTAGCTATCATATCAACAACTTCATATAATATATTCAAATTCAAGCCCCTTTTTTTCATTAATTTATAGTCTTTTTTAAATAAATTACTGTATTTTACTATTAGCAAATTTATCAGTCCTCTTTCTCTAAATCTTTCCACATTTCATCTAGGTTAGTATACCCTTTACTTAAACCTTTTCCTTTTTCTGCATCCTCAATTGCCTTTATTGTTTCTGTATTTAATTTTGGTATCTTTATTTCGAACGGAATACTTTCTGTTAAAATTATTTGTCTTAGTAACATATTAATAACATTTGTAAAATTTGTACCTAAATATTCAAGTGTTTCCTTTGCTTGTTCTTTTACTTTTTCATCTACATTTACATTTATTGTAGCCATATGACCACCTCCATAATATATTATATGTATATTATATCATATTATGTATATAACATCAACATTTTTATTCTAAATTACCAACTCTCTTTTCTCTCCATTCCAATGATACCTCATAACAGAAACCACTTTCAAATTAACATCACTAATAAGTTCACAAATAGAAAGACTAGGAACTGTATCATACTCGCCCCAAAGGACTTGCGAATTAATAACGAACTCTAAGTCAAGTTCAGTTAAAATTCTAAACATATCCCTAATATTATTATCATCAACACCCGCAAAAGCCTCATCAAGTGAAATAATTCTTAAACAATCCTTTTTAGCACTTTGATATCTAGCACAAACAGAAGCAAATAACGGAATATACATAGCCATGGCCTTTTCTCCACCACTAAGTTTGTAAAAAGCATTATTCGTTAATTCTCTAGATTGCTCGCCAGACTTTTTAAACATAAACTGGAATTCAAACCATTTTCTATAATCCAATGCTTCTTTAATAATACTATAAAATGGAATAGTAGCATTTTTCTCCGCAAATTCTTTTTCAGCTTTAGCAAATTTACTTCTAAAATGTGTTGCAACTTTTTTAATATCAGACTGTTTAAGCAAAGACGCATCTGAATTTAAAATGTCCACAATTTCCTTTGTGTCTATTTCACTTTCATCTGTTGCAAGTTTTGGTTTCCAGTTTAAACTGAATGACAAACCACTAGATGTGTTTAAACTCTTCATAAGTTTATTCATAGATTCAACCCAGTCTTTTGCAAAATAAATTCTTTCTCTTATTTTACGTCCAACAGCACCTATTAATATTTCCTCAAATAAGTGTCTGTCTTCGTCATCAACTAAATTTTTAGTTTCTTCAATTGATTCTTCTATATATTTTTTTAAGTCATTTAAATTAATTTTTCTTCCATTTACTAAACACGAAATATCTGACCTTCTTCTAGTTTGCTCAATTTCAAGCATTTCATCATTTTCTTCATTTATTTCTTTTACAAAGATATCGTTTATTCCTAGATTATAATCTAATAGATTTTCGCTATTTTCTCTGTATTTTCCTACTAAATTTTCATAATAATTTTGCATATTTCTGTTGTCTTTATCAAAATAATTATAACTGTCTAAAATATTTTTCATTGTTTTATTTAAGTCTTCATATTCAGATATGACGTATTTTAGGTCAAGTTCTTGTTTAAATATTTCTCTTGTAAGCTCTGTTTGCTTTTCAAATGAACTCAATCTATTTTCTAGGCTGATAGCGTTTTCTTCTAGTTTTCTAATTTCTGCCTCTAATGTAGCAATTTCAGCAATTAGTCTTTTCTCTTCTTTTGGCAATGTATTTAATTTTTCTTGGCATTCTTCCATTTGTTTTTCTAAATCTGTGTCTTTTAACATTTGCTCTATTGATTTGATTTTTCCTTTTAAGTTTTGCATTTTTATTGTTATTTTTACCTTTTGACCTAATATTTCTTCTAAGTCGTAATTTAAGTCTGATAAGGTTTCTTGTATTCCCTGTAATTTTTCAAATTCGTTTATATAGTTTGTATGATATTTTTCCATATCAAAAATTAAATCTTTAAGTTCATTTGCCAATTCAAAACTTTCTTCATAAGCCTCTAAACTCAAATTAAACCTAAGGTTCATTGTTTTTACTTTAACCTCTTCTTTAGCCTCTTTTAATTTTTCAAATTTCTCAATTTGAATTTTTTCTAGTTTTTCTATATTCTCATTTATAGATGTAAGTTTATTTATATTAACTCTTAGTTTACTATATGCTACTTCTAGTTCATCTTTTTTAGGGAATTTATTATATTCTTCTTTTAGTTTAGTTATTTTTAAGTCAATATTTTCTATTTCTTCTATAACAATTTCTCTTTCATTTTCTAAAGCCATTTTTTCTTCTTCTAACTTTTGTATCTGATTTAATTTATATTCCCTTCTTGCCTCAAAACCAATATATTTCGCCTTTTCATCTTTATCAGATATTCCTTGTAAGATTCCAATTTTGTATTCCCCATTCTCGTTTAAATATGTATCTGCTGAACTATCTTCTATCATTATACTTTTTAAAACATTTACAACTGTTTCTGGCTCTATATTAGTATTTTGAGGTAATTTTACATCAAGTAAATTAGATAAATCATACTTAAATTCTACTGGTTTTTCATATAAATATTTATCTACGAAATCTACATCTATTTTTCCTATTTTTTCTCTGTATTCTTTTGGAATAATTATTGCATTTAAAATTCCCATATCATTTAAAGCAGATTCAATTCTATTTTTTGTTTCATCTTTTAAATCTGACTTGAAATCTACCGCATTATAAAATTCTATAAATGGTACATTTTTTTCTTTTAATTTTTGCCTATTAATCCTTATTTTATCTGATAAAACAGGTTCTGGTTCTTTTTTGTTTTTCCATTCCTCAATTTGTTCTTCTTTTTTCTTTATTTCTAACTCTTTATTAGTTTTTAAAGCATTTTTACTTGCTTTTTTATTTAGTAATTTTTGTGTTTTATCATTATATGGAACATTTAAACTTAAAATAATATCTCCATATTCTGCATTTTCTCCATAGCTTTGAACTTTTCTCGAAATTGCTCCTATTTCTTCTGTTTCTAATTTTAATATTTCATTTTCCTTTTCCCATCTATACATTTCTTCTATAAAGCTTTCTTTTGTTTCTTGTAATTCATTTCTTGATTTAGTCGTAATCTCTTCTTGGTTTTCTTTTTCACGTTTTTCCATATCCAAATTTTGAAGAGATGTCTCATATTCTCTTGATATTATGTTTTCTTTTTCTAATGCCCTTTTTCCCTCTTCAATTTTTGATATATATCTTTTTATGTCTTCTTTAAAATATTTATAGTCATATTTTTCGTTTAACTTTATTTCATCCATTTTGAAGAAATATTCATCATATTCAATTTTTCTTGCAGTCTGCTCCATTTCGTTATTCACTGTTTCAAAATTTGCTTTTTCTGTTTCTATATTTTCTTTTGAAGTTTTTTCTTCATCTTCTTTTCTTCTTATTATTTGCTTTTTATTTTCTTCTTGTTCTTCGTTTTTCTTCATTTCATTTTCAAGTTCTTCAAGCTCTTTTTTCATATTTGTTTGTTCTTGTTTTTGTTTCCAAATTTCGTTATTTTCAAGCTCTTGTTTTTTGTATTCATTTACTTCTATTTCGTTTTCAACTCTTTGTTTTTGTTCTTCTTTTTCTTTTAACGAATACTTGTTTTCACTTAAATTACTTGATATTTCACTATTTTCCTTTTGAGTTTTTAAATATTTTTTCTGTTTGTCATCATATTTTTTCGCCTTGCTATATAATACATACTTGTTGTAATTTTCATAAGGTGTCATTATTTGTTTTAGTGCTTTTTCGCTAATTTGTAAACTTTCAAGTTGTTCCTTTGTTTTGTTCATATTTTCAATAGATTCTGATACTGCCTTTAAATCTTCATCTGATAAACCTCTTAAACTATTTGACATTATTTCTGTAATAATTGATGGTTTAAACCCATCCTTTGAAAGTTTAGGTGTACGTATTTCTATTAAAAGTTTTATAAATTCTTGATATTCTGCTAAAGATTCAAAACCGAAAATGTTGTTATTTACCATCATTGCATATTCGGCTGTTGTGTCTACGACTTGTCCGCCTTCTCCAATTCTATTTTTTAGTTCTGCTTTAGTTAGTGGAATTTTATTTCCAAGGTCTTTATATAAATAAAAATCTTTACCTATTCTTCTCCCATCATTTATTAAAAATCCCCAAAAAGTAACTCCACTGTTTTTCTTTGCTCTTAGACCCATCCCAATTGTCAAATACTGCTTAGTTTGCTTTTTACAAAATTCCATATAAAGATAACTTGTATTTTCATCTTTTATGTCATCTCCATATCCTAAAATGTAATCCTCTATTTTTCTCGCTCTTGTGTTAAATGGGTCTAATCTTTCAGGTGACTTATTTCCATCTAACAAAAGTGGAATAAAACTTTGCATTGTAACACTTTTTCCAGATCCATTTGTCCCTCTTAAAATTAGCCTTCCATCTGAAAATTCAAATTCTTCTTCATCATACCACCAATAATTTAATAACCCTATTTTTTTAATTTCCCATCTATTTTCTTGACTTATTGCTTCCACTATATTTCTCCTCTTACTTTAATTTTTATTTTCAAAATCTTTTGGATATTTACCTATAATTTTAAAACATATTGGCATTATTATATATTCCTCTGTTTCTTTTGATTCCCTTATCATATCAAATTGTTTCATATATTTTACAATTTCATCTTGTAATTTTTCTTCTTGCATTTCTCTATATTCTTTGCTAAATCCTTTAGAGTACCTGTTTTTTGCCTCTCTTACGACTTTTCCAAATGCTATTTTTGATATATAAATAAGGTCATTTATTTGTGGTTTTAGTTCACCTGTCTTTACCTTTTCACTTATTAATGTATTTATAAACAATGTT
The DNA here is from genome assembly GCA_900553125.1 of uncultured Clostridium sp. Lineage (GTDB taxonomy): Bacteria > Bacillota > Clostridia > TANB77 > CAG-508 > CAG-269. The sequence continues at coordinate 56,302 of USCB01000001.1, read as the reverse complement.
ACATCTGAAATTCCATTATTTGCTGGAAATACATTTTTAAAACTTTTATCATCTACAAGTAAAATATATGCTCCATTTTTATGTACTTCTAAAGTAGATTGTAACATTTTATCAACATCTTGATTTATTGCATTTCTATAATTTCTTATATAGTTATAATCTTGGTCTTCCTGATTTTCTTTATAAACTACATTTTCAGTAAATAATCGCCTATAAACTCTTTGTCTTCTTTCTTTGCCCTTGTCTTGCTCCAAACCTAACTGTTCATTTTCGAAAATGTCATTAAAACTTTCACAATCTGCGATGTTTGTTGCAAAGTTTCTCATAAAATATTTTGATATTCCCGTTACCTCATATAAAACGTCATTTTCTATGTTTTCAGCAAATTTATTTTCATCTCCATCATATATTTTTATAAATCCAATTTCTTTAATGAATTTTAAAACTTTTACCATAGATTTTCTTTGCGAATATATTGTGAAATCTATTTTTATATCTTCTAAGTCTATTTCTAAAATTATATTTTGAATATAGTCAATTAAGCCAGACAATATAAATTGCTCGCCTTTTGTTCTTTCTTCCAAGTATATCAAAATTAGACACAAAAATATGTATTCTAATTTTGTGTCAAAAATTTGTATTCCCATAAAACTTTGAGGCTTACCCGGTATTTTTTCTAATTTTATTAAGTATGGGTTTACAATTAATTTATATCCCAATTTATTTTTTATAAAATCTTGCGTTTCTGTTGTTAAATCATGTTTTACCATATTATAATTATCTGGATTTAATTCTTTTACAAACCAATAATTTTCTAATAATTTTTCAAATGTTGTCATTTTTTCTCCTTATTTTTAGCTTATTTTTTCTATAAATTCAAGTTCAAATGCTGGCATGTCCATTTTTCCATCTTCACAATTTAATACACATCTTTCGTTATTTTTAGGATAGATTAACTTTATTTTTCTGCCGTCTTCAATTACTATTTCTTTATTTGCCATTTGGCTTGCTTTGCTTATCCATTTTAATAGAGTTTTTCTAAAGCTACTTTTTATTGTTGGTAAATTTTTTATTTCTATTTTTCCATTTTGAATGTATTTTTGTAATTCTTTTCTTTCTTCTTCTATTTGCTTGAAATATCTTTCTATTTGTTCGTGTTTTTCTTTTGTTTTGTCTATTATTGCAGTTTTACTTTGTTTTTCTCTATATTCTCTAATACGAGGTTTTACTTCATAGTCATTTGATTTTTCTTCAATTAAACTACTATTTATGCTGTCTGTATCTCTTACAAAATTCCCTTTTATGTGTCTTGTATTAAACATTCCAAATACTACACTCGATAATTTATGTGCTTCTTCTATATCCTGCGTTTTTGAAAATAATTCACAGATTTTTTTGTATTCTGCTTTTTTGTTACTTACATTTCCTTTTGCTTCTGCTATTTGGTTTGCAATTCTTGTTATTTTTCTTATTATTTCTGTTGTTTTTTCGTTTATTTTTTCTACTTCACTTGCTCTTATGTTAGAACCTATAAACCATTTTTTTAAATTTTCCCATTTTTCTTTGTTTCTTGTTTTCATTTCTTCTTCATTTATTTCTTCATCTAATTTATCTATTCTAACTCTCTTTTTTTGGCCTAAATATACTTTTTCTAAAAAGTTTTCTTCAGTAGTTTTATTCATGTTTTTTAGGGTTTCTTCTATTGAATATGAATTGTCTTGTAATAATTTTATGAATTCTCTTAAGTATCTAACTAAGTCATTTTTGTATATTATAAATTGCTTAGATTTAGCAACCTCCTCCAGTTTGACATTGTAAAATGTTTTGATATAATCTTGGTAATCTTGATTTAATCTCTTAAAATCGTTATTTATGTTTTCCCATAGGCTTATTACGTCATTTTCGTCTTTTAAGCTTGTTTTTTCTATTGCTTTTATTTCTTCTTTTATTCTTTCTATTAACTTTGGTTCTAATGATGCACCTTCTATATGTAAGTTTTCTAGTTTTACTACTAGTCTTTCTATTTCTACTGCATATTCTGTTAGTTGGTATCTGAATTTTCTGTGTTTGAATTCTTCTACTGTTGATACATTGTTTGTGTCTTGCAACGCTGATAGATTCCCCCAATTTACTAATGCCGTTAGGTCGTTTTCACATGTTTCAATTGTGTAATTTTCAAAGTTTGGCTTGTCTTTTAGGTAATTCCATACATCTTCTTTGTATAACATGTAGTTTATTTTTTCGTATTGCTCATAGAAATATCTTAGTATTGGTCTGTATCTTTTGGTGTTTTCTGTTGTTAGATATGATGTTTCGGTTATTTGCTTTGTTAGTGTTTCAGTTATTTCCATTGTTTGATCCTTTCTATGGATTTTTAGTATTAATTTTACTAATTAATTTTGTATAGTGCTATTTTATCATATTTAGTAAGTTTTGAAAAGGAATCTTGCAATATTCGTTTAATTTCCAACAAAAAATCCACCTCCTAAAAGGTAGATTTCTATTATCATTTGACTACATCATATATTTAAAATAAACAAAAATTAATATCTCTAAAATCAAAATCAAAGGCATTCCGACCTTAAATTTCATTTTCTTAGTCTTATGGTGAAAAACATACATTCCAGCAATTGTACCAACTCCTCCACCTAAAACGGTAAAAGTAAATAATGTATTTTCAGGAATTCTTCTTTCTGCCATTTTGGCCTTATGTTTATCTAATCCCATAACCAAAAATCCTAAAATATTAATTACTATCAAATAAATTATTGCAATTTGTGTAAAACTCATTTCAATTTAACCTTTCTATACAATTTTATCTCCAAATTTTGTTCCTGCCAATAGATGATAATGTAAATGCATAACTTCTTGTCCAGAATCTTTACCACAATTTACAATTACTCTATAACCATTTTCTTTAAATCCTTGTTCTTCTGCTATTTTGTTCATTGCTTTATGAATAGACCATACATATTTTTCGTCTTCGTCTGTTAAATCTGCTAAACAATCAATGTGCCTTTTTGGTATGACTAAAATATGAATCGGAGCAGCTGGATTTATGTCTTTAAAACCATATACTAATTCATCCTCATATACCTTTGTCGATGGTATTTGTCCTTTTATTATTTTACAAAATAAACAATCATCTTTCATCTCGAAAATTTCCTCCTTTAACCAAATATATTATAATATTTGCATTTATTTATACTATATAGTAGTATACAATAAAATTTCTTAAAATACAACAGAATGTAGTTAAAAATCTACAATTCGTAGTTCTATATCAAATAATTAAATTAAAAAGATTTTACAGAAAATATATATTGAATATATCAATAAAATTAATTTTTACTTAACTATAATTTTTATATCCAATTGTTATAAATTCCTTGCCAAACTTCTACTGATATGATAATATTAAGAAAAAACTAGGAGGTACAAAAAACTATGCTACCAATTATTCTAATTATTATCATTGCAATAGCAGCATTCATAATAGTAACATACAATGGTTTAGTAAAACTAAGAATGAGAGTTGAAAATGCTTGGAGCCAAATTGATGTTCAACTACAAAGAAGGTTTGACTTAATACCAAACTTTGTTGAAACAGTAAAAGGATATATGACTCATGAACAAGAAACATTTGAAAAAATCTCTTCACTTCGTACATCATGGGCAAATGCATCAACTGTAGAAGACAAAGCTAAAATTAATAATGAACTTTCGTCTACACTAAAAACTATTATGGCAGTATCAGAAAATTATCCTGAACTAAAAGCTAATGAGAACTTTTTGAAACTATCTGAAGAATTAAGCAACACTGAAAATAAACTATCATTTTCAAGACAATTTTATAATGATACAGTTACAATGTATAATACAAAACTACAAGTTTTTCCATCTAATATAATAGCTGGAATGTTTAATTTTACTGCTCGTGAACTATTTAAAGTTGATGACGAGGCACGTAAAAATGTAAAAGTAGATTTTAATAAATAATAATAAAAAGAAACTTTAATTATGTGTTTAAAGTTTCTTTTTATTATCTAATTTTTATACCAATAATAAATTCCTTTTCCAATAATATTGGACATTTTTTTTATATATTTTTCATTCCTTATATTAATATCAGAAATTCCTGCCTTTATGCTTATATCTCCTATAATTCCTTTATTATCATTTATTCCTAGTCCCATAACTAATGGCTTTTCACTTATAAAAATCTCTCCTTCTATATCTCTAGTAGAAAGTGCAGAATCAATTGCAATAATAAATTTATTCTTTATTCTAGGATAATAATATATTAAATCACTTTTACTACATATATTATTTTCTATATCTCCCACAACATTTTTGCTACCAATTTTACATTTTAGATAACTCCCAACCATAGGACCTATACTATCACCTATTACATCTTTAGTACCTATACATACAAAAACCACTTTATTTTTGTTTACCTTTATTTTTCTTTTTAAAATGTTGACATATTCAAAAAAATCCTGCATTTAACCACCTATATTATTTTTTGTATTTACTCTAAATTTTATTACAAAATATAAAATTTATGTAAAAAAAATATGACCATTTTATTTCAAAAACAGTCATACTAAAAATTTATTCTCTATAAAAAATATATTTATTACTATTAGTATCTTTCCCTTTCATTGTTGTTCCTTCATAAATATCATCCAACGGAATTTGAAAACTAACCCAACAATTATACTTTTCATCCATATTATTTACTATATTTATTTTAAACTTAACTTTGCAAGCAATATTATCTGTTGAAATCCCAGCCTCTTTTAATATACTTCCATCAAAAGACACACTTTTGTTTTCATCCATCTTATAATGTGTTATTATATCTGTATTTAAATATTCTAATGTAATAGGATTAGAACAATCAGTATAAAAAGTAGGATCATCATAATTTGCTTTTTCATTTTCTTCATTCGTATATATTATATTAAAGTCTATTTTTTCGTTATTTTCATTTGTTACTAAATTAGTGGTATTATCTTCAATATTTTCGTTTTCGTTATTTTCTTGTTGATTCATTAAACTTTCAAATACATTTGATGTGCTATTTTGTTGGGTTATATCAGATTCACTTAGATTTTTTATAGGATTAGAAAGTTTTAAACCAAATTTGTTTATATTCTTATAATTTAAACTCCTTTTTCCTATATTACTAGTTCCTTCTAAACTTATATTATCAATATATAGTGATTTTATAGTATTTTTATTCGAAAGTTCTTCTCCATTATCAATATAAACAGCAATATCTGTATATTGATATATGCTTAAATCTTGTAAATTTTGTTTTTCACTTAAATCTAGTGCATTTGCACTACTACAAATTATTATTTTTTTTACTTTAAATACCTGTTCTTGATTTTTCTCATATGCTCTTACATTTTCTTTTTCGAATTTTTTTATTTTTAATTTTCTACTTATTATATTTCCATATATAAAAAATAATATTATCAAAATAATTAAAAATATGGCTATTAAAAACTTTCTATTTATTTTTCTTTTTATCTTCATTTTGTTTTCCTTATAAAATTAATTTAACCAAAGTACATATATTTATTCTATAATTTATTATATAAATATTGCATATAATTAAACACTTTATCTGCCCATCCTTGGTCACTAGCATATCTTGTGTTTACAGATTTTGCTGTTGTTCCGTTGAAATATGTACCTGTTGCAATTAAATCATCACTTATTTTGGTTCCAGCAACATGTAAATATTTTGTTGATAATGTTTCTGCAACTTTATTTATAGCATTTTCATAAGTATCAAATGATGTCGCACTATTATATGGATCACTATCATATGCGGTAAAACCAAATAGATTATTTTTATCATTTGCAATTTTTGACGTTCCCCATGCACTTTCGTGTATACCAACTGCTGCTATGAATATTCCATTTACTTTATATTTTTGCTCTGCCTTATAAAAAATTTCTGCATTTTGTTCAAATATTTTATTTTTGTCACTTAAATTATTTGAAAGTACAGTTTTATAGTCACTAAGTGTCAAGCCACTTGGCATACTTAAATCCATATCTATATTTAGATTATTTTTTAATGTTGCTACTCTATTTTTTTCTTTAATTAATGGTGTCACTGCCTCTGATGTAATATTTGTTGTTTTTAAATATCCTTCTTTTCCGTTATAAGATACTTTTATCCATTCTTCTCCGGCTTCTTTTATTTTTACATTTAAGTATCTTGGAACCTGTACAATTGTGTTGGATTCTTCTTTTGCCTCTTCTTTTAGGTCTTCCGCCTCTAACAAATACATTTGGTCGTCTATATGTACACTATATTTTTTTAGAAAATCTGATGTTCCCTTATAAATAATTTTTGTAACCATTTTTTCTAAGGTTGTACTTTCTATTATATCTTCTTTTACCATATCTCCATTTTGATATTCTTGTAATGCTGTTATTTGAACTTTTCCATTCTTTCCGTCTTGTTTTACCTGTTCTTCATCTCTTGGCAAATTCGGATTTTCTTCATATTCAGTTATATATTCTACATCTCTTTGTTCATTAATCATTTTTTTGTTTGAATCTGTATTTGCTAACATCACTTGTATTACATCAATGGACTTTTGATTTTGTTCAAATGCAACAACCGTTTCTGTTTTAGTTTCTTTATTATTTACATCTGTTGCAAAAATACGATTCTTAAAAAACGATATCATTAAAGCAATAATAATTATAGCAATAAAAAACCACATTACACTAAATTTTATTATTACTTGTCCATCTTTAGAATTTTTCATACACATCTCCTTCCAAATTAGAAATGTAAATTATCCATAATTAATATACTACACTTGAAGTTTATTGTCAATGTAATCATTTACCAAAATCTTCAAAATTGCTGCAACAGGAACTCCCAAAAACATTCCAATTACTCCAAAATATCCTCCTCCGATTGTTACAGATAATATTACAAGTATTGGACTAATTTCTAACGATTCTCCTATTATTTTAGGATTTATTATATTTGCATCTATTTGCTGTAAAATTACTATTGATATAAGCATAATTATAGCTTTCGATAATCCGCCTGTTATTAATGTTATTATTGCTGAAATTGATATTGCAATTATTGCTCCAAAATATGGTATCATATTAAACAATCCTATTGCAAATCCAAGTAATGATGCATACTTTATATTTAAAACTTTCATTACAATTGTAGCTAATATTCCTACTATAAGTGCATCTATAAATTGGCTAGATATGAATTTAAAAAATACTCTATTTGCTTTATAAAAATATCTTTCTATTTTATTTACCGTTTTTTCTTTGAATAATACTTTTGTTAGCTTTTTGAAAAATGATAGTATTTCATTTCTTTCAGCCAATATGTAAATTGATACTACAACTGCAACAAATACATCAAAAATTCCAGTTGCAAAACCAACTACCCCTTTTACATACCCTGTTATCCTATCCAAACTTAAATATTGTTGTATATCAAAATTTTGTATTTCCCTTAAAGCAGTATATACTTTTTCTGTTTTAAAAATTGAATCTTCTGGTAAATTACTATATGTTTCTATTATCTTATTGTAGTAATTTTCCAAATTCCCTATTAATTCATTTATACTCTCTATTAATACAGGTAATATAAAATTTATTATTACAATCAACACTAAAATCGCCATCAAATAAGTCGTAAATATTGCAAATTTTCTAGCATTTTTTCTTACAATTTTCTTTTTAGATTTTCTATATGTTTTCTCTATTTTATTTTCCGGAATATATAATAAATATGCCATTAATAATCCCGCTAAAAATGGTGATACAATAGATATTAGATTTCCAATAACACTTGTTAAATTTCCAATTCCTTCTATTATTTTATAAGCCAAAATTAAACAAACACCTATTGTAAATAAAAATATCCATGTCCTCCAATGATTTCTTATTTCCTCTTTCATACATATCTCTTTCCTTTCTAATTATTTTTAAATCTCAAGCCCTACGGGACAATGGTCACTCCCTAAAACTTGTGAATATATTTTTGCCTCTCTTATCTTTTCTTTAATATCATTTGATACTATAAAATAATCAATCCTCCAACCAACATTTTTTTCTCTAGCTTTTCCCATATATGACCACCAACTATAGCATTCTGTTTTATCAGGATATAAATACCTAAATGTATCAGTAAAACCTGAATCCAAAAGCTGAGTCATTTTTTCTCTTTCTTCATCAGTAAATCCTGCATTCCTTCTATTTGTTTTGGGATTTTTCAAATCTATTTCTTTATGTGCCACATTTAAATCTCCACACATGATAACAGGCTTTTTCTTTTTTAGCTCTAAAAGATAGTTTCTAATCTTATCTTCCCAAATTTGTCTATACCCGTAATCTTTCTAACTCTCTTTTTGAATTCGGTGTGTAAATATCTACCATATAAAAATCTTCAAATTCTAATGTTATTACTCTACCTTCTTTATCATGCTCTGGTATGTTTATTCCATATTTTACAGATATAGGCTCTTTTTTTGTAAATATTGCCGTTCCTGAATACCCCTTCTTTTCCGCACTATTCCAATAGCAATGATAATTTTTGAATATTGGTAAATTTAAGATTTCCTCTATTTCCTTGGTTTCTTTTCCTTTAATGATTTGCATTTTTGTTTCTTGCAAACAAAATATATCTGCGTTCTGAGCTTGAAAAAATTCTTCAAATCCTTTTTTTAGACATGCTCTTATTCCATTTACATTCCATGATATTAGTTTCATTTTCTTTCCTCTTTCTTTTTTTATTATTCTTATTTTACTATATTGTTATATTTTTTTCAAGAATAACTTTTGATGACGGAGATTTTTGGGTACTTTTCCTTCTGGTGGCAAAATTTTTTGGGTAATAAAAAAGAATTAATGTTAGAGAAAACTAATCATTAATTCTTTTTTATAGTTATAATTCATTTATTTCTTCTTCTGTTAAATTCGTTATATTTTGTATTATTTTTGTGTCTAAACCTTGCTCTTTCATTTTCTTTGCTAATTCAAATGTCTTATTTCTTTTTCCTTGTGCAATACCTATTTTTTGACCTTCTTCAATTCCTTTCTTTTTGCCTTCTTCAATTCCTTTCTTTTTGCCTTCTTCAATTCCTTGTTTCCAGCCTTCCTTAGTTCCTTTTTCTCGTGCCGTTGCCAGAGCCGACTTTTCTTCTAATAATGACATAAGCCTAATCTCAGCTAATCTCTTTATTTCTTCATCTCCAGTCAATACTTCAAAATCATCAGATGCATTTTTTACTTCTTCATTCTCTTTTTGAGCCATTTCTAATAATTCCCCCCTTTCCATATCAATAAAAGCCAACCATTGATTTACTTTTTCTTTCATGTTAGGATTAGAGTTTCTGAATTTCTCTAATTCTATATAATAATACTTTGTTAGATTGTTCATTTCATAGTCTTTATGTTCCCTACAAACTCTTACTGTTTCGGTTACATATTCAGGTAAATCAGTTAATGTATAATCTAATATTGCAATTACAATTACACGTTTTAAGTTTTCAAAGTCCTCTTTGGGCTCTAATTGTTCTACTATTTTTTTACTTGCATAAAATGTTGTTCTTTTTTCTATATTTTTGTTATCCCTTAATTGCATTTCAATATTTATGATTTCTCCACCTTCTAATTCTACCTCTAAATCTAATATACCATATTTCATCTCTTTTGTTAATTGTTCTAATTTTGCATCATGTATTACTTTCTTTATTTTTATTTCTTTCCCCATTATTGCACTTAAAAAGCTTTTTAAATATTTTTCATTTCTACTGAAAAATGCTTTAAACATAATGTCATCTTTTAATTTTAATTTTTGTGACATAACTATCTACCTCCTATTTGTATTTAAAAATTTTTGAAAAAAATATTTTTTGAAATAATATAAATTTATTTTAATTCATGAATTAGTCTAATTAATTGTACACACTTTAGATAGTTTTGTCAATATTTTTTGAAAAATTTCTAATTGGGGACGGTTCCTTTTCCGAAAAAGAACCGTCCTCAATTAGAAATCATACAAATATTCCATTTTATCATATAAACTATTAATTAATTTATATGCATTTGCATGTTTTGCATATCCTTTCCACGCACAAAAACTTTGATTCCATTTTTGAAAATCGTAAACTCCCCTTTTCCATTGAGTATTCCAGCCTTTTATTCTCTTTTTTACTCTATTAATATTAGCTCTTTTTATTAATCTATAATCTAAATATACTCTATATCCACAATATATACACCCTTGTTTTACTGGCATGTATGTTGTTTTTTTGTTCAGTCTTAATTTTAATTTTTGTTCTAAAAAATCTTTTATTTTTTCTAATAATTCTCTTGCATTTTGTTTATTTTCTACAATAAGAATTCCATCATCCATAAATCTTATATAATATTTTACTTTTAGTTCATGTTTTATATATTGGTCTAATTCATTCATATATATATTTGCAAAATATTGTGACGTATAATTTCCAATTGGCAACCCGGCATCTTTAAATAATTCGTCAGTTCCTACAAAATCAATAAATTTTTTTGTCAATTTTAAAAACCTTTTATCTTTATAGTATTTTTCCATTATTTCATACATTATATCTCTATTTATGGAATAGAAAAATTTCGATATATCATATTTAAGAAAATAAGGATTTTCCCATTCTCTAACAGCCTTTCTCATATATGACTGTAATTTATCAATACAACTATGTAATCCTCTTCCAGGAATACATGCATATGATGTTTCAATAAATTTTGGTATCATGTGTGGCATGATATATTCGTACACATATAATTGCTGTACAACTCTATCATAAAATGGCAAACAATAAATTATTCTTTCTTTTGGTTCATATACTTTAAAACTACTATATTTACCTACTTCATAAGTTTCTGTTTTTAATTTTCTATAAATATCTATTATGTTATCTTCTAAATACATACCAAATCTTATACTGTCATTATTTTTCTTTTTCTTCTTAATTGTTCTTTTGTATGCATCTCTAATTTTTGAAAATGTTAAAGCATTATCATATATATTATTTATACGTTTTGGCATGATTTAATCCAGCCTCCTAGCATTTTTCCTATTTCAGCCACTTTTAAACTCCAAGTTTTGTAGTTGTTTGATGTTATATATTTTTTATTGTATGATAGTCTTATACTAAATCTTTGATATAAAAGTTCTGCATCTATCATATTTAAATATTTCATCTTGTATTCTTTTCCCATCTTTTGGGCATATAACATATTTCTTAGAGTTGTATTCATTGAATTTTTTATATCTGATACTAAACCAAATCTTTCATTTTTTGGATATTTTTCTAATAAATTGTATGCATAATAATATAAATCTGTATATTTTTTGTATATTAATAAATCATTTTTTTCCATAACCTTTTTTTCCTTTACTTTTTTAAAAAAAGGCAGTATTTAATACTACCTTTCTAAGATTTTCCTACATTTTCATTATAATAAATTACTAAATAAGAATATCTTTACTATATTTTTTACTATTTCTAGTATGGACATAAATTTCTTTAACACCTAGTAACTAAATACCGTCCTTAAACAAATATTACCTTGTACCCACTATGAAAGTGACGATGTTAGAGTAACCAAACCACTACCCCGCACCCGACGTCGTATTGTTGTTGTTGTTGTTGTTGTTGTTGCCTACATTGAACCCGAACAGCCCCTCCAGATTAACACAAAACCTACATTTTACAATTTATGACCAATTTATTTCAAAATTATGATAGAGTTTGTACCCTAAAATAACTTTTGAAAACCTTTTAGTTCTGAGCAGTGTAACAGTACTACAGAGCTCAGTCAACAGTACTACTAACCATTCTAGTGCCTACTTATTCCATATTACAGGTCTAAATGTGGCATAGCCTGACCCCGCACCCGACGTCGTATTGCTGACGTAGGCCACACCACGAACCCGAACAGCCCCTGGCGTATGAACATTGGATAATCCGAACTTGAACCTATTCCGTGCCAATTTTCCCATGAATAACCGGATGTTTCAGCTAGTGCCATACCGGTTGTCGATGTTGTCGTTAAACTTCCCGTATTTATAACTTCTACAAATCGCGAATCTGTTAAAGCCGCCTTTTCCAATTCTGTTACATTATTTCTAGCTGTTGATGCTGATGTACCATTTTTTACTTCATCCTTATATTTTTTCATAAGACTTGCTGTTTGAGTATATAAATTTCCATTATAGCAATTTGCTCCCCAATTCATTACACCAGTAACATTTTTAGTAGTTGAATAATAAGCAACTCCATTAATATTCTCAAGTTTTACACCAGTATTTTTTCCTTCTGAATTTGTTCCATATATACTATTTGCTAAATATGATACAGCACCCCAGTCTTTATTTGTACTTAAATGTGGTACAACAGTTGAACCATATAAGCTTTCTCCTTTTTCTGTCATTTTTTGACATAAAAGATATGAATTTGATACTGAAGAATTTGTAAATACTCCACTAGCACTTGCTGTTGCACTTGGTTTTATTTCTATTGCTGCATAACTTTTTTGTGTTAGTATTGCCATAAACAATACCATAATACTTATCAATATTACTTTCTTTTTCATATTTTTACCTCCTATTTTTGACTTACCTCATATTTACTTGCCCAGATTCCTTTTAATCCACCGCTAAATGCTGGATGTTCAACGTAATTGCTTGGTAATGTACTTCCATCCCTCGGATTGTTACTATCTTCTCTTAAGAATATTACTCCTGTTTCTATTCCTGTTATGTTATACGCATATCTTGGTATCCATACCCACCATGATTCAACTCCGTCTGACACAACCTTGATGTTTGCCCATATTTGTTTTGAGTAATCATACCATCTATTTTTTGATATAAATTCTTTTAAATCGCCTATTTCTGATAATTTCTTTTCTGTAAATGTTCCATCATCATTATATAATTCTATATATGTAGTATCTGGATTAAAGCCGTCCATATCAGGTTCGTTAACATCATTTGTTTTTTCCCTATCTCCTACTTTTTGTGATACTTCATACTTGCTTACCCAAATTCCTTTCAAATCATTACCAAATGCAGGATGTAACACATAATTGCTTGGTAATTTTTCTCCAGATAGTGGGTTATTTGATGTATCAATAAACATTATTGAGGTTGTTGTTCCTGATATGTTATATGCATATCTTGGTATCCATACCCACCATGCTTCCATTCCATCTGATACTGTTTTTATATTTGCCCATATTTGATTTTCATAATCAAACCATTTATTTTTCTTTGAGAATTCTTTTATATCTCCTATTTCTGATAATTTATATTCTATAAATCCGTCTTTTCCATCAAATACTTCTATATATGTTTTTTCTTTATCAAATCCTTCTAAATCTGGTACATAATATGAATAATCTGTTACCTCATTACTAGTAACTTGTGATGTTTCATATTTACTTACCCATATACCCTTTTTTCCATCACTAAATGCTGAATGCAATATATAACCAGTCTCTAATTCTTCTCCTGTTTCCGCATTTTTATTGTCTAGGTCTACAAATATTATATCTGTTTCTGTTCCATTTAATTTATAAGCATATCTTGGTATCCATACCCAATATGTTACTATTCCACTATTTTCTACTTTTATATTTGCCCATTTCTGTTTTTCGTAATTGTAGAATTCATATTGTTTATCTTCTTTTGTTACTGTAACCCTATCTCCTTCTTTATTTAAATATTCTGATATTGGCTCTTCTATACTTGCCTCTTGAGTTTCTCCATTTTCCTTATCTTTATAATATACTGCTTTTGTTTTTTCTACAACAAATCCTGCTAAATCTGGCTCATAACATGCTACATTTCCTACTTTTACTATCTTGCTTTCCTGTGTTATCAATGTTCCTTCTGTTAGTACATTTCTTTCGCCTTCATTATTATTTTTTTGATAATCTAATTCTTTTAAACTATGTACCTTATATTTTCCTATTCCTGTTGGTTTTACTTTATATACCATTCCAACTTTTGTATCATATAAATATGCTTTTTCTTTTCCATCTGCTGTTTCTTTATCTATATAATATAAGTTATCCACATATTCTTTTCCATCTTGATTTTTTGTTAAAATGCTTTTCCAATTTTGCTTTACATATTTTCTTGAAACTGTATTTACTCCTATATCATATTCTCCCCAATATACTATTTCCAGTTTCAACTGGTCATCCCATTTTTTTACATCTTCAATCTTTACTTGTTCTGTAAACATTTCTGTGATTGATTTTCCATCTATTTGTACTTCTGCATTTCGCATTTTTACTTTTTCTTCTATTCCAGACATTTCTGTTCTAAATGATGATTCTGCCGCTTTTGTTAATATTCCGGTTTTGCCCTGTTAGCATTGATAATGTTACTCCTACAAGCACCAGCAAGACTATTATTGTTACAACAAGTGCTATTAATGTTATTCCTTTCTCTTGTCTTAAACTTTTGTCTTTTGTTATAAAATAATGCATAGCAAATAAGCCTATATAATTTTCAGGCTTTTTCACTATGCTTTTTTTATCATGAATTTCTTCCTTATTATTACATTTTTTCTTTATAGTCCTAAGTTTTTGCGTCATTTGTATATTCTCCTTTTTTCATATATATTTCAATGAATATTTCTACGACTAGTATTATTTATTATACCTATTTTTACCTTTTTGTCAAGTATACATTTTTATTTTTTTCTGCAATTTGTAATGAAATCTGAAACCTTAGAGCCAGGTTCAGATTTTATTACGAATTGCATTTTATTTTTTACAAAAAAAAGAATAGCAACTGAAAATGTTTTCAATCAACTATTCTTTCTTATTTTAATACCATCCATTGCTTTGGAAATAACTCCAAGCAGATGATGGACTTCCATATCTTGAACTAATATAACTCAATCCCCATCTAATTTGAGTCTTATAGTTAGTCATATAATCAGAGCCCGCTGAGGCCATTTTTGATGCAGGTAATGCTTGTGGTATTCCATAAGCTCCTGAACTACTATTACGTGTATTTGGATTCCATCCGCTTTCTCTGTTCCAAAGTTTAACTAATGCACCAAATTCTCCATCAGACCATCCATAATTTTTGCAAGCTTCTCTTGCATATTCTTGATATTCTGCAACTGTTCCTGTTATTTTTCCTCTTGTTGTTCCTTCTGACCTTGATGTTATAACATTTGAACTTACTTGTATTATTTTATTTACAGGTTCTTGAATTATTTCTTCTGAAATTTTGTTTTTTTCAATTTCAGTATCATTTTGATATTTTATTTTATAAGTAACTTTTTTCTTTCCTTCAACACCTTCTTGTAATACTTTGTTTTTTGTAGATGATGCACCATCTGATACATCTTTTGTTATGGTTTCAAAAGGTATTGTTTCTTCTTCTTCTACTATTTTTTCTGTTACTTGTGAATATGCATCTAGTATTGTATCTAATGTTGTTTCTATTCCACTTTCTGATACCTTCGCAACTTCTATTTCTTGATTTGACTTGTCTGTTATTTTTATTTGTTTGTCTGATGATATCTCTTCATCAATATTTGGTGTTGCTTTCTCATTATTTTCTAATATTATATTGTTATCTTCTAGTATTTCTTTTACACTTTTCTTTGTTGTAAACACTGTCATTTCATATCCATTTGATAATTGTATTTTTACTGTGTTTACTTGTGTTGTTACTGCCATTACTCCAGCTCCTGAAAGTAAGACTAATATTAAACATATTCCTATCATTTTTATTAAGGAAATTTTTTTCTTATTTTTCTGCATATAACAGATACCTCCTTTAACAACAGTTTTTATTATACCTTTTTTTTCGTTTTTTGTCAAATTTGGTAATATTTTACTTTTTCGTTTCTGTTGTTTGGTAATAGTATATTATATGCTTCCAAATAAAACTTTATGAAAAAATTTTTTTATTTTGAACCGGTTCTTTTTCCGAAAAATTTCTAAAGCTAAATATATTCTTTCACCCATTCCATTACTTTATCTATTTCTCCATCTTTTTTCATTCTGTGGTCAGCTCCTTCTAGTACTTTTAATGAAATATTTTTGTTTCTGTTAACAAATTCATATGTATCTTTTATTGGGGCAACATTATCCTTATTTCCCTGGATTATTAACATATCATAATTTTTATTATATAAGTCTATTATTTTATTATTTTCAAGTTCCCAAAGGTATTTAGTATATATCTTCATGGGTCTTTCAAATCCCATTATCGAATAGCCTCTTTCCATAAAATCAGACAAATTTTCATTTAATAAATAATTTTTAAATATTTCATTCATTTTTATTGCTGGAGCTCTTAAAATTATTCTATTATATTTAGAATTTTCTTTAATAAGTTTTAACAAGGTTATATATGCTCCAAAACTAGTTGCAAATATATTTATTTTGGAAGGATTATATTTGTTTTTTATGTAATTTTCAATTGCATTTATATCATTGATACAATTTTCAAGTGTTAAAAATTCTCCATCCACTTCTGATTCACCATGTGCTGGGAAATCAAATGAAATAACACCTATATTTTTTTTGCTCATATTTTGTGCTAATTTCTGAATTGCTGAACTGTCTTTATCTCCTCCAAAACCGTGACATGCAATAAAAATTTCATCCATTTTCTCTGGAATATATTCTTTAATATATATATTATAATTTTTACCGTTTATTTTTATTATATCTTTATTATCTGCTCTCATATAATCTACCAATCTTAATTCGTTTTTTATTAATGATACCAGAAAAACTCAATTTATTCAATAGTAAATTTATCACAAAATTTTAAAAAAATTTAAAAGCCAAATTGACTTTTCTTTGTTTCTTTGTTACAATGAAAATGTACATATTTTTTCTACAAAATCATATAATAAATATAAGGATGGTGATAGTATGAAAACTAAAAAAATATCAGTTTCAGAAAAAAGGCAAATAACTATACCAAAAGAATTTTTTGATGCTTTAAACATTGGAAAGGAAATTGAATGTAGTATCGCAAATAATTGCATTATTATAAAACCAGTAGTTGATACTAGTTTAGACGAATTTTCCGAATATATTCTTAAAGACATTTTAAATGATGGCATTGCAAACGAAAACATACTAAACGAATTTAAAAAAAGGAAAGAAAAACTAAAAAAAGCTGCAAAAAAATACAATGCTGATATTGATAAAGCAATAGAAAATCAAGATAATCTGATTTGTGCTGAAGATGTCTTTGATAAAGGAGATGAATAAAAATGTATGAAATAAAATTCCTGCCTAAAGCTGCCAAAAATTATAAAAAAATTAAGGATAAAAAACTTAAAGAAAAAATAAAAGAGGCAATTTATAAAATTGCTGAAAATCCATTTATAGGTCAATCCAAAAAAGGTGACCTTGCCGGAATTTATCGGTTATGATGTTTTTTATAATAAAACAAATTATGAAATTTCATATAAAATATATGAAATTAATGAAAATTCTATAATTATTATTCTAATTGGAACTCGTGAAAATTTTTATAATGAGCTAAAAAATTACATCAAAGATTCTTTTTAATTTAACTCTTTTTATTTAAAAAAATTTATTTTGCACTAAGCTTTTTGGTTCACTTTTAGGCAAAAGCACCATTTTCTCCAAAAAAAGAAATGGTGCTTTTACAAAAAGTTTCTAAAATTCTCCGTCACCAAAAGGAACTATTTAAGGAACTATTTTATTTCATTTCCATAATAACTATCAATCAAAATCTGTTTCATCTCAGAAACCAAAGGCACTCTAGGGTTTGCAGTAGTACATTGGTCTTCAAACGCTCTATCTGCTAACATATCAACTTTTGCCATAAATTCAGTTTCATCTACACCTGCATCTTTAAAAGATCTAGGTATATTTAGTTTTTCATTCATCTCTTGAATTTTAGTAATTAAAGAATTTATACCTTCTTCAGTTGTATCTGCCTTAAGTCCTACTTTTTTAGCAAGTCTTGCATACTTTTCATCTGCTATAAAGTATTCATATTTAGGGAAAGATACAAATTTTGTAGGTCTACTACTATTATATTTGATAACATAAGGTAATAAAATTGCATTTATTCTACCATGTGGCAAATGGAATTCAGCTCCTATTTTGTGTGCTAGAGAGTGATTTATTCCTAAAAATGCATTTGTAAACGCCATTCCTGCAATTGTACTTGCATTATGCATTTTTTCACGTGCTAATTTATTATCTCCATGTTCATATGCTTCTATTAAATATTCTATTACTAATTCTACTGCTTTTTCAGCTAACCCATCTGTGTAGTCTGATGCCATATTAGATACATAGCTCTCGATTGCGTGTGTTAGTACATCCATTCCAGTATCTGCTGTAATTGATTTTGGTAAGCTCATTACTAGGTCTGGGTCTACTATTGCAACATCTGGAGTTAATTCATAATCTGCTAGAGGATATTTTTTATTTTTTACTTTATCTGTTAATACTGCAAATGATGTTACTTCTGAACCAGTTCCTGATGTTGTTGGTATTGCTACCATTTCTGCTTTCACACCAAGTTTTGGGAATTTGTAAGTACGCTTTCTTATATCCATGAATTTTAATTTTAATCCTTCTGGGTCTGCATCTGGATGTTCGTAAAATAGCCACATTCCTTTTGCTGCGTCTATTGCACTTCCTCCACCTAGAGCAATTATTACATCTGGTTTAAAGTTATTCATTAATTCTAACCCTCTATTTACTGTATCAAATGATGGGTCTGATTCAACTTCACTGAATATCTCACAATGTACGTGATTTGCTCTTTTTCTTATATGATAAAGAATTTTATCCACATATCCAAATTTAACCATTCCTGGATCTGTTACTATAAATGCTCTTTCTATATCTGGCATTTTTTCTAGGTAAGCAATTGAACCTGCCTCAAAATATATTTTTTCTGGAACTTTAAACCATTGCATATTTACTCTCCTCCTTGCAACTCTTTTTATATTTATAAGGTTTACACTTGATACATTTGCAGTTGTTGAGTTTCCTCCAAATGAACCACATCCAAGTGTTAATGATGGCATATTTGTATTATAAATATCTCCTATTCCTCCATGAGTTGATGGTGAGTTTACAATTATTCTTCCAGCTTTCATTTTGTCAGAAAATTCTAGTATCTTTTCTCTATCTTCTGAATGGATTACTGCCGTATGACCTAATCCTCCAAATTCTAGTAATCTTTCGGCTTTATCTAGTGCCTCCTCGTAGTTTTCTACTATATAATAAGTCAAAACTGGACTTAATTTTTCTTTAGAAAATGGATAGTCTTTTCCTATTCCTTCTTCATATACTACAATTACTTTTGTATCTTCTGGTACATCAAATCCTGCTTGTTTTGCAATTTGGTATGGACTTTGTCCTGGTATAAATGATTTTAGTTTAAATCCTGTTTCATCATTCCAGTCAAACATTGCATTTTTTAATTTTTCTTTTTCCTCTGGATTTACAAAATAGCATCCAGCTTTTTTCATTAATTCTTCAAATTCTTTATATATCTCTTTTTCTACTAATACAGATTGCTCTGATGCACATATCATTCCATTATCAAATGATTTTGACATTACTAAGTCATTTACCGATGTTTTTAATTTTGCTGATTTTTCAATAACACATGGCACATTTCCAGGTCCTACTCCTAATGCTGGTTTTCCACAAGAATATGCTGATTTTACCATTCCTGTTCCACCTGTTGCTAGTATTAAATCAACTCCTGGATGATTCATAAGTAATCTTGTAGCTGTAACTGATGGCTCTGGTATCCATAATATACAGTTTTCTGGTGCTCCTGCATTTATTGCTGCTTCTCTTAAGATTTCAGCTGCTCTTACTGAACATTTTTGTGCTGATGGGTGGAATCCAAATATTATTACATTTCTTGTTTTTGCAGCTATTATTGATTTAAACATTGTTGTTGATGTAGGGTTTGTAACTGGTGTTACTCCTGCTATTACTCCTATTGGTTCTGCTATTTCTACATAGTCATCTTCGTCATTTTCTTTTATTATTCCAACTGTTTTTTCATGTTTTATACTGTGGTAAATATATTCTGTTGCAAACATATTTTTTGTTATTTTGTCTTCATATATTCCTCTTCCAGTTTCTTCTACCGCCATTTTGGCTAATTCCATGTGATGTTCTAGTCCAGCCATTGACATGGCTTTTGTTATGTTGTCTACTGTTTTTTGGTCTAATTTTAGATATTCCTTTGAGGCTTTTTTTGCTTTCTCGACTAATTCGTCTATCATTTGTTTTATTTTCATTTCATCTTGATTTTCTGGCATTGTTTCTCTCCTCCTATTTTTTCTTATTGTTAGTTTATGTAATTTTATTATATTTATTATTTTTTTGCAATGATTTTGGAAATTATTTTTAAAATTCTGTGACTCGTAAATGAAAATGTCTTAATTTTATTTATCTAATAATTTCTGCAAAAATCCCAATTATTTGTATCAATCCCAAATATCCAAATAAAGGGAACAGGACTTTTACTAGATTAGAAAAACCTATTGGCGAAATCATTACACTAAGAATACATAATATTTTCGCATTTTTCACTAATTCTTTCCTGTCTTTGCAAGTGTTGTTAAGAAAACCTATTCCAACTGAAATAGATGTTGTAAATATGGCTATTAAAATAATAATTCCATATATAAATTTAAAATTACCAAAATTATTACTTATTACATATATAATTGGCATTTCCAGTTGTTTAAAATCAACATTAACATTAACTAATAATAAATATATCAAAATTGATAATAAATTCATTACTATTCCTACCTCAATTGATATTGTCATCATCTGTTTTCTACTTTTTAGTAACTTTTTTAAATTTAATAATACTGGTATCAATAAGATTAAATTATAGCTTGCATATAAGATTGATTGAATAAGCCAAAAGTCACTTCTAACTTGACTAATATTTTTACCAATTTGATTTATATCTATCATAAATACATTCTTCATACCAATTATTAAAATTATAACAATTAATAATGGTATAATTATACTATTTATTTTAGCAATACTCTCAATATTTTTCTTGAAAAGGAAATATGAAATTAATGCTAAAATAGAACTTCCTATCAATTGATTTAATCCTAAATTCTCTGATAAATACGCACCAAATCCTGTTATCATTATAAAAAAAGTGATACATAAAAATATGTTAATTATTTTGTTTATGATATTTGATAATAACATATTGCTCGGAAAAATATAATCCAAAAGTTCTTTATATGATTTTATATTATTATCATAACATATAACAAAAGTTCTATATATTATAAAAGACATAATAATATTACAAATTATTATTCCCCATATTCCATTTATTCCGAATCTATAAAAAAACAAATATATTTCTTGACCAGATGCAAAACCTGCTCCGAATTATTGCTCCTATAATTGTAAATAAAATCATAAATAAAACCCCTGTATTATTATAATACAGGGGTTTGTTATTTATGATTTTATTTTTTTCTTCTTCTAGCTTGCCAAACTATAAATCCTAATAAAATTATTGCGATTGGCACCATAAATATTATTCTTACTATTGTTAATTTCTGGCTATCTGTTGGTGTAAAATCACTTGATTTTGTATAATCTTTTCTTATTGTTATGTCTTGATCATTATTTGTTAGATATGCTATTGAATTAAGCATTAAATCTTTGTTGTTTGCCAAAAATACCATTGGATTTGTTTGACTTGTTAGTTGTATGTCAGATATAAAATTATTATCTCCAAAAATTACAAGTTTTGATTCTTTTTCTTCTGTTTCTGAAGAGATTTTTTTAGTATATATTCCACCTACTGTGAATCCACCTTGTTCATCCATATCACTACTACTAGATGTATTTGAAATATTTTTTCTAAAATATGATGTACTTGGAGTTGAAATTATTACTTGTTGTTCAACATTTAAATTTGAAAGTTCATCTGCATTTACATTTATTTTTGTTGCATTTAATAATACAACATCTGTTAATTTTTTTGCAATATCTGTTGAACCTAAATCTTCAACAATACAGCTTTCATATCCTAAGGCTTTTCTACTGCTATCTGTTTCATAAATGTATCCAACTTCAAATGGCTCTATTCCATATAATGCTAATATTTTATTAACATTTGGTAAATCTTTTGATTCTGCATAACTTGAATTTAGCCATAAGATTTTTCCACCATTATTTATATATTTTGTAATTTCATTTGTTGTTAGTTCATCAAAATCTTTATTTGGTGTTGTTATAACTAATGTATCACAATCATCTGGAATTGAACCTTTTATTAACATATCTAATGTTTGGTAATTTAAAACTTCGTCTTTTAAATATGATGACAAATAATACATTCCTCCTGAATAGTCAAGTGAATAGTCAGAATATCCTGATAAGAAATATACATTTGCTATTTTCTCTGATGTTACATTTAAAATTGCTGATGTTATTTTTTCTTCTGTTAAGTCTATTGTTTGATAACTACTATCATATGTATATAAATCATCTGAATATAGTGTTTTTGATTTTTCTCCATTTTCAACTATTATAGCTTTACTATCATTTGTAACATTATATTTTGATGCAATATCTGTTCTTTGGTTTGTATCTATTACTTCTATGTTCAACTTATTGTTTGCTTTATTGTATTGTTTTGCTAAACTTACTTGAGTTGCTGAATCTTCATATCCTACAAAATAAATATTTACATCATTTTGTATTTTTGAAACTCTTTCTTTACTTTCTTTTGTTAATGTATATTCTTTATTTGATGTGCAATCTATTGGTGTTAATTCAAGTGATTGTACAACTGAGTTTATTAAGATTACTATTGCAACTAGTATTGCAATTAAAAGTAATGTATTTGTTCCACTTATAAGCCATCTCTTTTTTATTGTATTTATAAATCTTGTTCCAAGTTTTTCTTTATTTGTATTTTTAGCTGGCTTTTTTTCTTTTTTATCTTTCAATTTTCTTACTCCTTTCCTATTTTACACTTTTTCTTCTTTGCATAATTATCATTGTAATCAAAATACATGATACTGTTAATGTTAAGAATAATACAACTGATGCAATATTTATTTGTCCATATAAGAAGTTTATAAATTGATCCATTAATGATAAATTTGATAAACTATCTACTAAATATGGAACCCATGTTGCAGCAAATACAAATGCAAAAGTCATTATTCCTGCAATTATTGGTGATTCTGTAAGGCTTGATGCAAGTATTCCAAATGATATATATGTCATAGAAAGTAGTAAAAATCCTAACATTGATGTTAAATATATTGGAACATTTGGCATTTCAAAGAAACATAAAATTCCAAAATACATTAATGTGCATACAACTGGTATTACTATTAAAAGTAAAGCTGATAAGAATTTTGCTATTACAACTCCTAGCATGCTAACAGGTGATGTTAATAATAATTGGTCTGTTCCTGATTTTCTTTCGCCTGAAAATGTCCACATTGTAAGAAGTGGCACTATGAACATTAATCCATATAATGCTGTATAGTAAAATAAATATGTTAAATCTATACTTGATTGTCCGATTGTAGTTAAATAAAAGAAACTACTAAATGCTAGTAAAAATATTCCTATTACTACATATCCTATTGGAGATAAGAAGTAATTTTTTAGTTCTTTTTTTATTACTGCTCCCATTTATTTATCTCCTCCTTCTTTTATTATTTTCATAAATGCGTCTTCAAGTGTTGCCTCTGCTTTTTTCATTTCTACTATTGTTATATTTTCTTTTGCAAATTCGTTAAATATTGTTTTATTTAAGTTTACGTCATTTTCTCCTGTTATTTCATATTGTTTTGTTTTATCCTCATTTTCTTTGACTAATTTTATTTCTTTTATTCCTGTTATTTTTTCTTTTATTCCATCAATTTTATTTTCTTTGTCTTCTACTGTTACATATACAATGTTGTTATCTGATACTTTCTTTTCTAGGTTTTCTGGAGTATCTATTGCGACTATTTTTCCTTTATTTATTATTATTACTCTGTCACATATTTGACTTACTTCTGATAGGATATGTGAACTTAGAATTACAGTATGTTTTTTTCCTAAATTTTTTATTAGACTCCTTATTTCCGTAATTTGTTTTGGGTCTAGTCCTACTGTTGGTTCATCTAATATTAGTATTTTTGAGTCCGCAACTAATGTTCCTGCTAGACTTACTCTTTGTTTTTGCCCTCTTGATAGATTTTTTATTAGTTTGTTTTGCATTTGGTCTAGCCCTGTTTCTTTAAGTACCTTTTGTACATTTTCTTTTTTTGTTTTTCTGTCTACCTTTCTTAGTTCTGCCATGTATGTTACAAATTCTTTTACTGTTAAATCTGTATATAATGGTACTCCTTCTGGCATATATCCAATCTCTTTCTTTGCTTTTTTTGATTTTTTTATTGTATCAAATCCATCTACTATAATGTTTCCTTCTGTTTGTTCAATATATCCTGTTATCATGTTCATTGTTGTACTTTTTCCTGCTCCATTTGGTCCTAGGAATCCTACAACTTCTCCGTCGTTTATAGTAAAGCTGATATCGTCTACGGCTACAAAGCTTCCGTATTTTTTTGTAACATTTTTTACCTCAATCACGGGTCGTTCCTCCTTATTCTTTTTTCTTTGATTTAACATGGTTATATTATCATTTATGCTTTTGGTTGTAAATGTTTTTCACAGAAAGTTCACAATAAAGTTTTGGGAGGGTTACGGAAATTTGGGTTAAATAAAAGAATGTATATTTTATACATCCTTTTATTATATTTGATTTTTTATTGTTTGCTTTTTATCAATATGCTTTAGTCTTCATTCCATTCTGCATAAGATTTTATAGTAACTTGTGTTTTTTTTAAATATTCTAAAACAATTGGATTATCTGTATAAACAGATACATCATTATTAGCCATACCATAACATAGAAAATCCCCTATTTCTTCTACCGAATCTGGGATTCTTATCCTTTTAGTATGATAATTAAATAAATCATTTCCCATTTTTTTACACTATTTGGTATTTCTATACTCATTTTACTACATTTTAATGAGCTATCCTCAATTTCAATAAGTTCACTAGGAAATTTTATTTCTTTACAATAACTATTAATGAATGTTCCTCTAGGCAAAGTGGCTAAAGTTTTCGGGAATTTTACATATTCTAAGTAATGGCAGTCTTGAAATAGTTGTTGTCCTATTTGTGTTATACTATCAGGCATTTCTACTTTTGCAAGACCTGAACCAATAAAAGCTTGCCCGTCTATTTTATTCACTCCATAAGGAATCTGCAACTCTTTTAAATTCTTACATCCATTAAAAGCTGCACCGCCTATAGCTTTCAATGTATTTGGTAAATGAACTTTATTTAATAAAGTACAATCCGCAAAAGCATTATATCCCAAATCTGTAACTCCTTCCTCAAAAAATACTTCTTCCAAATTTTTTGAAACACCTAAATTACTAAACCTATTAAAAGTTTCAGGAACCAGTACATATGAAAAATCAAGTACACTTTGTGTAGTTAAGTACTTATTCCCTATTACCTTATAAATATTACTATTAAAATTTATATAATCAGGCAATATTAGTTTTTTGTTTTTTATCGCTGCCTCATATATATCACTAATTATACATGTTTTCTCTTCCTCATTTTTTATTTCTATATTATACTGTTTTTCAGTAGCATATGTAACAAGATAAAAATAGTCTAAATTATTGTATATATATTCTTTTTCATTTTCGTTCAAATTTATATTTTTGCTATCAATCCTAATTTTATTGTTTTTTATTGTAGCATTATTTTTATATTTTGTATTTTCTAAACTTGGTAGTATATCTTGTATATTAACATTATCTAAATTTTTTCCGCTATCTAGGTAATTCATTTTATATAATTGTAGCTCTTCTTTTAATTTGCTTAACTCTGTCTTTTCCTTTGCCTCTATTGTTTTATTTAATATTCCGATTTTGTCCAGAAAGCATGCTTATACTTACTCCGAGCTAAAATTATTAAAGTTATTATTGTTATTACTAATGCAATCAAGGTTATTCCTTTACTCTTATCCATTTAACCACATACCTTTCTTTTGTATATTTTTCGTATCTCCAGTGGATGCATATCTAATTTTATTATAAATATAATCTTCTCAATTACCAATAATTCCATCGCAAACTTATTTTTCACTAAATACAATTATTTTAGCTTACTCAAAAGAACAATGCATCAATTATAATTAATATACCGAGTTTTTTAGCCATTTTCATATTTTTGACTATCTTTTAGTCATATACCCATTTATTAATGCATGAGCATTTGTTTTGTCTATACATGACTCAACCCAATTAGGAAGTTTTTTACAGTTTTCAAACATTTGATTACTAATATTTACATTTTCGACCGACCATTTTCCACCAATAAAAATATTTTCAATTAACCTACAATCATAAAACATATTCCCCATATTAGTTACGTTTGATGTATTAAATTCAGATAAATCTAACTCTTTCAAATTCCTACATTGATAAAACATATATGACATATTTGTAACCTTACTAGTATCTATTCCTTTCATATTTATAGATACTAATTTTCCATTATATTGAAACATATTATTCATACTAACAACATTAGATGTATCAAAATTACTTAAGTCCAATTCAGTAACTTCGATATCACTTAACATATACGACATATTAGTAACATTATGTGTATT
Source organism: uncultured Clostridium sp. (assembly GCA_900553125.1). GTDB lineage: Bacteria > Bacillota > Clostridia > TANB77 > CAG-508 > CAG-269. The sequence continues at coordinate 29,475 of USCB01000001.1, read as the reverse complement.
CAAAGTACTTACATCTATATTTTGCATACTATGTAGATCCCTAAACATTTGACTCATATTAGTAACATTTCCTGTATCTAGCTTTTTAATATTTAGTTCTTTCAACATCCTGCATTTGTAAAACATTGCTGACATGTCTTTAACATCAGATGTATCCCAATTACTTAAATCTATTTTCTCTACCTGATAGAATTGTTGAAACATACTCATACATGATTTAGGTTTTGTTTTTCCATTTGACGCAATTGTTAACTTATATCCGCCATTTCCATCATCAACAATCCAAGCTAAGACAGATTTATCTTTTTTGTCAGATACATCCCATTCTTGAATGATATTATTTGGCGTAGCTATATAATTTTTGGTTCTTACTTCTGTTACTTTTTCTCTTATATCTTTTACCCAAAATGCTTCACCTTCTTTTCTTACTTGCATAACGGGGTCAACACTATTAGTGTTTTGCTTTATCCCTTGATATTCAAGCATACCATTTTCTAATTCATATAGCGCATTCGTTTTTTTATTTATAATAATTAATTTTTCTTCTGATATAGTAGTTTCATATTTTCCTATTTCATCTAATTTATTTTTAGTCATATTAAGCATTTCTTCTTTACTAGTTAATAGGTTCGTTTGAGTTTCCCTATACAATAACTGAATTTGTTCCTTGTCTTCTGCTATTTCTGTGCTCTCCTTAGCCTCTATAGCTTTTTTTACTATCCCGTTATCTCCTGTTAGCATGCTTATACTTACTCCGAGCTAAAATTATCAAGGTTATTATTGTTATTACTAATGCAATCAAGGTTATTCCTTTACTCTTATCCATTTAACCACATACCTTTCTTTTGTATACTTTTCGTATCTCTAGTGGATACTTATTTAATTTTATTATAAATATAATCCTCTCCATTCCCAATAATTTCATCAAAAACTTATTTTTCACTGAATACGATTATTTTAGCTTACTCAAAAACAGGATATCCATTGTTTCCTGCCTTCCACTTATTCCAATCTAATGGATAAATTTGTTCTGAGTTTCTATATCCATTTAACGAATTTAATAATATATTATTATTTATATCTGATAATGTAAGCATTGAATAGCTTCCTTTTGGATTTCCAAATCCAGATACTTTCTCTGCAGATATATCTAACCAATATACATTATCAACAACATCGTTTTCTGTTGTTTCGTTAACATGTATATTTTTCCCATAAATTCCACCTCTTCTAAATTTAGTAATGAGAGTTCCTATATTATAGCAATTAATAATTTTAGTACTTCCTACTTCTGTCCTATAACCTAGCATTCCACCAGTCCAATACCCCTCAATAGTACCAATATTATAACAATTGTATATTTGTAAAACATAATTTACTTGTTGCATTGAACCAATAATTCCTGCAGTTCCATTATAATTATAACTTTGATTTTTTAAACTTATCTTTCCAGTATTATAACAGTTTTTAATTGTTACCGTTCCTCCTATCGCTCCCCAGGAAACTCCTATTATTCCTCCAACACCATTATATGCTCCTGATATATCGGCTTCTATATCACAATTATTATAACAATTTGAAATGTATAAATCTCTTCCTAAATAACCTATTATCCCTCCACAGCTTTGAGCAGAATTTGCTATAATATTGCCACTTATTCCAAAATTTATTATTTTTGTATAATTACCAGATATAACGGAAAAAAAACCGACATTTCCATTATCATTATTTATATAAATATTTTTTATTTCATGATTTGCACCATCAAAATAACCACAGAACTCTTGTATAGGTTTAAAGCCGTGAATATTTTTGATTGGTTAGTACATCAAATAGATAAGCTTCGCTATCTTCTCCAAGTAGAAACATATTATAACTTGTATTACTATAGTCACAATATGAGAGCTCTGATTTAAAATCTAATGTTTTTCCAAGCTTTATATATTTATTTTTATATATCAAATAATTTTTAGACCATTCCAATAAATCTTCTATACTCATTATTATATAAGGGTCTTCTTGAGTTCCATTTCCATCTAAAATTCCTTCTGTCATATCTTTTTTCAAAATATCAATATCCTCTTCAACTATAACTCCATTCTCATCTATTGTATAAACTTCGTTTATATTTTTTAAATATATTGTATATCCATTATCATTTATATATGTTATTGTTTCGCCACTACCAAAAGAATTATCTAATAATGTTTGGAATTTTTCTTTTCTTTTTAGTATATCTTTTTCATTTTCAAAATTCATATTGATAATAGCAAATTTTAATTTTTCTTCTGTATTAGATTTGTTTGTTTTTTCCTTGGCATTACTACTTTGTTTTAAAATAGAATTTCTACTATTTAATAACGAAATACTAACTCCGTGCTAATATCAACAGAACAATTATACTCACTACCAATATAATAGGTGTTATCCCTCTATTTTTTTTCATTTTCTTAACTCCTCTTTAGCATCTGCGTATCTTCAGTGGATACTTAACTAATTTTATTATAAATATAATCCCCCAAATTGTCAATAATTTTATCGCAAATTCATTTCTCCAGTGGATACGATCATTTTAAATAATTGTTTACAATATAAATTAAAAAATATATAGAAAAGGAATTAAAAAACATGTATCAATGTAGTAAATATAATGAAAATCTAAATGTTACAGGAAAAAAAATTAAAGAATTACGTATTAAAAATAATTTATCATTATCTGGTTTATCAACAAAATTAGCACTTATTGGAATTGACATCTCTAAACCCTCTCTTCATAAATTAGAAACTGGAAAAAGAATTTTAAAAGATTACGAATTATTTGGTTTATCTGTTATATTTAATGTACCAGTTGAAGAGTTTTTATCTGACTTTATGAATGATTTAAAAGATGAACATATTGTGTAATTTTATTAAGGAATTCTTTAATAAAGGTTATATCATAAATGTGTACATTTTGCAATACTATACTAAGGAAAAACTTAATTTTATTTGATTTTAAGTTTTTCCTTATTCTTTTATGTTCCCCCTTTGATATAATTTTTGGGAAAAGAGGTGAATTTATGCAACTTTCAGATGCAACAAGAATAAGAATAAAACAATTGTTAAAAGAAAATAACATGAAACTTTGGAATTTAGCTAATGCCGCTGGAGTATCTTTACCCACAATATCTGATTTTATGAAAAATGATACTAAACATTTAAGAATGGATACAATGCTACATATCTGTGAAGGTTTTAATATAACATTAGTAGATTTCTTTTCAGACCCCGTATTTACAGATGTTTATGCTGAATAATTTGCAATAACGTAAATTTGCATTTTTTTGACATTTTTTATTGACAACCATCAAATTTTATGTTATTATAGTTCTGTTGATTAAGTTATGGGTCAGTAGCTCAGTTGGATAGAGCACAGGCCTTCTAAGCCTGGTGTCGGGGGTTCGATTCCCTCCTGGCTCACCATAATATATCCCCCTCAACAAAATATTATAATTTTGTTGAGGGGGATTTTAAAATAAAAATGAGGTGACACTATGAAAATAAATGTAAAATCTATGCAAAAATTATCAAAAATAAAAAACTCAGTTTATGATTCAATAAAAATAGAATATTTATATCATTCAAACAAACTTGAAGGTAGCACTTTTAGTAAAGATAATTTAGCAGATTTATTAGAACAAAAAAAAGTAATTGGTGAACATTTTTTGGATGATGTTATTGAAACAAAAAATTCACTAGAGTTGTTTGATACAGTTATAGATACTTTAGGTAAACCTTTAGATAAATATTTATTATGGGAATGGCATAGAATATTAAAAAAAGGTACTGTTGATGACGAAATAGGCAATGTTGGCAAATGGAAAAAATATTCGAATAAACTTTTAAAAACAGATTTAAAATTATGCGAACCACATTTAGTTGAAAATAGTATTTTTAATCTTTTGGAAGATTGGAAAGAAAGTAAGAAAGATATATTTGCTATTGCTAATTTCCACCAAAAATTTGAACAAATTCACCCATTTCAAGATGGTAATGGTCGTATAGGTAGATTTATTATTTTAAAACAATGTATAGAAAATAATGTTGATTTAATTGCTATTGATGATGAATATAATTCCGAATATCGAAGTAGTCTATATTTAGCTCAAACTACTGGTAATTTAGATGAATTGGTTTCTGTATTTGAAAAATGTCAATTTAGGTTAGATATAAAATTAAGTGATTTTTTTGAGGTTATCGAACAAGTTAGTAAAGAAAAAATATAGGATATTAATATAATAATATCCTATATTTTTTTCAATAGGTGAACTTTTTAATACAATCATTCCTAAATCTGTTAAATAATATTTTTTTCCATCAGTTATTTTTTCTTTTTATCACTTTAATTCACACCCTTTCTATACTTTTGTATATACAATATATGTTACAATTATTATGGTACAAAATATATATTTTGTAAAGTTTTTCGTTGTTCACTCTAAAAAAAAATGTTTTATTTTATTTTTTTCGATTTATAGTTGTATTTTTCTACATTATTTTATTGGTATCTATAGTAAATCATCCAACTCAAAAACAAATAAAAAAACATTACTACTATTTTATTTAGTAATGTTTTTATTCAAAAATTAATCTTCCAATATAATATCATCTCTTTTTTCACAAATTTCCTTAAGTCTGTAAGAAAATCCATTTACACTAAACAATATAAATTTTTCATTTCTTCTTCCATTCATCCAATTAACTTGACTTGCCTTCTTCTCTAGGTTAAACAATACATCAACATCCATTGGTTTATTTGTATATTTACATTCTTATCTTTTAAAATATTATCCCATATCCTTTGAAAAATAGATGGAAATGCCAAATTCACCTTACCTAAATATTGAAACTCATCTATAACGATTACTATTTTTTTATCATTTGCGGAATTTATAATAAACTTAAAAACTGAATCCCAATCTGAAAACTCTATATTTTCTAATTTTAAATATTCAGCTACTAATATTGATAATTGTTTTAAATTTTGTTTTTCTGTTTCTTCTGTTGCTAAAAAATATATCATATTTTTATCTTTACCAAATTCTTTTATTAATGATGTTTTTCCAATCCTTCTCCTTCCATATAAAATAATCAAAGAACTTTCTTTTTTAATCCTTATTCCAAAAAGCCTTATACGCTCTATAAGCCTCATAAATATCAAATTTACTTGTAACCTCATAAGGAGCATGCATTGACAAAACAGGAACACCACAATCAATAACATCTACGCCTTTATTAGCTAAAATGTAAGCAATTGTTCCTCCTCCGCCAACATCAACTTTTCCAAGTTCTGATACTTGATATTTTATATTATTAGTTTCTAATAAATTTCTAACCCAAGCAACAAACTCTGCATTAGCATCTGATGCACCAGATTTTCCTCTAGCTCCTGTATATTTATTTAAAGTTATTCCCTTTGATAAATATCCACTATTATCTCTATCTGAAACAGATGCATATAATGGGTCAAAACCTGCATCAACATCTGATGATAACATTTTAGAATAACAAAATACTTTATCTAATAGATTTACTCTATTTTCACCAGTCTTATTTAATAATTCTGATACGAAATAATCAAAAACATGAGATTCCATACCAGTATTTCCCATACTTCCAATTTCTTCTTTGTCTGAAAGTATACATATCGCTGTTTTTTGAGGTCTTTCTATTTCCATTAAAGCCTTTAGAGCTGTATAACTACATACCTTATCATCTTGTCCATATGCTGCTACCATTCCATAATCAAATCCTAAAGAACGAGCTTTAAATGCAGGCACTAGCTCTAACTCTGAACTTACAAAATCTTTTTCTGTTATTCCATATTTTTCATTTAATATTTTTAAAATATTTAATTTTACTTTTTGTTTAGAATCATCATCTAATATTGGTATACTTCCAACTAATAAATCTAAATTTTCTCCTTCTATTGCTTCTCTGAGTCTTTTTGCCTCTTGGTCTTTTGCTAAATGTGGTAATAAATCTGTTATGGTAAATATTGGATCATTTTCATCTTCTCCTATATTTATTATGATTTTTTCTCCATTTGCTTTTATCATTACTCCATGTATACTTAAAGGTATTGTTGTCCATTGATATTTCTTTATTCCACCATAATAATGTGTATTAAAATATGCAAGTTCTCCATCCTCATATAATGGATTTGGTTTTAGGTCTAAACGTGGCGAATCTATATGTGCTCCAACTATGTGTAAACCATTTTCTAATTTGTGCTCTCCTATTACTGCTAAATATACGCTTTTTTCTCTGTTTACAAAATATACTTTATCTCCAGGTTTTAGATTTTCTTGAGTGTTTATGTCTTTAAATCCATTTTCTTCTGCTAGCTTTCTTGCGTTCGCAGCAAATTCTCTTTCTATTTTAGAACGGTTTAAGAATTCCATGTAACCATTACAAAATTCGAATATTTTGCCGAATTTTTCACTATCTGTTTCTAACCATCCTGATTTTTTTTCATTTAGTAATTCTTTTCTTTGATTTTCGTTCAAAATTTTTTCCTCCTTTGATTTTTTTATTATTATATCACTAAAGAGTAATTTTTACTACATTTTTATGAAATAAAAGAATAAAATGCTCAAAGTATGCCAAACTAAAAAAGAGGTGATAACATTGTCTTCTTACTGGTTAAAATCCATAAAAGAACAACCAAAATTTGATAAAATTAATGAAAACCATGAATGTGATATCTGTATAATTGGAGGAGGATTAACAGGATTGAGTTGTGGGTATTACCTATCACGACTTGGTTTTAAAGTAATCATTCTTGAAAAAGAACAAATTGGTCAAAAAGCAAGTGGTAATACCACAGGAAAAATCACTTATCAACATAACTTAATTTATGATTATCTAATTCACTCATATGGTGAAAAATTTGCTAAAGCTTACCTTTCAGCTAATAAAGAATCAATATCTAATATAAAAAAAATTATCGATACCGAAAATATAGATTGTGACTTCAAATATCTTCCAAATTATGTATATACAACAAATCAAAGTGAACTTACAAAAATTCATGCAGAGATAAAAGCTCTAATATCATTGAGAGAAAATCCAGAATTTGTAACAGACTGTGGCTTGCCATTTAAAATAAGAGGTGCTTTAAAAAATGAAAATCAAGCTCAATTTAATCCTGTAAAATATATGATGGGACTTGCAACATCTATTCAAAAAAATAACTCTTTAATTTTTGAGAACTCTACAGTATCTGATTTTGAAAAAATTGGCAATAACTATATAACTTATGTAGAAGATTATGAAGTAAAATCTGCAAAAATAATTGTTGCTACACACTATCCATTCAAAAAAATTGCACGGATTTTATTTTGCTAAAATGTATCAATCTACATCATATGCTATAGCCGTAGATACACATTCTGCCCTTTTTGATGGAATGTATATAAATCCTACTCAACCAATCAATTCTTTTAGAACTGCTAAATTTGAAAATAAAGATTTATTAATTATAGCTGGCTGTGATCATAAAACCGGATTTGCCCCAAATGATGCAGATACCTACGGAGCCTTAGAAAACATCTCTAAAAAACATTATCCAAATTCAGAAATTTTATACAAATGGAATACTAGGGATTGTATTTCCCTAGATAAAATCCCCTATATAGGTTCTTATTCTTCTAATCTTCCTGGCGTATATGTTGCAACAGGTTTCAATAAATGGGGAATAACTTCTTCAAATGTTGCTGCAAATATTATAACTGATGAAATTCTTGAAAAAGAAAATAAATATGCATTTGTCTTCAATTCTTTAAGATTTAAACCTTTAAAAAATAGAAGTGAACTAAAAAATATGACTGAACAAGTATTTAAGTCATTTGTAACAAATAAAATAAATATTCCAAATGAAGAAATTTCCAAAATAAAAAAAGATAATGGTGCAATTATTAAAGTCGATGGCTTAGATGTGGGTATTTACAAAGATTCTTCCGGAAATATTTATGCTATAAAACCTACATGCACACATCTTGGATGTTTACTTACCTGGAATAATTTAGATAAAACCTGGGATTGCCCATGTCATGGTTCAAGATTTGATTATACCGGTAAAAATATATATGACCCAGCTTTCAAAAATTTAGAAATAATGGACATATCTTCTTCTACTTAGTACTGTTTAATGAGTAAAATCGTAGTGTTCAAGGCACTACGATTTATTACGAATTATATTTTGAGATAAAATAAAAAATACCGCAATAGATAAATTCTCTACTACGATATTTCTAAATTACTATTTCCCAAAATTTTTAATTTCTTCATTTACTTTCTCAATAAATTTATTCTCATCCATTGCACCAATATCACCTTCGCCTCTAGCACGAACTCCAACTTGATTACTCTGAACTTCTTTATCTCCCAAAATCAACATATAAGGAATTTTATTTAATTGAGCCTCACGGATTTTATACCCAATCTTTTCTTGTCTATCATCCAATTCAACACGAATTCCAGATTTTCGTAAATCCTCTGTTACTTTAACTGCATAATCTCTTTGTTTGTCTGTAAGTGGCATAACCTCTACTTGAACTGGTGCAAGCCATAAAGGTAAAATTCCTTTTGTTTCCTCGAGCAAGAAAGAAATAAATCTGTCTGAACTTCCAAGTATAGCTCTATGTATAACAACAGGTCTATGTTTTTCTCCATCTTCTCCTACATATTCTAGTGCAAATCTTTCAGGTAATGCAAAATCTAATTGACATGTTGGTATTGTTACATCATGGTTTAATGCTGTTTTTATTTGTATATCTATTTTTGGACCATAAAATGCAGCCTCACCTTCTGCCTCATAAAAGTCTATATTTAGTTCTTTTAAGATTTCTCTTAATTGGCTTTCTGCTGTTTCCCACATTTCATCATTGTCTATATATTTTTCTTTATTATTTTTATCTCTTAAAGATAATCTATAACTAAATGCAGATGCTGGGAACCCAAAATCTTCTTGATATACTTCTTTTATTAAACTTAGTACTTTTCCAACTTCTTCCTTTATTTGGTCAGGTCTTACAAATAAATGTGCATCATTTTGACACATTTGACGAACTCTTTCTAATCCGCAAACACTTCCGCTATCTTCATATCTAAAGTCATTTGCAAGTTCACCTATTTTTATAGGTAAATCTCTATAAGAACGCATTTTGCTCTTATATATCAACATATGATGAGGGCAGTTCATTGGTCTTAAAACTATTTCTTCATCCCCCATTTTCATCATTGGAAACATATCATCTTTATAGTGATCCCAGTGTCCTGAAGTTTTGTATAATGCTACATTTGCTAAGCTTGGTGTATATACATGTTGATATCCTAAAGCTAATTCTTTATCTTGAATATATCTTTCTAAAACTCTTCTTATTGTTGCTCCTTTTGGCAAATATAAAGGAAGTCCTGAACCTACTAATTTATGTGTCATAAATAACTCTTGGTCTCTTCCTATTTTTCGATGATCTCTTTCTTTAGCCTCCTCAAGTTTTGCTAAATATTCTTCTACTTGAGTTGCTTTTGGGAATGATATAGCATATATTCTTTGTAACATTTTATTATGCTCATCACCTCTCCAATATGCACCTGAAGTAGATAGGATTTTTACAGCTTTTATTTTTCCTGTGCTCATTAAATGTGGTCCAGCACATAAATCCGTAAATTCTCCCTGTTTATAGAATGATATTTCTTCACCTTCTGGTAAGTCTTTTATTAACTCTACTTTGTATGGTTCATTTTTTTCTTCCATAAATTTTATTGCATCTTCTCTTGGAAGTGTAAATTTTTCTATTGGTAAGTTTTCTTTTATTATTTTTTTCATTTCTATTTCTATTTTTTCTTTATCTTCATCTGTAAAGTTTTTCTCTACATCGAAATCATAATAAAATCCTTCATCTATTGATGGTCCAATAGCTAGTTTTGTTTCTGGCTTTATCCTTTTTATTGCCTGTGCCATTATGTGTGATGTTGTATGCCAATATGCCTTTTTTCCTTCTAATGAACTTTCAAATGTGTGTATTTCTAAGTTGCAGTCTTTATTTAGAATATATCTTAAATCTACCACTTTCCCATCTACACTTGCACAAGTTGCAACTCTTGCTAATCCTTCACTTATCTCTTTTGCTACATCAAATACACTTTTTCCTTTTTCTATTTCTTTAGAGCTTCCATCTTTTAGTGTTATTTTAATCATTTTTGTTCCTCCTTTTCTTTATTTCGCCCAAAAAAGACCCGGTCCTTTTTGTTCTTTTTTTATTTATACAAAAAAAGCTCCTACAGATACTTTTTTGTATCCATAGGAGCGTATATGTTCTACGCGGTTCCATCCTTGTTTGTTCTTAATTAATAGAATTATAACGTATTCTAAACGTCTAGCTTATTCACTAGAAATATGAAGAGGTAGTTTTCAAATAGTTTTACTTTTGTTAGCTTTCAGCCTTTGACTAACTTCTCTTATAAAGTTATTTTCTATTTTACTCTTCTCTTACTATTTTTGTATTATGTTAATATAATAATACGTTTTTTTATTTTTGTCAACTGTTTTTTATAATTCTTCTACTTCTTTAAAAGCCTCATCAATATTACATACTTTTCCATTTCCGCTATCTTCTATTCCTTCAAGTATCTTATTCTTCAAATCTTCCTTATCTTTTATAATTAAATTTTCAGGTGCATTATTTATAATTGCTGAATATTTAAGATATTCAATATAGTCTAATATTTTATTTGAAAATTCTTCTGGTAAAGTTTCAATAAGATTACATAATTCCTGTTTTTTTACTGTCATACCAAATCTCCTTTCACTTTTTATCTATATATTTATCATATTATTCAATATATTTGTTTATTTTATTCTTCATCACCTTTCAATTTTTCAGCCCTATCAGCAGCAATCAAATTATCAATCATTTCATCCAAATCTCCATTTAAGAAATTCTCCATTTGATAAACACTAAAACCAATTCTATGATCTGTTATTCTTCCCTGAGGGTAGTTGTAAGTACGAATTTTTTCGCTCCTATCCCCTGAACCTACTTGTGATTTTCTTGCATTTGCAATTTCAGAATCCTGTTTTGATTTTTCTATATCATATATTCTTGATTTTAATAAATTCATTGCATATTCTCTATTCTGTAATTGCGACCTCTGAGTCTGACATTCTGCAACTATTCCTGTTGGAATATGTATTAATCTTACGGCTGATGAGGTTTTATTAATATGTTGTCCTCCAGCACCTGATGCTCTAAATACTTCCATTTTTATATCAGCTGGATTTATTTCTATTTCAACATCTTCTACTACTGGAAGTACTGCAACAGTTGCAGTTGAAGTATGTATTCTTCCACTACTTTCTGTATCCGGTACACGTTGAACTCTATGAACTCCGCTTTCAAATTTTAATCTACTATATGCTCCTTTTCCTGTTACCATAAATGAGATTTCTTTGTATCCACCTAATTCCGTAGCATTTTCATTTAATATTTCTATCTTCCAATGTTTTCTTTCTGCATACATTCCGTACATTCTGAATAATGTTCCTGCAAATAGTGCAGCCTCTTCACCACCTGCTCCACCTCTTATTTCACATATAACACTCTTATCATCATTTGGGTCTTTTGGAATAAGTAATACTTTTAATTCTTCTTCAACTTTTGAAAGTTTATCTTTTGAAGAATAATATTCTTCTTCAGCTAATTCTTTCATTTCTGGGTCATCCAGCATTTCTTTTGCCTCATTCATATTATTCAAAATTTCTTTATACTCTCTGTATTTTTGTACTACATCTTCCATTGAACTATGCTCTTTTACTAATTTTCTCCATTCATTAGTATTTGCAATTACTTCAGGGTCACTAATTTGTGAATTTAATTCATTATATCTCTTTTCTACCAATTCTAATTTTTCAAACATAAACTTCTCTTTCCTTTCTTAAATCTTCTTTATTATACTACGTTTTTGGCTTTTAAACAATAGAAACACTTAATTTTTTAAATTAAGTGTTTCTATTGTCTAATTATCATCATCCATTGGTCCAAATAATTCATCAAACTTTGCCTCTAATTCCTTTTGCAAATCGTATTCATCCTCTGGGTCTTCATTCATAGGAAGAATTGGTGCATCATTTTCCTCATCATCTAATGACAATTTTTCAATTTTTTTATTTTCATTTTTTGGTTTTACATTTGATTCTTCTTTTTTAGATTTCTCTGTTGAATCTATGTCATCAAATAAATCATCTAAAGACTCAACTTTTAAATCTTTTACTGGTTCTTTATCACTTTCTTCAACATAAGGATTATATGGATTGTATTTTCTCCAGTTACCTCTATCAATTTCTCCAATATCATTATGGCTTATCTCTAATGCTGCCATTTCTTTTGCCATTGGCTTTTTGAAATAATAGAATTTATTTGCTTTTACTGGTTTTACACCTTTTTCAAATATAATACATAAGTCATTATCCATTCTTCTTAACTCATCTGGTGTCATTAATGCTCTTGCCATTATTTGGTCTGAATCACTTGTTCCTGTCTTTTTATGATCTCTATCTCTATTTACTGATGTACTTCCATGTGATATTGTTTTTTCTCCTAATGCTTTTGAGAAATACTCAACTGTTTTTTGTGAGTTACTTCCTAAGAATACGTGTGTATCACAGTTACCAATTATTGTTTCATTTGCTTTTTCATATATTGCCTCTAATTGGTCTAAGTTTTGTAATATAACACTAAATGATATTCCTCTACTTCTTGATGTTGATATTTTTTTATCAAAATCTGGTATTCTACCAATGTTGGCAAACTCGTCTAGTATGAAATATGTACGTTCTTTTAATTTTCCACCATTATTATCTGCAAAATCATATAACTGTTGTATCATCTGCGCAAAGAATATTGTTAATAAGAAGTCATATGCTCCATGTGTATCTGATGAAATAACATATACCGCTGTTTTTTCACTTCCTATTTCTTCAAAGTTTATTGTATCTGTAGATGTAAGTTCTGCAATTTCTTTTGAGTCAAATTTTCCAAGTTTTGATTGTAATGTACTCAAAATAGAACTATATGTCTTTTCTGGTGCTATTTCTATAGATTTATAGTTCATTCTTGCTGGATGGTCATATGGTAATTGACTCATTAATTCTGAAAGTAGGTTACTTCCTCCATTTGAGTTTGCTGCTCTTACCATTTCCGCACAACTTGCTAGGTTTTGCTCTTCTTCTGGTCTTGTTGCCATTAAATAATATATTAAAGCTTTTAATAATGTTTCTGCTGAATCATCCCAGAATGGGTCAGAACCTCCACCTTCTGCTTTTTGTCCTTTTACTATTGTATTTGCTATTACGTCTACATCTATTTCTGATGATATATGCAATAATGGATTATATCCATCACTAAATTGTGGATGTACAAGGTTTAAAACTTTTATTTTATAACCATGCTCTCTTAGATATCCGGCTGTTCTATCATATAATTCACCTTTCGGATCTGTAAATACATATGAACCTAGCATTTGATGTGCATTTGGTATTGAGTATGATGCAGATTTACCAGAACCTGAACCTCCGACTACTAGAACATTTACGTTTCCTCTTTTATCTAGTGGCAAATAGTTATTTTCCGCAAGAATTATTCCCGACTTTTTACTTAAAACCTGATATTGTTCACCATGTTCGCTCCAATCACTTGAACCATGCTCTATATCGTCATATCTGTGTTTTGGCATTAATTTAAAAATTCCTATTGTTAAAACAACGCCATAAAATAAAGAAAATCCAAATAAATTCTTTATATAATTAATAAATATACCTCTATCAAATAAAGTTTTGAACCCTTTGACAGGGTCTGTTGCCGCATTCATAAATACAGTTAAAAATGAGTCCATATCAAATTTTCCTTTTAAAACTTTGGTATAGGCTCCACACGTCCAAGGCATGATAAATACTACGGCTAGTAATAGCCATAGTATTCCTGCTACTATAAATGTTTTTTTTCCTTTTTTTAGTGCTGATTGTAATTTATAATTCATAAATTTTCACCCTTTTCTTTTGATTATATCACTTATTTTTCAACTTCATTTTCTGTTTTAGAAGTTACTGGTTCACTTGTAGTTGCTCTTATTCCTATATCTGATATTTCTGGTTTCGCACTTACTTTGTTTCCTGCCTCAATATAATTTTTCTCTTTTTCACATCTTTGTTTAATGTCTGCCGCCTTTGTAACAATTTTATTTTTTTGTGAACTAGGAATTTTTGCTGCTTTAGGTACTCCTCCAACTTTTAGTTGTTCTTCTACTTCTTTTATTTTAGCTTTTTTTTCGCTCATTGTCATTCAGAAACCCTCCTTAACCCTTGTCTTCTCTTATTTCGAATGAAAAATAAGATTTATTAGGTTTTAATTTACATTTTCCTCTCACTTCGTCAGTTTCATCATCATAATAAAGAACTGGCTTTATTTCTTCTGTTGTTTCAGGATCAATTATTGTAATTGCCCTTTTAAAGTTTGGTGTATATCTAAAGTCCCTTATCTCTGTTGGTTCTTCAGAGTATAACGTATCAAATTTAAATGGAATAGGCTTTTTTGAAATTTTTACTTCATCATTTATCAATAGTCCATGATTAATTACTACTTTCTCTTTTGCAAAAGAAAATATTACTAATTGATTACCATTATCCTGTGGGTCTTCTACATAAAAAGTCTTTTTCTTTAAATCTCCCACTAATTGTTCTGTTGAACGTAATCTTTCAACTGAAAATTTAGGATATTTTTTTAAATATTCTTTTTTTGTTTCATAAACTTCATATATTACAGTATTAACTCCTTTTGGGTCTGTTATACTAAAATGTTTTCCCTTCCATGATTCCATTTTAAATTCCTCCATTTTCTATGATTTTATAACATAGATTCTTCGTTTGTATAACCATTATTTATTATAACAGCTTTTCTATTTTATGTCAATACAATTGATAGAATTCTATGATTTTCTAGGATTAAAGCTAGATATTGTACTCAATTTTTCGAATAATTTTTTTTCTTCTTTGTTCAAACTTTTAGGCACCATTATATTAATTTTAGCAATTAGGTCACCTCTTCCGCCTTTACCATCTTTATAACCTTTTCCTGATATTTTAAGTATTTCTCCTGTTTCTATACCCTCTGGAATATAAACTATTGTTCCTTCATCTATTGAATAGACTGTTGTTCTTGTTCCTAATGCTGCCTCCCAAGGAGTTAAATATAAATTTGTATATAAGTCATTTCCTTTTAGTTTAAATTTTTCATTATCTTTTATATTTACTTTTATAAATAAATCTCCATTTTTTCCGCCATCTATTCCTTCCTTTCCTTGCCCTAAAAGCCTTATTTTTTCGCCATTTTTAAGTCCTGCTGGAATTGATACTGTAAAAACTTTCATTTTCCCATCAACTGTTCTTAATGAGATTTTTTTGTCCAAGCCGTAAAATACTTCTTCTATATCAACATCAATACTGGTTTCTATATTTTCACCTCTTATTGGATTTTTTTCAACTTTATCTGTTTTTTTATTTAATATATTTTCTGCATTTCCAAAAAATATATTAAACATTTCCCCAAATGATGCGTTGTTTTTTTTGTTTTCTTCCTTATATTGATTTTGTTTTACCCTCATGTTGTTTCTGTTCCATATTCTATCATATTTTCTTTTAGTTGTATTATTTGAAAGTATTTTATATGCCTCGTTTATATCTTTTATTTTCTCCTCAGCTAATTTGTCTTCAACATTTAAATCTGGATGATTTTTTTTGACTGCTAATCTGTATGCATTTTTAATTTCTTCTGAAGATACTTTATTTGTCTTTAGTTCTAGTATTTTGTAATAATCTTTAAAAACCATCTTTCCTTCTT
Organism: uncultured Clostridium sp.; assembly: GCA_900553125.1. Taxonomy (GTDB): domain Bacteria; phylum Bacillota; class Clostridia; order TANB77; family CAG-508; genus CAG-269. The sequence continues at coordinate 13,540 of USCB01000001.1, read as the reverse complement.
AGCCCCTTTTTAGCTAATTCCTCCTTTACTTGTTATTGCAAGTTTTTAAATAACTTACTTTGAACTTGTATTTTTGTTTTTATTTCCAAATTTAAAAGTGTTTTTATTATATCAGCAAAATATAAAAAAATCCATAGTTTTTATGGATTTTTTATATTTATTTTTTTCATTTGTTACAATTCACAGCCCTAAAATAAAAAGCACCCAAAATAGAGGGAATAAATTTCTATATTCTCTCTGTTTTGGGCTTTTTTAGTCACTAACTCCCGACAATATTTCTTTCAATGTATATGGTTTCCCGGGTTTTAAACACTTTTTAATAACTAAAAATTCGAAAAGCATTGAAAATGCTTTATTTTTTTGTCAAATTTTCCCAAAAGATATTGTGTAAGTTTGTCGTAAGTGTTATAATCTTTTTGGAGGTTTACCAATGAGAATTAATAAAACAAAATCCAAAAACAAAGAACACTATTCAATTATCCAAGATGTAAAAATTAACGGAAAGCGAACAACTAAAGTATATGAAAACATAGGAAGTTTCGATAAACTCAAACTAAGAGCCGGAGATGAAGAGCCATTAGAATGGCTAAAAAATTATGTTGCTGAATTAAATAAAAAACATAAAGAAGAAGCACTACCAGTTATAATAAGAAAAAGTCCAAATAAATTAATCCAAAAAAATGTCCAGAATTCTTTTAATGTTGGATATCTATTCTTACAAAATATTTATTATAAATTAAAATTAAACAAAATATGTGATGCAATAACTGAACAGTATCAATTCAAATTCGACCTAAACGATATTCTATCAAAGTTAGTCTACTCCAGAATAATTTATCCTGCTTCAAAACTAAAAACTTTAGAATTATCAAAAAAATTTATGGAGCAACCAAATTTTGAATATCAACACATCGAAAGAGCTTTGCCAATAATTTGTGAGAAAATGGATTTTATCCAAGCAGAACTATATAAAAATAGTAAGGCATATATGAAAAGAAATAATAAAATTCTATACTATGACTGCACTAACTATTACTTTGAAATAGAAGAAGAAAATGGACTTAAACAATACGGAAAATCGAAAGAAAACAGACCAAATCCGATTGTACAAATGGGCTTATTTATGGATGGTGATGGTATTCCATTAGCTTTTAATATTACACCAGGTAATACTAATGAACAAATAACCCTAAAACCATTAGAAGAAAAAATCGTAAAAGATTTTGAATTGTCTGAATTTATAGTATGTACAGATGCTGGGCTTGCTTCAAAAGCAAATAGAATTTTTAATAATCAAAATAATAAAAAATTTATAACTACACAATCTATAAAAAAATTAAAAGCACACCTAAGAGAAGAAGCACTTGATTTAACTAAAGGATGGCACTTGCCTAATGAAACAAAAAAATATAATATTTCTAACTTGCGTACTGACGAAAATCTTATGAAGAAATATAAAGATAAGGTATTTTATAAAGAACGTTGGATTAATGAAGATGGCCTGTCTCAAAGGTTAATTGTAACTTTCTCTGTAAAATATCAAGAATATCAAAAAAATATTAGAAACAACCAAATTAACAGAGCTTTAAAAACTATAGAAAGTAGACCCGAAAAATTAAAAAAAGCTAAACAAAATGACCCAAAACGTTTTATAAAAACCACAAATGTTACAAATGACGGAGAATTAGCTGATAAAAGTATTTTTGAAATAAATAAAAAGTTGATTGAGGAAGAATCACGATATGATGGGCTATATGCCGTATGTACCAATTTAGACGATGATGTTGAAGATATTATAAAATTAAACCATAGAAGATGGGAAATTGAAGAAAGCTTTAGAATTATGAAAACAGACTTTAAATCAAGACCTGTCTATCATACAAGAGATGAAATGATAAAAGCCCATTTTGTTACTTGTTACCTAGCATTAGTGCTTTATAGATATTTAGAAAAAAACCTGAACGAAGAATTTACTGCACCAGAAATAATAGAAACATTAAGAGATATGGAAATAAAAAAGGAAGGAGTTGATAGTTACGTTCCCAACTATATTAGAACAGATTTAACAGATGCTTTACACGGAAAATTCGGATTTAGAACAAATTATGAGGTGATGAATATAAAAAATTTTAAAAAAATTTTTAAAGATACAAAAAAATAAAAAACTTACGCACTTTTAATTTAACACAACAAATCTCCCATCCCTTGTTATAACAGGTATAGGAAATTTTTACTCTCTAAAAAGTGTTGAAGTCGAGATTATATCAGTTAAGGAAACTAATAGCAATAGTTTTTCTTTCAGTTTAATTAAATACATAAGTGTATTTGAAGGTTTAAATGTCGCATATTCAAATCTTCTTTTTTAGTTTCATCTTTCATCGTCTTCAACTCTTCTTGTTTTAAAATATTCTATAAAGTTTTCTTCTGTAATTCCGAAAGCTCTTCCTATTTTCATACAAGGAAAGTCTTTTCTGTGAAATAATTCTAAACAGGCTTTGTTTCCTATTTTTAAAAATTTCCACCACTCTGCTATCTAGCCAAGTTACACCCATTGCTTGCGACGGTTTTATCACGCTCGAGCTGTGGCTATGTAAGTGTATCATTATTGTGTATTTAGCTATTGGGTATTCAATTTTCAATGTACTTTCCTAGAATTTTATTCAATTCTCTTGACAGTTTATTGTAATTGATGTATTTCATTGTTATAGATAATCAATTACTAACTGTGAATTAATTATACTGTAATTGATTTTGTGTATCAATAGCTTACAATAAAATAATTTAAAAAATTGGGAGATAAAAATATGAAAGTTAATTTTAGAATTGAATCATCTTCTTTTTGCTATGTATTTAATAAATACAAAATAGAAGAAATTAAAGGAACAAAATGTATATTACCTGAAAAAAATGCTACAAAAAGAACTATTAGCGTAACGGAAAATATTGATGAATTACTTATTGAAATTCTAAATATTGGTAAAAAAGTTTTCTATAAAGAACCTATTGAATATATTGAATTACTTAACTTCTATTCTAAATATGGCTCTTTCGGTTTCATGATAGATTTAGCAATAAGCAAATATTTTATATTTGAAGATAAAGTTGCAGTAAGAGATCCATTCTATATAAATAATAAAGAAAATGTTGATTTTATGAATGTAGATGAGTATTTAAAGTTCTTCTTACCTAAATTAAATAAACGAGATATAAATTCTTTAATAAAGAAATGCAAAGATATTGCAACTGATATTAAAAAAGAAAGTTATTTAACATCTATTATAAATGAATATTTAATTTACAATGAGAACTACGCAGAGCCTATTGAATTAGTTTTAAATTATGCTAGGTCATTATATAAAACTTTATCTTATACATTAGATAATAAGAATGTAACAATGGATTTACCTTTCTTAAATGCAAATCATATAACATCTAATATAAGAGAATTATATTTTAATAATAGTTTTGGAATTACAATAAATTATTTAAAACAAGCTATTGATATAGCTTATTCAATGCAAATGGCTCAAGATGTTAGATTGCTTAAAGTTTGTAATTTCTGTAATAAGGCTTTTATTGATAATAATCCAAAAGCTGAATATGACACACCACAATGTAAGAATAAAGCAAATGTTTATAAAAGCAGAAACAAATCTATTTCTAAAAATGTTATACAAACTGAAAAAGGTATTTCTGTTAAAGTTCCTAGCAAGTAATTATTAGATGAAATTGTTAAGAAATTAAATAAATAATGAAAGGTTAATTGTTATGAAAATTAGATGTTTAAAATGTAACGATGTTATTGCAGCAGTATACTCTCGTGATTTTAAAAAGTGTAAATGTGGAGCTTGTTTTATTGATTGTGGTAATGAACATACTAGATTAGGTGGTAATTTAAAAGATATTATGCTTGTAAATGATGATGGTGCTGAAGAACAAATGACATTAGAAAAATTTAATAATTTTAAGAATAAATAATTTAAGGAGGAATTTATGAAAATACACCATATTTGTATACAAACAAATACATATGAAGAAAGCAAAAAATTTTACATGGATATTTTAGGATTTGAATTAGTAAAAGAAACTCCTAACTTTCATGAAAGAGATTATAATACTTGGCTTGACTTAAATGGCTTTATGATTGAACTACAAACTGGTAAGAATACTTTAGTTCAATATAACAAAGAAAGTGAGGGAATTGTTCATTTTGCTTTATATGAAGATAATATTGATAATTTTGTTGCTAAAATAAAGGATGACAAAGAAATTGAGTTTAAAAAGAAAGATGGAAAAATCATTTATCAAGTTGAAAATAGTAAATTGGTAAAGTTAATTGCACCTGAAGGGACTATAGTAGAAATTAGAGATAAAATTGAATTATAAATAATGGAAAGTGAGGAATTAGCTATGAATAAAATATTATCATTTGTTATAAATGAAAAAAATGAATTTTTATTGCTTTTAGGAAGTGATAAAGATCCACAATTTAAAAAATCTTTTTGGTATGTTGTTACAGGAGGATGTGAAAATGAAGATTCATCATTAAAAGAAACTGTAAAAAGAGAAATAAAGGAAGAAACCAACTTAGATGTATTAGAATCTACATATCTAAATTGGATATTTAAATATAAGTCATTAGGAAATGATTGTATAGAATATGTGTTTATTTCTAGGGTTAATGATACTAATATTATTTTAAATGAAGAAAGTATAGAGTATAAATGGTGTTCATTAGAGGATTTCGTTAATTTAATCCAATGGTATGGAGATAAAATTTTATTAAATAAAGTGTTAGAAAAAGCCATAGACAATAAAATTTATTTTAAAAATGAAAAAATAGAAAATTTCAACTAATTATGTGTCAATAATTTTTGAATATTCGTAAAATCTCTTTTTATAAGCAGAATGCTACCTTACAGACAGCTTATAAACTTCAAAAATCTCATTTAAATAGCTAAAGAATACTACTTTTTAGTACTTGTCAAATGCTTTTGAGATGTTCGTGAAATTAACTCAAAAATTATTGTGAAAAAAAATTATTTATGATAAGATATATATGGATTATTATTTAAAAATAAAGAATAATGGAAAAGTTTGTATAATATGTCAGGAAATGAGGTTTAAAATGGAATTAAAAGATTTAGAAAAAGAAATTGAAAATATAAAAGAAAGAAATAAAAGAGTTGAATTAGATAAAAGATGGGAAACTAGTTGGACAAGAAAAATCTGTATATGTGTATTAACATATATTGTTGTTATTATATACTCTTATGTAATTAGAAAATATGACAATATATTATTAAGTTCATTAGTTCCAGTAATTGGATTTACTTTATCAACTTTATCTTTGAAGTATATAAGAAAAATATGGGAAAACAAGAATTAATTTAATATAAAAAATGAAAACCACCGCTAATGAAACGGTGGTGGTAGTTTAAGCAAGGCAAATGAAACCTATTGCTTTTGTGTGAGGATTACCAAACCTCTTGTTTTTTACGCTGGATCAATTTCACAGAGATATCCGAGATCCTGACCATTTTCATCGCAGACAATATAGTCACGATAAGACTTTTCAGTCTTGGTCAAAATATTTGCATCAGGAGTTCCATCTTCTTTAGTGCCATAACGTACCCAGTAAGAAGCACCAGGGAAACCTGTGCTAATGCCCCAATCAGTCTTAATAGACCAAGAGCCATCCTCATTATGAGTAATGTTTGCACCTTCAAGAAATTCAGGAAACTCTTCAGAAACAGCCTGTGCGTGCATAACCGTTGCTTTCTTATAGAACACACCATCAATTTCTACGAGATTGGTAGTAGCATTGGCGATGTGCCAAGTATTCCAACCTGTGCTAGTAGAAGTAGATTCTTCGTATCCAATAACGCTACCCAAAGGAGCAGTTTCATTACCTTCAACGCAAACCAAATTAATTTGGTTATTCTTAATAGTAATTGTTTCCTTCAGAAATGCAGGGATATCTGCGATGGAGTTGATGCGGATAGCATCCTTTTTCTGACCTGCCTGTTTGTGAATGTTGATAATAGTTGTTGCCATAGTTGTATTCCTCACCTTCATTTTTTTCAATGTGCTATTTAAGCTAACTACACTTATATTATAGCATAAATTTACATAAAAGTCAAAAAAGAGGAGATTTCAAATGGATAATAAAGAATTAAAAAAAGATAGAATAATTAAAAATATAATATTCGATATTGGAAATGTTATACTTAACTTTAATGTAGATGATGTATTGCAGAAATTTACTAGTGATAGAAATGAACAAAAATTTATTTTAGATAATATTATAAATTCTCCTGAATGGTTAGGAAATGCTCTAATTGATACAGGTTATATAACAAGAGAAAATGCAATAGAAATCGTAAAAGATAGAACAAATCATGTCTATGATAATCTAATAACTGATTTTTGGTATAATTATAACAACTTTGCTAAAGTTGATGAAAATGTTTTAAACTTAATCAAAAAATTAAAAAATAATAATTATAAAATATATTTATTATCTAATATTAATCCATATACATACGAATTTGTTGAAAAAAGTGGATTATTCAAATTAGTAGATGGATATGTTTTATCATATCAAGAGCATAAAGTTAAGCCATTTGTAAGTATATATATGACTTTATTAGAAAGATATAATCTAATACCTAGCGAATCTGTTTTTATCGATGATAATCAAAATAACATTACTACAGGTAATTCTTCAGGTATTATTTCAAAAAAAGTTGAACCAGATAAATATGATAGCATAGTTAATATAATAAATGAATTAAATTTAATGTAATAAAAGAACGAAAAAAATGTGTGATCAACATTTTTTATATTAGGACAAGTAACCAATAAAAAGAAACAAAAATATAAAACTATAACATTCTTATTAATGTTGATATTGATTATATTGATGTACAGTTTTAATTTTATTGGAATATCAACTATTTGTGTAGGTATTTGCGGAATATTAAATCTATATGGTACCATAATGTGCAATGAACAAGGAATAAGAATCTTTGGAATGATAGGTTCAGTATTTTATACATTATTTATGGTTTTTACAAATAATATACTACACAAGAAGTTAGATCAACCAAAAACGGATAATAGATTGTAAAGTAAAAAATAAATGGAAATTCTGCCCAAAAAATTTAAAAGTAGTTATATGAAAAATAAAAATATATAGAAGATTGGAGAAATTAAATATATGAATAACTGGAATAATTATCATAAAATTACTGATAATAAACCTCCTCGTAAGAATATTATAAAATTTATAGAGAAATATAACAATTTAACAGGAAATGCAATTGATTTAGGATGTGGATCAGGATGTGACACAATATACTTAATAGAACATAATTGGAATGTACTATCAATAGCTTAAACTAATGTTGAAAATACAATAAGAAACAAATTAAGTTATGAAAAACAAGATAAATTTAATTTTCAAGTTCAAAAATTCGAAAAATTACATTTACCTAAATGCAATTTAATTATATCAAACAATGCTTTACCTTTTTGTAATAAAGAATATTTTTATAATATGTGGCAAGAAATATGCAATAGTATAAATTCAAATGGATTTTTTGTTGGTAATTTCTTTGGATTAAAAGAAGAATGGAATACAGGGGCAGATAAAAGAACATTTTTAAGTAAGGAAGATGTAATTGAATTGTTTAAAGATTTTGATATTTTAGAATTTGAGAAAATTGAAAAAGATAGACCAACTGCTTTAGGTAAAATGAAACATTGCCATACATTTGAAGTTATTGCAAGAAAAAATGATTTTGACAAAACTTTATAATAATGTTAAAATATAAAATAATTGAATATAGTTATGTATTAAAAAGAAACTCAGTAGAATTTTATAGTAACTAATAGAGAGATAATGTGTGGTGAAAATTATCAGTATATAAAATTTGAATTACAATTCTTATAGTAACTATCGTGTGGCTACGAAAAACTATAAATGAGGCAATAACAATTATTGTGAATAAAGGTGGTACAGCGGAGTTGATTCGCCCTTTAAATATAGGGAGATTCAGCTCTTTTTGAATCTCTAAAATGGAGGTGGTACTATGCCTGATAAGTTAAGAACTTTAAGGCTATTCTATTATAATACTCTAATTATAATTAAATAAATTTGATAAGGAGTGTTAATAATATGGATAATTTAGAAATAATAAAAAGAAAAGCAGTACAGATATTTTCTGTAGAAGATTTAGAAGAAAAAATAAAAAGTGGAAAAAAATTAAAAATAAAATTTGGTGCAGATCCATCAAGACCAGATTTGCATATAGGACATTCTGTTCCACTTAGAGTATTGAAACAATTTCAAGATATGGGGCACGAAATAATATTTGTGGTTGGAGATTTTACAGCAATGATAGGAGATCCATCTGGAAACAGCAAGACAAGACCCGCATTAACATTTGAGCAAACAAGAAAGTCAGCAGAAAGTTATATGGAACAAGCAATAAAAATATTGGATAAGGACAAGACTAAAATTGTATTTAATTCTGAATGGTTATCTAAAATGAATTTTGAGGATGTTATAAAATTAACGAGTAAATATACAGTTGCCAGAATAATGGAAAGAGATGATTTCAAAAATAGATTTGAAAATAATTTACCTTTATCAATGCACGAATTATTATATCCTTTAATGCAAGGCTATGATTCTGTAGCTTTAAATGCAGACATAGAAATTGGAGGGACAGACCAAACTTTTAATTTACTTGTAGGTAGAGAACTACAAAGAGATTATGACCAAGAACCACAGGTTGTTATGACTTTTCCTTTACTAGTAGGGCTTGACGGAAAAGAAAAAATGAGCAAATCTCTTGATAATTATATTGGAATTACAGATGCTCCCTTTGATAAATTTGAAAAAAGTATGAAAATTCCAGATGATATATTAAAACAATATTTTGATTTAGCAACTGATTTACCAACAGAAGAAATAGATAAAATTATGGCAGGAGATATAAGAGAAGCTCATTTTAGATTTGCAAAAGAATTACTAGCAATGTATGATAAAGAATCTGATTTTGAAGAAATAAAAGAGAGATATTTAAGAATTGCAAATGGTGGAATACCACAAGATATAGAAGTATTTGAAATTAATGAAAATACTATAAATATATGTGATTTATTAGTCAGAATAGGATTTAGTAATTCCAAAAGTGAAGCTAAAAGAATGATACTTGGAAGAGGTGTAAAATTAGATTCAGTATTAATTGAAGATGTTAATAAATCAATTAAAATTGAAAATGAAAAAGTTATTCAATTTGGAAAAAATAAATTTAAGAAAGTTATTTTTAAGTAAAATGTATAGTGAGATTAAAATTATTTATATCGTTGTGGCAGAGTAAAGTCAAAAAAATTTAAAATATTCGATAACTTTGTGTTCATTCAATAAATTTTACAAAGCATTGTTAAAAGAATATTTTTATAATATAATTTGAGCACAAATATTAATTTAGGAGGAACTATGAAACAGAATATTTATGATGAGAAAGCATTTTTTTGAAAAATATGATGAACTTAGAATTAATCAAAGGGGATTAAATGCAAATGATTTAATTGAAATCCCAGCTTTTAGAAATATTATGCCTAATGTTAAAAATAAAAAAATATTAGATTTAGGCTGTGGATATGGAGAAAATGATAAATATTATAAAGAGTTAGGTGAGAAAAGTATATTAGGACTGGATATTTCTACACATATGATAGAGATGGCAAATAGATATAATAAATTAAAAGATATAGATTATAAAGTAATAGTAATGGAAGATATATATCAAATTAACGATAAGTTTGATATAGTAATATCATCATTAGCATTTCATTATATAAAAGACTATAATAGATTAGTAAAAGATATTTATAATTTATTAAATAAAGATGGCTATCTAATATTCTCCCAAGAACATCCATTTACAACATGTACAAAATATACGGAAAATGTTAAAAAAGGACATACAATTATAGATGACAAGTACTTTGGATTATTTTCAGATTACAATAGACCTGGTATAAGAACGAAGGAATGGTTTGAAAAAGATGTAATAAAATATCATAGAACTTTTACTGAAATTATTAATGTGCTTGTCAAAAGTGGATTTTCTATAGAAAAAATTGAAGAACCTGTTGCAAGTCAAGAAGCATTGACTAAAAATCCAAAATACATAAATCAATTAGATAGACCATTCTTTTTAATTGTTAAAGCAAAGAAAATAGTATAAATAAATTATAAATTTTAAGTGACAATTAGAGTGATAACTTACATTTTTTCTATTAAATTAAAGTATAATATAAAATATAAAAACTGAGAGGAGAAGTTATTTAAGATGGAGGATACTATTATTTATTTAATTAGACATGCTGAAACTGTTGATGAAAATGGAATTAGAAATACAAGTGAAGATTCTCAAATGATTAATGAAAAAGAAATATTATCTGTACAAGGAGAAGAACAATCTAAAAAATTAAGCGAGAATATTGAACTTAATAATCTTGACACTATTTGGTCAAGTAGCTATACTAGAGCAAAAGCAACTGCAAAATATATTGCTAATACTAATAATTTACCACTTAATTTAAATAGTAACTTAAATGAAAGAAAATTAGGAAATTTAACAGAATTGGGTGAATTTATGAAAGATAAAAAAACAAGAGATCCTTCACAAGAACAATTATTAGATAGAGAATTTAAAACTTCTGATGGAGAAAGTGCTGAAGAAACAAGACAAAGAATGAATAAATTCTTTGATAAAATTCTTAAAGAATATGAAGGAAAAAGAATTGCAGTTATAAGTCATCGGAGGTTCCATAAAATTTTTCTTACTAAATTGGTGCGAAGTAAATGAAAATGTTAAATTAGTATATGATAAAAAAACAGTTTTAGATATAAAATCACCTTGTCTAATAAAATTGGTTTTTAGAAAAAAGGAATTAATTAAATTAGAACAAATAGACTAATAATATTATTAAGGATAAGAAAAAATCCTGATAATGCCACATATGGAAAAGGGAGAATAATATGAAAATAGGTATAATATCAGACATACATGGAAATATTGATGCTTTAAATAGTGTTTTAAAAATGCTTGAAAAAGAAGAAGTAGATAAAATAATTTGTTTAGGGGATTTTATTGATCGGAGCAGGAAAATCTGAAGAAGTAATACAAAGAATCTTACAAATAAAGGAAAAGTGTATATATGTAAGAGGAAATCGAGAAAAATATATAATAGAAGGAATGCCAACAATAGTACATGATGAAAAAGTAAAAGTTAGTCAAGAACAATTAGATAGAAATGAATGGATAAAAAGCCAATTGAGTAATATTTCAAAAAAATTTATAAAAACTTTGCCAAATGAGAATATGATTGAAGTATTTAACAAAAAAATTTATATAGTTCATTATCCATTAGATAATGAAATGAATTTTAAAAGACACATAAAAATTGCTAATTTACAAGAAAATGAAGAAATGTTTCAAGATGTAAATTCAGATATTTATTTATATGGGCATACTCATGTTGCAATTTACAATAAAAGCACTGAAAAGTGCTACATTAATCCTGGAGCTTTAGGTTGCCCTGGGAAGACGGATGAAGCACCATATGGAATATTGGAAATCGATAAAAGTAAAGTTGTGTATAGGCAATTAAAAGTTCACTATGATGTTCAAAAAGTAATAAAAGATATAAAAACGCTATCATTTCCAGGATATAAACATGTTTTAAAAATATTCTATGGGACTAATTAACAAACTGTATGATCTAATCTTAAAGGGCAACCTATAAGATTAAATCATTTCTTTTCAAAATTCTTTATGGGGTTTGGGGAAAGAATTTCCCCATCCATTCATTTTGCTAAAAATAACAAGCTGTATTTATACGGGAGTATAAATGCGTCGCTTGCTTTAAATATTTCATTTTGTAATATAAGCCAATTTCTAACCCCATTTTTACTAAAAATTGCCTTAAAAAAAGAAGAAATTTCATCTGAAATCTCTCCTAAAAAATTTTTTATTCTTTTAATTGTAAAATTATTTGTAATTCAAATTATAATTATGTTGTATAAAATGTGATTTATTTTTCTTTAATAACACCTGTATCTTTTAAATAGAAATACATTTCTTTACCACCTAAAAGGAATATTTCCTTTTCCTCAAAATCACAAATTTCCATATAAATTTTAACCAGTTTTTGTAACATTTTACATTCTGTTTCATTTAATATCAGTTCTCTATCTTCTAATATAAATTGTAAATTTGGATATTTATTCATAATATCATTAAATTTTTCTCTCAAATTTTTATATTCTTCATTTCTATTTATTAAATCAGTTTTTCTTTCTTCAATAGCCTCATTTAAATACATTTCATATAATCTTACTTCATCCATTTTGATACCTCCTACACATAAATTAATTCACTTAATACAATTTCTTCAGCACGATTTTTAATTGAATTCATCCTGCCAACCCATTCCATTTGATTAGTTGCTTTGAATTCTTCAGTTACATTTTCTTGTTCTACTAACTGAGATATAATTGTTTTTATTCTGTCTTCACAAGCAATATCTATCTCGTGTAAATATCTATTTACCATCCGTAAATAAAATGATATATTCAGCTTTTTTATAATTTTTTAAATAATTCAATTTCATTCTGCCATATTTTCCAATTGTATAACTTGTTTCTTCTGGTGCTAATACTAAATTAGGCAAATAATAATCTCCTTGTTTTATATATTCAATTCCTGTTTTTTCATCTACAAATCTGTCTTTTACTTTAATATTTTCCATTTCAAATCCTCCTTAACCATTATTTTCTATCAAATCGTTTAAATTGGTGATTCCGTTTGATTTTTTATAATCTTCAACACTATCATTGGGTGAATTATAATTAGCATATAGCTTGTTTAAATATCCAGATGGATAAACTCTGCCTTGATAAGTATTCTTTTTTCCTTGATAGCCTTTATAGTTATTATTTATATATTTATTATTATTGCTATTAAGTACTGTCGATTTTCTACACTCAGGAGTGTTGATTTCATGCACTCCTGACTGCTGATTTTCGACACTCCTTAATTTATCTATTTTTTCACTTTCTATCATTCCTATGGTTTTGCCTAAATAAATAATATTTGGCATATTTTTGCCTTGCTTTTTCTCTTTTATAAGATTACATTCTTTTAATTGTAATATTGCACTATCAAGTGCAGCATGTTTTATATGCATTTTTTCTTGTATTTCTTCTCTCTTAAAAATTACATACATATCGCCTTTTGCATCATAGAATTGTATTTTTTGTTACTTTCTATTTGTTTAAATGATAATTCTAACCTATCGGTTAAAATAGAATATAGTAACATAGCATTTGGTGATAGAACTTTATATTCTTCTCTTTTTAATAATTCTCTTGGAAATTGTATAAAACTTTCATAAGAAAGCTATGATTCATTTATGATAATGTCTTAATAAATCATTTAGGAAAATGTCTTAATTT